>CAYRCO010000176.1:0-4317 GCA_964422775.1 uncultured Rhodovibrio sp.
TCGGCTACCCTTCCCGCCACGGGCGTTTCTGTCCTTCCTGCCCGGGTTTTCTACCAATTATTAGGTAGTCACGCCTGATCCGACGCTTCCCGAAGGTTAACAGCACGCTGGGCGCGTTTTTGTCACAGGCGCACAACGCCCGCGTTTCCATCCACTTACATGGTTAAGCTGAGACACGGGTCCGCCGCGCGAAGCGCCAAAGCCTCGCCCGCGTTAATCGTATGGTAATCTCTGTCTGGATCGCGCCTGCGATTCAGGACTCCACATCGCTCAAATTTGGCTTAAATGTGGCATGGCTTGTCATCGGTCGGACGGGACCGCGAGGGGGCACCTGCCGTCCGCACGATCGGTGAAACAACACGGCCGCGCCAGCGAGGCCGCGGCCGATTAATTTTTATGGAGGGACACGGCGATGACGACAGAGATGGGGATCGCCGCGCCATACCAGGCGGCGCACGGGCGCCGCGCGACCCGGCTGTCGGTCGCTTTTATGAGCGCGTTCGCCGCGGTGTTCCTGGCGCTTCAGCCAGCCGCCGCCAACGACGCCAAGCCGGCCGATGAGAAGACCGCGCGCGAGGACACCTCCGCGGGCGTTGCGAGCGGTCAGACCGGGACCACCGACGTCCGGCGGCAGATCGAGTGTTTGGCCAAGACGATCTACTTCGAGGCGCGCGGGGAGCCCGACGCCGGTAAGCTGGCCGTCGGCCACGTGGTCATGAACCGGGTCGCTTCCGACGACTATCCGAACACCGTCTGTCAGGTCATGAAGCAGGGCGGCGCCGAGCGCCTGCACCGCTGCCAGTTCTCGTTCTATTGCGACGGGCGCAGCGACGAGCCGCAGGACAAGAAGGCGTGGCGTCACAGCCAGTCGCTGGCGCGCGCCGTGTTCTGGGACTTCTCGCCGGATCCGACCGGCGGAGCCCGCTGGTACCACGCCGACTACGTATCGCCCGACTGGCGCAATCATTTCGACAAGGGCCCGGTGATCGGCCAACACGTCTTCTACCTCGCGCCGGGTGAGCGCGGGGGCGCGGACGGCCGCCCGCAGCAGATCGCCGAGCGACCGGGTCAGGAAGAGCTGGAGACGACCAGCGAGGAATAGCGGCCGCCAAGCGTCGCCAGGTATGCGCGCTTCAGCGTCGAAGAGGGCGCCACCAACGGTGCGCGAAAGGCGATAGCGCCATAAACGAAGAGCCGGTCCGACGCCTCGGACCGGCTCTTTCTTATTTGCGGATCTTACGTGCCGCGGCGGTCACCCCCGCTGCTCCGGGCGGACCAGCGGGATCGACACGAACTGCGTCTGGTTGCCCCGGCGCAACAGCAAGACCAAGCCGTCGCTGCCCTGGGCCAGCGCCTGCTCGACGGCGGTGTAGACGTCGCCCGGGGCATCGACCGCACGCCGGCCGACCTGTCGGATCACGTCGCCGGGACGCACGCCCTGCGCGGCGGCCGGACCGTTCGGAGCGACCCGGGCGACCACCGCGCCGTCGACGTCGCGCGGCAGGTCGAATTGCTCCAGGACCTGCGGACGCGGCGCCGCCAGCTGCACGCCCATCGCCTTGGCGGTCAGGCGCGCCAGCTTATCGGTGCCGCCCGCGCCCGCGGCCTTTTGCGCGGCATCCGAGCGCCGGCCCAGTTCGACCTCGACCGTCTGCCGGGCGCCGTCGCGATAGAGCGCCAGCTCCACCGTCTCGCCCGGGTCGCGCTGTGAGGTCTGCCAGGCCAGGTCGCGCGGATCGTTCACCGCTTCGCCGTCAAATCCGACGACGACATCGCCGGACTTCAGGCCAGCCTGTTCCGCCGGGCTGTTCGGCCGGACGTCGCCGATCAGCGCACCGGTGTCCTGCGGCAGCTCCAGACCCCGGGCCAACTGGTCGGTCACCGGCTGGACACTGACGCCGAGCCAGCCGCGCACGACCTCGCCGTTCGCCTTCAGCTCGGCGATGATCGGCTGGGCGACCTTCGACGGCAGCGCGAAGCCGACGCCCACGTTGCCGCCACTGGGCGACAGGATCGCGGTGTTGACGCCGATCACCTCGCCGTCCGTATTGAACAGCGGGCCGCCGGAGTTGCCGCGGTTGATGGCGGTATCGGTCTGGATGAACCGGCTGTACGGCCCGGCATCGATCGCCCGGCCGCGCGCGGAGACGATGCCGGCGGTAACCGAACCGCCAAGACCGAACGGATTGCCGATCGCCAGCACCCAATCGCCGACTTCGGCGTTGGCGCTGTCACCCCAGTCGACGGGGTTCAGATCGCGCTCGGCATCGACCTTGAGCAGCGCCAGGTCGGTCTTCGGATCGGCGCCGACCACCTCGGCCTCCAGGCGCGTGTCGTCCTGCAGGACGACCGAGACCTGGTCGGCCTGCTTGATCACGTGGTGGTTGGTGACGACGTAGCCGGCCGCGTCGATCACGAAGCCGGAGCCGAGCGAGCGCATCTGCCGCTGGCGCTGCTGCCCCCGTTCGCCGCCGCCGAAACGATCGAAGAACTCGCGCAGCGGATGGCCCTCTGGCAGCTGCCCCAGAGGCCCGCCCTGCTGCTCGACCTGGCGGGTGGTCGAGATGTTGACCACCGAAGGCAACAGATCCTTCGCCACCGGTGCGAAGCTCGGCGGCATTTCCTGCGCCGTCGCTTGGCTGGGCGCAAGAGCACCCGGCGCGGCGCCCGCCACAAGCATGGCGCTACAGGCCACGCCCGCCGCGGCCGTGCGCAAACGGCTGAACTGCATCGCAAACGCCTCCTAACCCGTTGGCTGTTCACCGCATCGCGGTCGGATGTCCAGGGCGAACCCGGCGACCGCGTTCGACCGTCCAGGTAATCAGCCGAAAACGGCTGTTGAACCCGGATACGGGTGACTGGCGGGCCGGCCCGCCAACAGGTTGGCAGGTGGGCAGGCGGCGTGGGCGCGGGGTGGCGGAAATTTGACGGTTCGTTGGCGGTGGGCCCGCACCGCAGCACGTTAGCGGCACGCGACGGCGCTTCAGCTGCCCAGGAGGTGCAGGGCGATGTGCCGCGTCTTGGGCGCAGTGCGGTGCTCGAACAGGAAAATGCCCTGATAGCGGCCGAGCATCAGCCGGCCGTCCTGCATCGGGATCTTGAGGTCGCTGGAGGTCAGCGCGCCGCGGATGTGCGCCGGCTGGTCGTCCGGGCCCTCGTAGCTGTGCCGGTACAGGCTGGTGTCTTCGACCACCAGCTGGCGGAAGAAGTCCAGCATGTCGGCCTGCACGTCCGGGTCGATGTTTTCCTGGATCACCAGAGAGGCGGAGGTGTGCCGGATGAAGACGGTCAGCAGGCCCTCCTGAATCCCATGCCGCGCGACCCAGTCCTCGACCTCCCGCGTGATCTCCCGGAAGCCCTGGCCGCGCGTCTCGAACACGAGTTCACCGACCGCTTGGCGGAGCGGGGCCGCTTCCAGTGGGGTCGACGCGGGAGTTGCCGGGGCGCCGCCGGCGCCGCTCTTGCCGTGCTGCATGGCGAGACCTGCCTCGTCGTTGATCCGTCGGCCGTGACGCGGTTGCGCCTTCTGACACGAACATGGTGCCCGGCGAAAGCCGCGGCCACGGGCGGCCACCGCACCAAATCCGGTACGAGATGTCGCATCCACGCCGGCCGGACGGCAAGCCGGGGACATCCGCTAACAGTTAGCGGCCGGCGCTGATACAGCGATGCAAACAGACCGCTTAAAAGTCTCACAGATAACGCTTTCCGCTTCCGTCCAGCTGCGCTAGGCTGTTTTGGACCTGCGACCACTCGGGGCGTCCAAACCGTGACCCGGATCCGTTTTGTCCCGTTCGCGCTTGCGCTGCTTGCGCTGGGGGCCTGCAGTACGTCCAAGCCCGCGGTCGAGACCGTGCGCACCGTTCCCGACCTGCCGGAGGCCCGGCAGCCGGCGCCGGAGCCGACCGCGCGCCCGGTCATGTACGCGCCCGGAAGGCCGCTGCAGTGCGTACCCTACGCCCGCAAAGCGTCCGGCATCTCGATCCGCGGCGACGCCTGGACCTGGTGGCATCAGGCCGACGGCCGCTATCCGCGCGAGCAGCGTCCGCGCGAAGGCTCGGTGATGCTGCTCAACACCGGTTACAAGCGCGGCCATCTCGCCTATGTGAAGGAAGTCCGCGGCCCGCGGGAGATCGTGGTCGATCACGCCAATTGGCTGAACCGCGGACGGATCCACCAGAACACCCCGGTGCGCGACGTCTCGCGCGCCGGCGACTGGTCCAAGGTGCGCGTCTGGTACGTCCCCGGCAACCAGTTGGGCGCCAGCGCGTACGAGGTGGTCGGCTTCATCTACCCCGACCAGCGCACCGCCCAGCG
>CAYRCO010000176.1:4417-6690 GCA_964422775.1 uncultured Rhodovibrio sp.
ACGGCGGCCCGCGCGACGCGCGGGCGCAGCCGATATCCCCCTCCCCTGGCGCGCCGGGCTATGCTAAACGGCGCCCGATGAGCGCGAACACCGACAGCAATCCGCCACCCGGCCGCGCGATCGTCGTCGCCGTCGACGGGCCCGCGGCGGCTGGCAAAGGCACGCTCGCCCGCCGGCTGGCGGGCGCTCTCAACCTGGTTTACCTCGACACCGGCTCGATCTACCGCGCGGTCGCGGCGAAGCTGCTCGCCGCCGGAGGCGATCCGGCCGACGTGCGGGCCGCGACAGCGGTCGCCGAGGCGCTGACCAGTGCCGACCTAGGCCGAGACGACCTGCGCGCCGAAGGGGTCGGCGCGGCCGCTTCCGTCGTGTCCGCCCACGAGGATGTGCGCGCCGCGCTGCTGGCGTTCCAGCGCGCGGTCGCCTTCGACCCGCCAGCCGGGCGGGCAGGCGCCGTACTTGACGGTCGCGACATCGGCACCGTCGTCTGCCCGGATGCGTGCGCCAAACTGTTTGTCACCGCCAGCCTGGAAGAGCGGGCGCGCCGCCGGCACGAGGAGTTGCTTGGCCGGGGCGAGGCGCGTATATATGCGCGCGTCCTGGAGGACCTGAGGGAACGCGACGAGCGCGACGCCGCGCGCGCGACCGCCCCGATGACGGCGGCGGCCGATGCGGTGACACTCGACACGTCGGATCTCGACGTCGACGCCGCGTTCCACCGGGCCTTGGACATCGTGCGCAGCCGCTGCGGCGTGACGACGGCCTAATGGCCGCGCCGACGTCGGTCGGCCGGACCGCCCGCCATCCGCGGGCGGTTTCGCTGGACAGCGGTCGTGCGCACCGCATAAACACCCACACGACCCCGACCGCCCCGTCCGCCAGGACGGCGGTGGAACCGGGGTCGTCGCCGCTTGGAAGGGCGGCCGCAGGGCCCACCCGGGCCCTCGGGCCGCGGATACCGGAAGCGACACACGCCCGGCCTTCCGCCTTTGGCGTCGGGAAGACCGCCGGACACAACCGGCTGGCCTGAATACGAAGACGGTTCAAAAGAAGGATACGTGAGACATCATGGCTGAATCCGCCGCTGCCCAGAGCAGCACCCAGGAAGACTTCGAGGCGCTCCTCGAGGAGAGCCTCGGCGGCGAGGGCCGCCTCGAAGGCACGGTTCTCAAAGGCACCGTGCTCGGTTTCGACGGCGACGAGGTGATGATCGACGTCGGCCTGAAGAGCGAGGGGCGCGTCGCGCTCAAGGAGTTCGCCAAGGCCGGCGAGGACGCCGACCTCAAGGAAGGCGGCGAGGTCGAGGTCTTCCTCGAGCGCTACGAGAACCGCAACGGCGAGGTCGTCCTCAGCCGTGAGAAGGCCCGCCGCGAGGAGGCCTGGACACAGCTCGAGCGCGCGTTCAACAACAGCGAGCGCGTCACCGGCCAGATCTTCGGCCGGGTCAAGGGCGGCTTCACCGTCGACCTCAACGGCGCCGTGGCGTTCCTGCCGGGCAGCCAGGTCGACATCCGTCCGGTGCGCGACGTGACCCCGCTGATGGGCACCCCGCAGCCGTTCCAGATCCTCAAGATGGACCGCAGCCGCGGCAACATCGTGGTGTCGCGCCGCGCGGTGCTGGAGGAGACGCGCGCCGAGCAGCGCAGCGAACTGGTCGCCAGCCTGAAGGAAGGCCAGGTGCTGCAGGGCGTGGTGAAGAACATCACCGACTACGGCGCCTTCGTCGATCTGGGCGGCGTCGACGGCCTGCTGCACGTCACCGACATGTCCTGGAAGCGGGTGAACCATCCGACCGACATCCTGCAGATCGGCCAGACGGTCGAGGTGCAGGTGATCCGCTTCAACCCGGACACCCAGCGCATCTCGCTCGGCATGAAGCAGCTCGAGGCCGACCCGTGGGAGGGCGCGTCGCAGAAGTACCCGACCGGCGCCAAGTTCACCGGCCGCGTCACCAACATCACCGACTACGGCGCGTTCGTCGAGCTGGAGCCCGGCGTCGAGGGCCTGGTCCACGTCTCCGAGATGAGCTGGACCAAGAAGAACATCCATCCGGGCAAGATCGTCTCCACCTCCCAGGAGGTCGAGGTGATGATCCTGGACGTCGACGAGCAGAAGCGCCGGATCTCGCTCGGCCTCAAGCAGTGCCTGCCGAACCCCTGGGAGGAGTTCAAGGAGAAGTATCCTCCGGGCACCGAGCTCGAGGGCGAGGTCAAGAACATCACAGAGTTCGGCCTGTTCGTCGGCCTGCCGGGCGACATCGACGGCATGGTCCA
>CAYRCO010000177.1:0-6665 GCA_964422775.1 uncultured Rhodovibrio sp.
TGGTCTATCACCGCGGCCAACCCGCCCGCCGGTCCAAGACGCCGCCCGCCCCCCTTAAGGCCCGCTCCAGCGAGGCCCGCCACCCAAAGGAAGGACGCTCGCGCTCATGGTCTACAAAGTCGTCGAGGGTACCGGCCCGCTGGTCGTCTCCATGCCGCACGCAGGCGCCCTGACGCCCGAGGAGGTGGCCGAGCGCATGACCGATGCCGGCCGCGCCGCCGCCGACACCGACTGGCACGTCAACCGCCTGTACGAGTTCCTGACCGAGCTCGAGGTGCCGCACATCCGCTCGATCTACTCGCGCTACGTCTGCGACCTGAACCGGCCGCCGGACGGCTCACCGCTCTACCATGGCGCGGGGCCGAGTGAGATCTGCCCGACCCGCACCTTCGATGGGGAGGCGATCTACCAGGACGGCTTCGAACCCGGCGAGGACGAGATCCGCTCGCGCTGGCGGGATTACTGGCAGCCGTATCACCTGGCGCTCGCCAATCTGATGCTGCAGGCGAAGGACCGCTACGGCGTGGTCGTGCTGCTGGAGGCGCACACCATCCGCAGCCAGATCCCGCGGCTGTTCGAGGGCACGCTGCCCGACTTCAACATCGGCACACGCGCGGGCACCAGCTGCGCGCCCGACCTGCGCGATGCCGTCGCCGAGGTCGTCGAGGCGGTCGAGGGCTACAGCCACACGGTCGACGGCCGCTTCCAGGGCGGCTTCATCACCCGCAGCTACGGCCGCCCGGACGAGGGCACGCACGCCCTGCAGGTCGAACTCGCCCAGCGCACCTACATGCAGGAAAGCCCGCCCTGGACCTACAGCAACAAGGGCGGCGGCTCGGTCCGCCCGCACCTGCGCCGGATCGTCGAGACGATGCGGGCGTGGGCGGAAGCGCAGGCGAAGACGTAGCCCGGGGGGTCGCGGGTTCTCCCGATCCGTAGGGTGGATTCGCCGCACTTCGCGGCAATCCACCATTGCGGCGTGCGGGCGCGGCGTGGGAGCCGCCTACGCCGTTCGGTGGGTTGTTTCGCGAACCCACCCTACGAAGCCGTGAGTAGAGACCGCAGCGCGCGGGCAGGGCGCATCGGCGGGTCCCTCTCCCTTGACGGGAGAGGACAGGTGAGGGTGGGACGCCTCGGCGTATCGCGGGGAGCCCCACCCTCACCCTCCCACGAGGCTGCCCCAAGCGGCTGCACCGCGCGGGCCCCTGCCTCTCCCGTCAAGGGAGAGGGGTGAGCGCGTCCGCGCTTTACCCCCGCGCGCGACCCTGCTTGACGACGTAGGCGAGCGGGTTGAAGCCGACGCGGTAGGCGAGTTCGGCCGGGCGTTCGATTTCCCAGACGCACAGATCGGCCTGCTTGCCGGCCTCGAGCGTGCCGCGGCTGTCCGACAGGCCGAGCGCGCGCGCCGCCTCGCGGGTAACGCCGGCGAGCGCCTCCTCCGGGGTCAGGTCGAACAGCGTGCAGCCCATCGAGAGCATCAGGAGGAGCGAGGTCACGGGCGCGCTTCCGGGGTTGCTGTCGGTGGCAAGCGCGATCGGCACGCCGGCTTCCCGGAACGCCGCCACCGGCGGCTTCTGCGTTCCGCGCAGGCAGTAAAACGCGCCCGGCAGCAGCGTGGCGACCGTGCCCGATCGGGCCATCGCCGCGACACCTTCGGCGCTGGCGTACTCCAGGTGGTCGGCCGACAGCGCGCCGTACCGCGCGGCCAGTTCCGCGCCGCCGCTATCCGACAGCTGGTCGGCGTGCAGCTTGACCGGCAGGCCGTGGCCGCGGGCGGCGGCGAGCACCCGTTCGCACAGCCGGGCGTCGAAGCCGTCACGCTCGCAGAACACGTCGACCGCATCCGCGAGACCCGCCTCGACGATCGCCGGCAGCATTTCCTCCGCGACCGCCTGGATATAGGCCGCGCGGTCGCCGTCGTAGTCAGGCGGCAAGGTGTGCGCGCCCAGGAAGGTGGTCACCACGTCGAGCGGATAGGCGCGGCTGAGCTGCCGGGCGACGCGCAGCTGCTTCATTTCGCCGTCCGCGCTCAGCCCGTAGCCGGATTTGATCTCCAGCGTGGTGACGCCTTCGTTCAACAGCGGCGTCAGGCGGGCGGCGGTGGCCTCCTGCAGCTCGTCGTCGCTCGCTGCGCGGGTGGCGGCGACAGTCGCCGTAATGCCGCCGCCCTCCGCCGCGATCTCCGCCGCGCTCGCGCCCAATAGCTTGCGTTCGAACTCGCCCGCGCGGTTGCCGCCGTGGACCAGATGGGTGTGGCAGTCGATCAGGCCGGGGGTGATCCAGCGCCCCTCGATCCAGTGGACCTGCTTGGCGAGCTTCTCCGGCGCGCCGTCCAGCTCGTCCCGGTGGCCGAGCCAGGCGATCCGTCCGTCCTTGATGGCGAGCGCGCCGCCCTCGATCGCGCCGTAGGCCTGCGCGGACCCGGGCGCCATGGTGGCGAGGCGCGCGTCCAGCCAAAGGGTGTCCCACATCGCCGAGGTCCTTCAGGGGTCCGTTCGGGTCGGGCCCGGTCCCGTGATAGCCATGCGACCGGCGCGCCGCCATGCGTTGTCTGGCGGTCGGACTCCCCCTTAAGCTTCCCCTGGCCCCGGTGGCAAGGTGGGTGGAGCGATGCCGGACTATTTTGCCGAGCGTGCGTGGCTGCCTCAGGGATGGGCGGCCGACGTGCGCTTCGGCGTCGAGGCGGAGAGCGGGCTGCTCACCAGCGTGCGTGCGCAGGCCGACGCAGCCGGCGCGACGCGACTTAAGGGACCGGTGATCCCGGGCGTGCCGAACGCGCACAGCCATGCCTTTCAGCGCGCACTCGCCGGGCTGGGCGAGGGCGGGGGCGGGTTCGACGGGTGGCGCGCGCGCATGTACCGCCTGGCGAACGCCCTCACCCCCGAACAGCTGGAGGCGGTCAGCGCGCAGACCTACGTCGAGCTGCTCAAGGCCGGCTACACCAGCGTCGCGGAGTTCCACTACCTGCACCACGATCCGCGCGGACGCCCCTACCGCGACCTGCCGGAGATGTCCTGGCGCGTGCTCTCGGCCGCCCGGCACGCCGGCATCGGGGTCACGCTGCTGCCGGTCCTGTACGGCTATTCGGGCGTCGGCGGCCTGGCACCGACGGCCGAGCAGCGCCGCTTCGTCAACGAGCCCGAGCGCCTGCTGCACCTGATCCAGCGCGTGCAGCAGGAGACCCGCGGTCAGCCGGGCCTGCGCGTCGGGCTGGCGCCGCATTCCCTGCGCGCGGTGACGCCCGAGACGCTGCACGCGGCCGTCGACGGCTTCCGCCGTCTGGATGGCACGGCGCCGATCCACGTCCACGTCGCCGAGCAGCCGGCGGAGGTCGACGCGGTCCAGGACCGTTACCGGAAGCCGCCGGCCGCCTGGTTGCTGGCGCAGGGCGATTTGGTGGACGAGAACTGGACGTTCGTCCACTGCACCCACACGACCGAGGCCGAACTCAACGACCTGGCCGCGCGGGGCGTGTGCGTGGCGCTCTGCCCGTCGACCGAAGGCAACCTGGGCGACGGGCTGTTCGCCGGCGAGCCGTTCGCGGCGCGCGGCGGGGGCATGGCCATCGGCAGCGATAGCCAGGTGTCGCGCGACCCGTTCGCCGAACTGCGCTGGCTCGACTACGGGCAGCGCCTGAGCCGTGGCGGCCGGCCGGGGCTGCGGCCGCGGAAGGCCGGCGATCCGCCGGGCGTGGATCTGCTGAGCCGTGCGTGGCTGGGCGGCCGGCGGGCGCTGGGGCAGAAGGTCGGGCAGTTGGTGCCGGGGGCGCGTGCCGACCTGCTGGTGCTCGACCGGGACGTGCCGGCGCTGGCTGGCGTGCCCGACGACCGTCTGCTGGACGCGCTGGTGTTCCAGCAGCCGACCGGTGCCGTGCGCGACGTCATGGCGGGCGGCCGCTGGGTGGTCGCGGACCATCGGCACGCCGAGGAGGCGGCGATCGGGCAGGCCTACCGGCAGGCGATGGCGCACCTGGTTCCGCAGCTGGGCTAGCCCCTGGCCGGCGCGCGCGGAGGGCGCTACGCTTCGGGCAGGGTGACATTTGAAACCGACGACACGCGTGCTGGGGGGCGACGGGCACCATGGCGCCGAAGGATGGCGAAGCAACCGACGGCAGCGGCCGGACCGGGCTCTGGACACCGGAGATTCAGGAGTCCGCGCCGCGGGATCTGTGCACCGACTGCGGCATCTCGCGCACCGACGACCCCGGGCGCTGCGGACGGGCGTGTCAGTTCATCGCGCCCGATTACCCGTCGCTGGAGGCGCAGGTGCATGGTCGCGCCCGCGACATGACCCGCGGCGACGAAAAGTTCTTCGGCCCGTTCCAGCGCATGGTCCGCGCCTCGCTGAAAGCCAAGCGGGCGGGCGCGCAGTGGACCGGCATCGCGACCCGCCTGGGGGAACGACTGCTGGAGACCGACGCGGTCGACGCGGTGCTGGCGATGAGCCACCAGGACGACGACATCTGGGCGCCCAAGCCGGTGATCGTGACCGAGCCGGCGGCGATGGCGCAGTGCCGCGGCATGAAGATGGGCTACGCGCCGCTGCTGGCGCTGCTGGAGCCCGCGCTCAAGGCCGGCCACAAGCGCGTCGCGGTGATCGGCATTCCATGCCAGGTCTACGCCCTGCGGGCGCTGGAGCGGGAGCTCGGCTTCGAGCGGATCTACGTCATCGGCACGCCGTGCTCGGACAACACCACGACCGAGAAGTTCCACGCGTTCCTGAGTCACATCACCGACGCGCCGGGCGAGGTCACTTACTTCGAATTCCGCGCCGACTATTTCTGCGAGATGCGCTTTGCCGACGGCAGCAAGCGGGAGTTCCCCTTCCTGATGCTGCCGATCTCTAAGCTGCCGGACGACTTCTGGCCGACCACCTGCCGGACCTGTGTCGACTACACGAACGTGCTCGCCGACATCACCGTCGGCTACATGGGCGGCGAGGGCGAGCAGTGGCTCCTCGTGCGCAACGACCGCGGTCAGGAACTGGTCGATCTGCTGGGCGACGAACTCAAGGTCGGCGAGCCCGGCGACAAGGGGAAGCGCGGCAAGCACGTTGAGGGCTTCAAGCAGAACACCGAAAAGGCCGCCGGCGGTATGCCGGTGCGCGGCATGCCCAACTGGCTGCGCCCGATCGTCGGTCGGATCATGCCGCTGGTCGGCCCGCGCGGCGTCGAGTTCGCCCGCGCGCGGTTGGAGATGAAGGCGGTGGAGACGATCATCCACCTGCGCCTGAAGGCGCCGGCGAAGATGAAGAACATGGTGCCCGACCACGTCTGGGAACTGGCCAAGCCCTACGGGTTGCAGCCCACCGAGGCGGAGAAGCGGCGGGAAAAGCCGCGTCCGGAGGCGGGCGAATAACCGTCGGCCGCCCTTCGACACGCCGGCCTGCGGCCAGCTGCGCAGGATGAAATAAATTTTTTAAAATATTGAAAATAAAGTAAAAATACACTGAGCAGGCACGTCAGCGCGGTGTCGAAGCCGGCGTAACGGCGGGTGAAGCCGGCCCGCCGCCCACCCCTCGCGGGGATGTTAGTTGCACGGGGCCCCGGCCAGCGCGGTACTGTGCCTTCGGCAACCGAACCAGAGGCGTGCGCCCCGTGACCCCGAGCTCTGCCACCGCACCCGCGGCCCAGCCCGATCCGGCGAAGAAGAGCCGGCGCGACCCGCGCATCGACGTGATGCGCGGGGTGGCAATGCTGATCATCTTCATCGCCCACATCCCGGGCAATCCCTGGACCGGCTACATTCCGGCGCGCTTCGGCCCCTCGGATGCGACAGAATGGTTCGTGTTCTGCTCGGGCTTCGCCTCGGCGATCGCGTTCGGCGGGGTGTTCCTGCGCGCGGGCTGGGGGCTCGGCATCGCGCGGGTGTTGCACCGGGTCTGGCAGATCTACTGGGCGCAGATCGGCATGTTCCTGGCGACGGCGGGCGTATGCGTGCTCGGCACCTGGGCGCTCGACACGCGCGACTACGTCGGTCAGCTCAACCTTTACCCGTTTTTCGACAACCCGCAGGAAGGGCTGCTTGGGCTGTTCACCCTGACCTACGTGCCCAACCTGTTCGACATCCTGCCGATGTACATGGTGGCCCTGCTGCTGATCCCGGTGATGGTCGGGCTGTACCGGCTCAACCCGATGGTCGGGCTGGCCGCACCGGTCGTGCTGTGGGCGGCGAACCGGGCGATCGGCTTCGACCTGCCGGCGGAGTGGTGGTCGGACCGGGCTTGGTTTTTCAATCCCTTCGCCTGGCAGCTGATCTTCTTCACCGGCTTCGCGATCGCGCGCGGCTGGATCACGTTGCCGCCGCCGAGCCGGCTGTGGACCTGGATCGCCGCGGCCTACCTGATCGTCATGGTGCCGATCTGCTACGGGCCGATCTTCAACAACGTGCCGTTCTTCGACGCGATCGGCCTCGCGATCCTGCCGACCTTCGACAAGACCGACTTCGGGATCGCGCGCTACCTGCACTTCCTGGCGATCGCCTACGTCCTGCGCGCCGCGCTCTACGGCCGCGAGGAGATGCTCTACGCGCGCTGGATCGCGCCGATCCGCAAGGTTGGACAGCAGGCGCTGGCGGTGTTTATCACCTCGATCGTGCTCTCGCGCGTGGGCGCGATGGCGTTCGACATCTGGGAGCGCGACGCGCTGACCGCGCTCTTGGTCAACG
>CAYRCO010000178.1:0-6655 GCA_964422775.1 uncultured Rhodovibrio sp.
AACGGGCCGAAAGAATCACGCCTCTGTCCAACGATCAAATCCGTGCATACGGTAGTCCCAGTGGAGGAGGGAATCAGATGGTGACCCCTCGGCATGAAAAAGGGCGCCCGGTTTCCCCGGACGCCCTCTGTGCACCTTGGTGTCCTTCGTGCCCTTTGTGGTGAAGACAGAAGGACCGCCGGACGGACCTACGCGTTCGCGCGCTCCTTGGCCCAGAAGCGCTCGATCAGGGTCTCGGCGATCTGGACGGTGTTGAGCGCCGCGCCCTTGCGCAGGTTGTCGGCGACGCACCAGAACGCGAGGCCGTTGTCGACCGTCGGGTCCTTGCGGATGCGGGAGACGTAGACGTCGTCCTCGCCGGCGGCCTCGACCGGGGTGACGTAGCCCTCGTCGGCGCGGTGGTCGACGACCGTCAGGCCCGGGAAGTCGCGCATCGCATCGCGCGCGGCATCCTCGCTTACGTCGCGGGTGAACTCGACGTTGATCGATTCGCCGTGGCTGACGAACACCGGGATCCGCACGCAGGTCGCGGCGACCTTGATGTCGGGGGAGAGGATCTTCTTGGTCTCGTTGACCATCTTCCACTCCTCCTTGGTCGAGCCGTCGTCCATGAAGGAATCGATGTGCGGGATCGCGTTGAACGCGATCTGCTTGGTGAACTTCGACGGCCGGGCCGGCTCGTTCATGTAGATGCCGCGCGTCTGGTTGAACAGCTCGTCCATCGCGTCCTTACCCGAGCCGCTGGTCGACTGGTAGGTCGAGACCACGACACGCTTGATGGTGGCGAGGTCGTGCAGCGGCTTGAGCGCGACCAGCATCTGGATGGTCGAGCAGTTCGGGTTGGCGATGATGCCTTTCTTGGTGTGCCCGGCGATCGCTTCCGGGTTCACTTCCGGCACGACCAGCGGGACGTCCGGGTCCATGCGGAACTTCGAGGTGTTGTCGATCACCACCGCGCCGGCCTTGGCGGCCTTGGGCGAGTATTCCGCCGACACCTCGCCGCCCGGCGACGACAGGACGATGTCCACGCCCTTGAAGTCGAACTTGGACATGTCCTGGATCTTCAGGGTGTGGTCCTCGCCGAACGAGACCTCCCGTCCGGCCGACCGGCCGGAGGCGAGCGCCACGACTTCGTCGGCGGGGAACTCGCGTTCGGCCAGAATCTTCAGGATCTCACGGCCCACGTTGCCCGTGGCGCCAGCGACGGCGACCTTGTAACCCATAGAGTGCGTCCTCGTTCGGCGTGGAAGCGGCTTTCAACCGTAACCGCGATTGGTACGCCCGCGCGCCCGGCGATGCAAGCCGGTGGCGGCGGTGACGTGCGGCGGTGCAGCAATTACGCCAACGAACGCGCAGCGCGGTGGGTTCCCGCTCCTCCAACCGGGCGGAGAGGGCGAGGATCAGGAGATAAGCACGTCATCGAGAGGCGGCGCGGGCACGGCTTTGTAGGGTGGGTTCGCGCAGCAACCCACCATGCTAGTGGTCGGGCGCCACCGACGCGCGGTGGATTGCCGCTAACGCGGCGAATCCACCCTACGTACGGACCCCGACTGCTGGAAAGGTCCTCCCACGCCGCGGGCGCGGCCCAAATCGTGCCTCCTGCGTGGCGGACTGGGACCGCTTGAAGCTACCCCGCGAGCTCGCCCAGCTCCTCCAGAAGCGCGTCGCCCATCTCGCCGGTGGAGACCTTGGTGGTGCCGTCCTGGACGATGTCTGCGGTGCGCAGGCCGCGGGCGAGCGCGTTTTCGACCGCGCGTTCGACCAGCGCGGCGTCCGCGCCCCGGTCGAAGGAGTAGCGCAGCATCATCGCGAACGACAGCAGGGTGGCGAGCGGGTTGGCCACCCCCTGCCCGGCGATGTCCGGCGCGGAGCCGTGCACCGGCTCGTAAAGCGCCTTGCGCCGGCCGCTCGTGTCGGCTTCGCCAAGCGAGGCGGAGGGCAGCATGCCGAGCGAGCCGGTCAGCATCGCCGCCTCGTCCGACAGCATGTCGCCGAACAGGTTGTCGGTGACGATGACGTCGAACTGCTTGGGCTGCCGGACCAGCTGCATGGCGCAGTTGTCGGCGTACATGTGGGTCAGCTGGACGTCCGAGAACTGCTCCTGGTGCAGGCGCTCCACCTCCTCGCGCCACAGCACTCCGGATTCCATCACGTTCGCCTTTTCGGTGGAGACCACCTTGTTCGCCCGCTTGCGCGCCAACTCGAAGGCGACCGCGGCGACCCGGCGGATCTCGCCCGTCGTGTAGACCTGGGTGTTGACGCCCCGGCGCTCGCCGTTGCCGAGGTCCTCGATCCCGCGCGGCTCGCCGAAATAGACGCCGCCGGTCAGCTCGCGCACGATCATGATGTCCAGCCCGCGCACCAGCTCCGGCTTCAGCGAGGACGCCTCGACCAGCTGTTCGAACACCAGCGCCGGGCGCAGGTTGGCGAACAGGGCCATCTCCTTACGCAGGCGCAACAGACCGCGTTCCGGCTTCTGATCGAACGGCAGACCGTCCCACTTCGGCCCGCCGACCGCGCCCAGCAGCACGGCGTCGGCGTCCTGGGCTTTGCGCATCGTGGCGTCGGTGATCGGCGCGCCCTCGTCGTCGATCGCCGCCCCGCCGACCTTGGCTTCGTCGAACGCGACGTCGAGGTTGCGGTGCTGGTTCAGCCAGTCGGCGATCCGGCGCACCTGCGCCATCACCTCCGGGCCGATGCCGTCGCCGGGCAGGATCAGGACGGTCTTGCTCGCCATGGCGTGGAATATCCCCTGCTGTCTGTCATGCGTGGCCGGACGCGGTGATAGCCGGGGTACCGAACGGTGACAAGCGCGGCGCGCTTACGCCCCGGCCGACGAGAGCAACACGCTCGAAGGCCGAGACGGCCTTCGGGTTGAATGTCGCTCTAACTTCTTGAAGCGAGGGCAAGATGCCGGAAGGTGACTCCGCCTTCCAACATCTTGCTCTACCTAGCCGACCCCCTGCTCGGCCACGCTCGGCTGCGGGCTCAGGGGATACTCCGTCTCCACCCGGTAGATCGGACCCTTCGGCGTCAGCTGGCTGGAGACCAGCTGGAAACGGTCGACGTAGATCGGTCCGGAATTGAACAGCCCGTAGGCCTGCAGGAAGTCGCCCAGCTTCTTGCCCGGCGGCCCCTTGAAGCGGGCGATCGTGACGTGCGGCTTGAACTTGCGCCGCTCGCCCGCGAGGCCGATCCGCTGGGCGGCCTGCTCGACCTTGGTCTGCAGACGGTACAGCGGCTCCGGCCCTTCGACGCCGACCCAAAGTGCCTGCACCTTCTTAGCGGAGCCGAAGGTCCCCAGGCCCTTCAGCTCCATGTCGAAGGCGGGCACGTCGATGCCGGACAGCTCGGCCGCCATGTCGCGGCCCTGATGGCCGTCCAGCTCGCCTAGAAAGCGCAGGGTCAGGTGCATGTTGTCCGGATCGACCCAGCGCGTGTTGTCCAGCCCGCCGGCGAACCCGCCCAGCCGCTCGCACAGCTCCTCGGGCAGCGGGATCGCAACGAACAGGCGCAGCATGGCGGACCACCTCCTTCGCGCAGACGCTGGCGTGGGCGAACGACGGGGTCAAGCGGCCCGCGACATTCCGTAGGGTGGGTTCGCGCAGCAACCCACCAAGCGGCGATCAAGCGGCAATGCCGCACGGTGGATTGCCGCTGGCGCGGCGAATCCACCCTAAGGGTGTATGCCCGGCGCCGCGGCTATCCACAGAACGGCCGGAGCCGTGCAAGCCACCTCACCCTGTCCCTCTCCCCCCAAGTGGCGGAAAGGGGACCCGCTGCCATGCCGTGCTTACGGTTAAGTGCTTGGTTGCAGAGCGCAGCGGTGGGTTCCCTCGCCTCCACTGGGAGGAGAGGGACAGGGTGAGGAGGGTGCCGGACGCGCGCCCGCTCATTCCCTCACGGGCAGGGGTAGGTGTAGACTTTGTGGATTTCCTCCAGCTCGCCCAGCACCGCGTCGCTCAGGGTCAGGTCCTTGGCGGCGATGTTGTTTTTCAGATGCCACATCTTGGTGGCGCCGATGATCGCGCTGGTGGTGAAGGGCCGCGAGAGGACGTACTGGATCGCCATCTGCGCCGGATCCAGCCCGTGGCGCTTGGCGAGCTCGACGTACGCCTCGACCGCCTTGATCCCCTGGTCCTTCCAGTAGCGGCTGTTCTGCGGGTAGAGCGTCAGGCGCGCATCCGCGGGCTTGGCGCCGTGCAGGTACTTGCCGGTCAGCGTGCCCGCGGCGAGCGGGGCGTAGGCGAGCAGGCCGCAATCCTCGCGCACCGCGACCTCGCCCAGCCCGGCCTCGAACGAGCGGTTGAGCAGGGAGTAGGGGTTCTGCACCGAAACCGCGCGCGGGCCGTGGCCGGCCTCGGCCAGGCTCAGCATCCGCATGGTGCCCCAGGCGGTGTCGTTGGACAGGCCGACGTGGCGGATCTTGCCCTTGTCCACCAGATCCTGGAGCGCGCCCAGCGTCTCCTCGAACGAGGTCCAGCCGCCGTCGTCGCCGGGCAGGTCGAAGCCGAGCTTGCCGAAGTAGTTCGCCGGGCGCTCCGGCCAGTGCAGCTGGTAGAGGTCGATGGTGTCGGTCTTGAGCCGGCGCAGGCTGTCGTCGACCGCCTGTTCCAGCTGTTCGCGGTTGAAGCGGGGGCCGCCGCGGACGTGCCGGAACCGGTCGGCGGGGCCGAGCGCCTTGGTCGCCAGCACGACCTTCTCCCGCGTGCCGCGCGCCTTGAACCAGTTGCCGATGATCTCCTCTGTGCCGCCGTGCGTCTCGTCGGCGTAGGGCGTGGGATACATCTCCGCGCAGTCGAAAAAGTTCACGCCCGCCTCGAGCGCGTAGTCCATCTGCTCGAACGCCTCTTCCTGGGTGTTCTGCGTGCCCCAGGTCATGGTGCCGAGGCAGACCTCGCTCACCTGGATGTCGGTGCGCCCCAATCGGCGGTATTGCATCTAAAACGCTCCTCGCACGGTAAGCCTGCGCGTACGCGTACAGCCCAAGGACAGGTCGGGGCCGGGGCGTACGGGCGCGCGGCGGTCGGATGGGTTGACACTGCTTGCCGGGTATCAGCTCGCGGCGCTGGAACGCACGCGTTCGATCAGCTGTTCCACCTTGGGCAGGATGTTGTCGACGATCACCCGCACGCCCTCAGCGTTGGGGTGGATGCCGTCGGACTGGTTCAGGTCGGGCTGCTGCGCCACGCCCTTCAGGAAGAACGGGTAGAAGACGGTGCCGTGCTTTTCCGCCAGATCCGGGAACAGGCCGTCGAACTCCGCGACGTACTCCCGGCCCATGTTGCGCGGGGCCTTCATGCCGGCGAGCAGGGTCGCCACGCCCTTGTCGTCCAGCGACTCCAGCACGGCGTCCAGGTTCTCCCGGGTCACCGCGGGATCGATGCCGCGCAGGGCGTCGTTTGCGCCCAGCACCACGATCGCCGCGTCGACCCTGTCCTGCAGCACCCAGGAGAGGCGCGAGCGCCCGGACTTGGAGGTGTCGCCGGAACTGCCGGCGTTGATCACCTCGACGTCGTAGCCGTTGTCCTGGAGCGCGGCATCGAGCTGGGCCGGGAACGGCTCGCCCTCCGGCAGGCCGTAGCCGTGCACCAGGCTGTCGCCGAACGCCATGATGGTGACGGTGTCGTCCTGCGCCTCGGCCGGCGCGACAGGGAGCACGGCAAGCGCCAGGGCGACCCCAGCGGTGGCGAGCAGGCGGCGGAAGACGGTCATGACGGCAGCGTCCCTCGAATTGAAACCGGCGGGTGCAAGGCCATATCGGGTCTGGCACACCCGGGACAAGAGCGCGACGCGGCTGAGCACGGTCGGACGGGCGTCTCGGCGGGTCCCCTCTCCCCCACGCGGGAGAGGGACAGGGTGAGGGGGACTCTCGGGCGTCACGCCGGGAGTCCCCCTCACCCTCCCTCGATCCTGGCGGATCGCGGGCCCCTCCCTCTCCCGCGTGGGGGAGAGGGGGTTCGCGTCGACGCTCCCAACAGACAGCCTTCTCTTCAGGAGACCTCTCTTGAGTGCAGACCCGATGATCCGGCTCGACCGGTTGGAGCTGACCCTGCCGAGCCAGGCAGGCGACGTGCACATCCTCAAGGGCCTCGATCTCGCGATCGACGGCGGCGAGACGGTGTCGGTCGTGGGCCCGTCCGGCTCCGGCAAGTCGTCGATGATGATGATCGTGGGCGGGCTGGAACGCCCGACCGCCGGCACCGTCCAGGTCGCGGGCGAGAGCCTGGGCGAGCTTGGCGAGGACGCGCTCGCCCGCTTCCGCCGCGACAACGTCGGCATCGTGTTCCAGGACTTCCACCTGGTGCCGACCATGACCGCGCTCGAGAACGTCGCGATCCCGCTGGAGTTCGCCGGGCGCAAGGATGCCTTCGACCGCGCTGGCGAAAGCCTGGAGAAGGTCGGACTGGGTCACCGCCTGAGCCACTACCCGGGCCAGTTGTCGGGCGGCGAGCAGCAGCGCACCGCGCTCGCCCGCGCGTTCGCGACGGAACCGAAAATCCTGCTGGCGGACGAGCCGACCGGCAACCTGGACGGCGAGACCGGCCGGCAGGTGATCGACCTCCTGTTCGACCTCTGCCGCACCGACGGCTCGACCCTGATGCTGATCACCCACGATCCGGCGCTGGCCGAGCGCTGCGACCGGCGGGTGCAG
>CAYRCO010000179.1:0-6650 GCA_964422775.1 uncultured Rhodovibrio sp.
CGGCCGGCGCCGGGATCCTGAGCGGTGCGCGGGCGGGTGGGCACGGGCGCGCTCGGCCGGCGCTCCTCGGGGATCGCGCACACGCCCAGGCCCGCGAGCTTACGGCCCAAGGCCGGGGAGGACGTCACCACCGTCATCGGGATCGCCAGCAACAGGCCGATCAGGACCGGCGCGGCCCACGGCAGCACGGCCGGCGCGAAGCCTGCCAGCAGGCCGCCGGCGGTGACGCCGAACAGCATCTGCGGCCACATCCCCCGGGCGGCGTCCTTCCACGACACCCGGTGGCCGTCGCGCACCTGGGCTTCCCACTTGACCTTGCGGCCCAGGAACAGTCCGGCGACGAACACGCTCTGCGCCAGCATGACCACCGGGGCGGTCAGCATGGAGAACACGAGTTCCGCGATCCCGCCGCCGATCACGTGCAGCGGACCGCCGTAGGCCCGCCGGCGCGCGGGATCGAGGAGCGCGTGGGTGTAGCCGATCAGTTTGGGCGCGAAGGTAATCCCCATCATGGTCACGAACAGCGCGATCGCGACTTCCGGCCCCGGACGGCCCATCAGGCCGCCCATCTCCAGCTGCGGCCCGAACGTGCCGACCACCGCCTGGCTCATGCCCAGGATCATGAACATGAGCCACGCCGGCGCGCCGGTGTACATCAGGATCGCCAGCGCCAGGTTGGTCCGGCCCATGCCGGTGAACCACGGCTTACCCAGCAGCTGCAGGTACTGCATGTTGCCCTGGCACCAGCGCAGGTCGCGCTTGATGAAGTCGGGCAGGGTCGGCGGCATTTCCTCGTAGCTGCCGCCTTCCACCGGTAGCACCCGGACCTCGTAGCCGCCGGCGTGCATCAACGCCGCCTCGACCTGGTCGTGACTGAGGATGTCGCCGCCCAGCGGCGGTGTCCCCGGCAGCGGATCGAGGTGGCAGAACTGCTTGAACGCCTCCGTGCGGATCACCGCGTTGTGGCCCCAGTAGGGGCAGGCGTCGCCCTGCCACCAGGCCGCGCCCACGGTGTGCACCAGCATCCCGTGGCGCATGCCGAACTGGAAGATCCGGGCGAACGCGCTCTCGCTCGGCATCCCGACGGCGAGCGACTGCAGGATGCCGAGGTTGGGGTTGGCATCCATGATCCGCACCAGTCGGTCGACGGTGCGCCCGTGCATCGCGCTGTCGGCGTCGAGCACGACCATGTAGTCGAAGTCGGTGCCGCGGGTCTCGACGAACTCCCACAGGTTGCCGGCCTTGTAGCCCTGGTTGTCGTTGCGGTGGCGGTAGTGCAGGCGCACCGCGCCGTCGGCGTCGGCCTGCTGCCAGGCGCGCATCCGGCGCAGCTCGTCGGCGCGGATCTGCGGGTCGGTGCTGTCGGACAGCAGGAACACCTCGTAGCGATCGCCGACGCCCAGGCTGTCGAGCGAGGCCATCAGCTTCTGCAGGTGCCGGAAAACGCGGTTGGTGTCCTCGTTGAACACCGGCATGGCGATCGCCACTCGGGCGTTCGACCGCTTCACCCGGTTGCGGTGGAACGGCGCGACCACGTCCAGGTGATTGCGCGCGGCGAGCAGGATCGCGGCCCCGATCGCGGAGTTCCAAAACCCGATCACCACCATCGGGATCGACAGGCAGAAGCAGATCAGCAGCAGCGCCTCGACCGGGGCCAGTCCGTCGCCGGCGAGCAGCGCCGCCATCGTCGCCACGGCTGCAAGCCAGGTCGCGCCGCACACGCCGGCGAACAGCGCGCGCCGCCAGCCAAGGCCGCCCGGCACCCATCGCCTGGGCGGGGTCGCCCCGTCCGGCCCGCCGCCCGGCAGATGACCGGGCCGTCCGGCGGAGGTCGGGCCGAGGGGCGTCGCCCCGGTGCCGCCCGGAGCGGCACCACCGCTCGCCTCGCCGAAGCTCGAGCCGCGCATCGAAGTGTCAGCCATGCCAGTCCTTTCGCCGCTTTCGCGGACGTGGTTGCGTGCCTTGGGGCCGATTGCGCGGAGCGCCCTCACGGTCCGCGCGGTCGTGCGTCGCTAAGATCAGCGTGGGCCGCCGGCCTGCCAAGCGCCGTCACCGACTTGACACCCTGTTACGCGGATGGTCGGCGCCGCCGGCTGGACCCGAGGTCCGGCCCACCGGGCTTCTGATCGGCATACGCCGCCCTCTAGCCGCCGGATGACCGGAGTATACTCACGGTCATGGCAGCTGGCGCGCCCGCAGCGTTCACGTCGGGTTCACGATTGCGCCGGCTCCGGCAGGTCGCGCACGCCGAAGGGTGACCTGGTAGCATCGTGGCCGAAGCGGTGTGCCGCGGCGGCCCAGTACACCAAATGGCCCGGCTGTCCGGGTATTCAACGCGTGCGCCGCCGGCCCTGTTCCGCGTTGCAGCAACGTGCGGGGCGCGGTCGCCGTGACTTACACGGCTTCCGGCCCGGCGTCACCGGCTCTTCGGTAGAAGCAGCTGGGCGCGCCGGTATGGCAGGCCGGCCCGGTCTGCCGGATCAGCAGCAGCAGCGTGTCGCCGTCGCAGTCGATCCGGGCGTCGACCAGCTCCTGGATATGCCCGCTGGTATCGCCCTTGCGCCACATCGCCTGCCGGGACCGCGACCAGTAGGTCACCCGCCCGCCAGTCAGGGTGGCGATCAGGGCGTCCCGGTTCAACCAGGCGAGCATCAGCACCTCGCCGGTATCGTGCTGCTGGGCGATCGCCGGGACCAGGCCGCGGTCGCCGAACGCGACCGTGTCGGCGAACGCTTGGGCCGCCGCGTCGCTCAGGCGTCGGGCATGGGGGCCGGGCGAATAATCCGCGTTCATGCTTGGGTAACCCATCGACGGTGTACTTTGGAACGGCTACACGGAGGGTCGCGCGGTGCCGTCCGCGTGCCCCGAAGCATGCACCGCTCGACCGGGCGCGCGCACACCGGTGAACCACCGCCCCCTTGGCGTGCGGGCATCTGCCCTCATATCAAGGAAAGTCCCGAAATCCCACGCCTGCGTTTCGCACGCGACACGGGGCACGGGCCCAGGGGGTTGCCCTGGCCGCGCTTCCCCGTCAAGCTGAGACGAGGCAGATACGTATAGCCGAGGAGCCATGAGCAAGTCCGGCGACGGCAACAACCAGCAGCAGACCCTCTACTGCTCCTTCTGCGGCAAGAGCCAGCATGAGGTGAAGAAGCTCATCGCCGGTCCGGCCGTTTTCGTCTGCAACGAGTGCGTCGAGCTCTGCGCGGAGATTATCCACGACGAGCAGAAGCAGAGCTTCGCGCGCGGGGACGGTGGCCTGCCCACGCCGCAGCAGATCAAGCAGGTCCTGGACGAGTACGTGATCGGCCAGGAGCACGCCAAGCGCGTGCTCTCGGTGGCGGTACACAACCACTACAAGCGCCTGGAGCACGTCGCCGGCGACAACGACGTCGAGCTGTCCAAGTCCAACATCCTGCTGATCGGCCCGACCGGCAGCGGCAAGACGCTGCTGGCGCAGACGATGGCCCGGATTCTGGACGTGCCGTTCGCGATCGCGGACGCGACGACCCTGACCGAATCCGGCTACGTCGGCGACGACGTGGAGTCGATCATCCAGAAGCTGCTGCAGGCTTCCGACTACAATGTCGAGCGCGCGCAGAAGGGGATCATCTACGTCGACGAGATCGACAAGATCACCCGCAAGTCGGACAACCCCTCGACCACGCGCGACGTCTCCGGCGAGGGCGTGCAGCAGGCGCTGCTCAAGATCATGGAAGGCACCACCGCCTCGGTGCCGCCGCAGGGCGGGCGCAAGCACCCGCAGCAGGAGTACCTGCACGTCGACACGACCAACATCCTGTTCGTCTGCGGCGGTGCGTTCGCCGGGCTGGACAAGATCGTCAGCCAGCGCGGCCGGTCGTCTTCGATCGGCTTCGGCGCGGACGTGCGCGCGCCGGAGGAGCGGCAGACCGGCGACCTGCTGCAGGACACCGAGCCCGAGGATCTGCTGAAGTTCGGCCTGATCCCGGAGTTCGTCGGCCGTGTCCCGGTGGTCGCCACGCTGCACGATCTGGACAAGGAAGCCCTGGTCGACATCCTGACCAAGCCGAAGAACGCGCTGGTCAAGCAGTACCAGCGGCTGTTCGAGATGGAGGGTGTCGAGCTCGAGTTCACCCAGGGTGCGCTGGAAGCCGTCGCGGAGAAAGCGATCGCGCGCGGCGCCGGGGCCCGCGGTCTGCGCTCGATCATGGAGAACGTGCTGCTCGAGCCGATGTTCGAGCTGCCGGGCTACGAGGATGTCGAGCGCCTGAGCGTGAACCGCGAGGTGATCGAGGGTACCGGCCAGCCCGTCTTCACCTACCGCGACAGCCAGAAGCAGTCCCAGGGCGGCGGCTGATCCCGCCGGCCGCACGACGCAGACAAGGCCCGGCACGCAGCCCACGTGCCGGGCCTTTTTCTGTGCGCGTCTCGGTTTCGGTTAGGGTCACCGACCGGCCGCCATCCCTCTCCCTAGAGCGACATGCCCGAGCGATCCATCACCCCTACCGCCTGGCTGTACCTCGCGGTTTACCTCCTGACCCTGGTCGATGCCGTGTATCCGATGCCGATCGTGGCAGGCGTCGCGGCCGTGGGCTTGATGGCGTTCGTGGTGCTGCAGCTGCCGGCGATCCGGTTGCCGCAGCGGATCGCCAGTGGCCTCTTGATCGCGGGCGGGCTGGTGGCGGCCTGGAGCCGCGGCGGCGCACCCGGTGCGCTTGCCGACCTGCTGGCCGGGGCCGAGCGGGCGCTGCCGTTCATGGTGCTGTTCGCCGCGGTGATGTGCCTGCAGGTGCCGGCCCTCACCAGCCCGTCGTTCCGGCAGCTGGGCGCGCGGGTGGTGGCGCAGCCGCCCGGCCGGCGGTTTCTGATGCTCGCCTTCGCCGGGCACTACATGGGGGCCGTGCTGAACCTGGCCGGCCTGCAGCTGGTCGCCAGCCTGCTCGACCCCGAGATGCGCCCACGCTTGCGCCGGCGCCTGACGCTGGCGGTGCTGCGCGGCTTTTCGGCGGCGGTGATGTGGTCGCCCTTCTTCGTCGGCATGGGCGTGATCCTGACGGTGGTGCCGGGCGTGTCCTGGCTGCAGTTGGCACCGGCGGGGCTCGTGCTCGGCAGCGGTATGGTCCTCCTCGCCTGGGCGCTCGACCGGGCGACCCGGGGCCCGCGCGACCCCGCGGACGCGCCGCCGGCCGACCCGGAAGGCGACCTGGGCCGGTCGGCGCTGGGCGTGCTGGCGGTGTTCCTGGCGCTCGCAGCACCCGTGATCGGGCTTTCCGAAGGGGCCGGGCTGTCGATCGTGATCGCGCTCGGCCTGGTCGCGCCCACGCTGTCCGTGGGATGGGCCTGGCTGCTACGCCGGCAGCGCGCGGGCGATCCGGCGCCGGTGCTGGCCAGCGTGACCGCCCGCTTGCCCGGCCTGCGCAACGAGGCCGCGCTGTTCCTGGCGGCGACCGTGTTCGCGGTCGGCGTCAGCCACGCGATCCAGCCGGACGCGCTCGCGGGCGCGCTCGGGCTGACCGACTGGCCGGCCGGACTGCGCGCCGCGGCGCTGGCGGTAGCGGGCACGCTGCTGGGCGGGCTGGGGGTGCATCCGGTGGTGCTGGCGATCCTGGCGGGCGAGGTGCTGGGCCCGGCGGCGCTGGGGCTGAGCCCGCTGGCAACGGCCATGCTGCTCGCCGTGGTCTGGGGGATGGGCACGCAGATGTCGCCGTTTTCCGCCACCGTGATGCACGTCTCCCGGATGCTGGACGTCTCGGTGTTCCGGGTCGCCTGGCTGTGGAACGCGCCCTACTGCCTGCCCGCCGCGGCGCTGGGGGGCGCGGCCGTGGCCGGCGTGGCGGCTCTGATCGGCTAGCGCCGCCGGCTGGCCTGCCCCGTTGGCCTGGACGCCAGACCCGTGAATGCGGGACCATGAGGCAAGAACGGCGCCAAAACGGGAGGTGCGCCATGACCCGCGGAGCCACCGAA
Organism: uncultured Rhodovibrio sp.; assembly: GCA_964422775.1. Lineage (GTDB taxonomy): Bacteria > Pseudomonadota > Alphaproteobacteria > Kiloniellales > Rhodovibrionaceae > Rhodovibrio. Next base: position 5,947 of record CAYRCO010000179.1, read on the forward strand.
TATCTGCCCGGCATCTTCGTCGTCGACGGAACGCGGGACGCGCTGACGGCTGAGCCGCCGCGCCCGCCGCAGCCGCCGGAGGAGGAGCCGCCCGGCCCCGACGAGACCCCGCCGGTTCCCCCGGAGACCGAGCCCGACCCGCCGATCGAGGAGCCGCCGGGCGGCCCCGGGCCGGAAATCCCGCCGGAGACGCCGCCGATGGAGGAGCCACCGCCCCCGCCGGGCGCGGCCCCGCGCGGCGGGGGTACCTGGGAATGACCGGCGCCCCGCCCCGCTACCTGCCGGCGCGCGCGCTGCCGCCCTACGCCTACCTGCCGCACCGCGATCCCAGAGACCGGCACCCGCACCCCGAACGCGACCCGGGCGGCCATGTGCGCGACGGCGCGCCGGGACCGGCGTTTGCCGGGCCGCCCGATCCCACGGCCTGGCAGGACACGCCGGCGTTCCTGTGGGGCGTCGACCTGTTCAACGCCGGCTACTACTGGGAAGCGCACGAGGCGTGGGAAGATCTGTGGCGCGCCGCCGAAGGGCACGAGACGGCGGCCCTGCTGCACGGTCTGATCAAGCTCGCCGCCGCGGGCGTCAAGGCCGGGGTGGCCAACCCGCGCGGCACCGCCCGCCACGCGGCCGCCGCGGCCGAGCTGTTCGCCCCGCTCGCCGCGCAGGGCCATGACCGCCTGTTCGGTCTGGATCCGCGCACCCTG
>CAYRCO010000180.1:0-639 GCA_964422775.1 uncultured Rhodovibrio sp.
CAACACCGGCCTGAGCGACGACCAGAAGCGTCGGGTGTCCGACCGGCTGCGCGCGGTCAGGGCGTACGGCGATCTGGACCTGGTGGCGGAGTTCCTGGGCCTGGTGCCGCTGCGCGAGCGCACCTATCTTTTGACCCACGTGCTCAAGACCGACGAGATCCGGGTCTACCGCCGCGAGGTCACGGCGGCTGAGGTGCGCGCCGAGCAGCTCGCCCGCGACACCCGCACCGCCGCCGCCTGGCGGCAGTGGCTGACCCGCTCGCGCCAGCTGTTCTCCGAGGATCCCCGGCGGGTCGCGGAGCAGTACTTCTTCCTCTCCGAGCCCGGGCGCAACGTCGTCTACTGGGCGCTCAACCGCGAGGAGCGCGCGGCCCTGCGCCAGCTGACCGAGAAGCGCTGGCGCGACCTCAACGTCGCCTTCTCCGAACAGCGCGCCGCCAACCGCATCCGCCGCCAGCCGGTCGAACGGACCGCCTGAGGCGGCGGGCCCCCGGCGAACCCTGCACCAGCGGGCCCGGCACCAGCGGAGTCGGAATCGGCGGACCCGGAATCCGCGGGGCCGCCGAGCCCCCGGCTCACCCGGTCGGCTCACCCGGTCAGCTCACCGCATCAGCTCACCGCTTCACGTAGGCGACCGTT
>CAYRCO010000180.1:649-2338 GCA_964422775.1 uncultured Rhodovibrio sp.
GCGTCGACCTCGTCCAGGTCGCGCACGCCCCAGCTGGGGTCGCTTGCGCGCAGGCTGGCGTCGAACCGGGCGTTGCTGTCGCTGGTGTGCTCCCCGCCCCGCTTGAACGGCCCGTAGAGCAGCAGCGGCGCGCCCGCCGGCAGCACGCCGGCCGCGCCCTGGAACAGCCCTTCCGCCGCAGCCCAGGGCGCGATGTGGATCAGGTTGATGCACACGACCGCGTCGGCCCGCTTGATCGGCCAGGGCGCGCGCCGGACGTCCAGCGCGATCGCCGGCTGGATCGTGCGCACGCCCTGCGCCTTGGCGTGCGCGTCGATCGAGGCGCGCATGTCCGGGTCCGCGTCGGACGGCTGCCAGACCAGCGGGCGCAGGTGCTGGGCGAACCAGGCCGCGTGCTCCCCGGTGCCGCTGGCGATCTCCAAGACCGTGCCGTCGGCCGGCAGCAGGCGCATCAGCACCTCCAGGATCGGGCCGCGGTTGCGCTGCGTGGCGGGGGCGTGCAGGCGCCCGTCGGCGCCGCTTGGGGCGGCGTCGCTCCGGTCGCTGGCGGGGCCCAGGGCGTCGTGATAGCGCGGATCGGTCATGCGGGCGGGGATCCAGACGTGAACGGTCTCAAGGCTGCGGCGAGGGGGTAGACTTCGGCGCCTGAAAGCGCGATCTACCCAGGCGCGGGCTGCGGCGCAATGGCGCGCAAACCCGCAATCCGCCTAGGGTTGCCCGGGCGAATAACCGCGTGATACGGAGCTTACATGCTCGACCGGATCAAGGCCATTCTGCGCGACCAGCCGGTCGCGGCGGACACGGGTGGTTTCGACCAGCTGCAGATCGCCGTCGCGGTGCTGCTGATCGAGGCCGCGCGGATGGACAACGAGTTCGACGCGGACGAACGCGCCGCGATCGCCCAGCTGCTGCAGCGCCGCTTCGAGCTGGAGACGGCGGACGCCGAGAAGCTGCTCGCGCGCGCGCAGGAGAAGGCGGAAGACTCGGTCGAGTTCTACACCTTCACCCGCACGGTGAAGGACGCCTTCGAGCACGAGGACCGCGTCGAGTTCATGCAGATGCTCTGGGAGGTGGCCTACGCCGACGGCGAGCTGCACGACCACGAAGCGAACCTGATGCGCCGGGTGACCGGGCTGATGCACGTCACCGACCGGGAGAGCGGGGAAGCGCGCAAGCGCGCGCTGCGCCAACTCGGCTACGAGGCGTAAACCACCACCGCCCTTGAGCGGCCCGTCGGCGCGCCGCGCGCGGCCGCGGCCACCGCCGCTTGCGGGCGAGACGGGACCCGACAGCCAGAACCGGCCGTGCGCCCGATCGCGGACCACAGCCGGGCCACGAAGAGGAAGACGCGATGACCTACGTCGTCACCGAAGACTGCATCAAGTGCAAGTACACCGACTGCGTGGAGGTGTGCCCGGTCGACTGCTTCTACGAAGGCGAGAACATGCTCGTCATCCACCCCGACGAGTGCATCGACTGCGGCGTCTGCGAGCCGGAGTGCCCGCCGGAGGCGATCATCCCGGACACCGATCCGGAGGCCGAGCAGTGGATCGAGATCAACACCAAGTACGCCGAGCTCTGGCCCAACATCACCCGCAAGAAGGACGCGCCGGCGGACGCCGACGATTGGAACGGGGTGGAGAACAAGTACGACGACTATTTCTCCGCCGAGCCCGGGTCCGGCGACAA
>CAYRCO010000180.1:2438-5648 GCA_964422775.1 uncultured Rhodovibrio sp.
GGCCGGCCACCGACAGCGGTTTGTCTCACGGCGGCACGCGGACCCGGCTCCGCGTGCCGCACGTTGTTTGTAGCGTCCCGCCCCGCGCATAGCTGACCTGCGCCGGACGGGGCGTTTTATGCTGCGGTGCCGCAAAAAACGCGGCATTTCCGGGCTTCGCCCGCGCCCGTCCGGCCGCGTGAAACGTGCCGAAAACAGGCCTCCTTGCCCGCACGAAGTTGTCTGACACGAAAAGGTAATGTATAACCATGGACCGTTCGGGAGGTGGCGCGCGGACGCTGTCCGCCTTTGGGCCGCGCCGTCTCCCGGACCGGATCCCAATGGCGCTTGCATGCGCCGGGATCGGCCGGATGCGGCCCGTGCGACAAACCCGATCGCCGTGTGGCCATCGGAGATGCGCCGGTCCCCCGCATCGAAGCAGAGCTTGGCAATGGGCTTGGCTTCCCGCACGCCGACCGACGCGACCGCGCCCGCCGGGCGCACCTAGAGGACTGCACGCGCCATCGCTCACCACCGGAAGGCCGCGGCCGTCGCGAACGGTCCGTGTCCCCCCGTTGTGCCCCTCGACGACCCGGGCGCCGATGCCGGCGCGGACCGGGACCGGCGGGGTCGAGCGTTGGCAGGCGCCTGACGCGGTCGGCGGCGCGGCGCGGGCCCACGAGGACAACGGTCGCGGCGCCCCGGCGCCCGCGGCCGCGACATAACCGACGGGCGCAGTGAAACACGCTTAAGGAATGGGATCGGACATGGCGACAGCCAACGCGAAAAAGAAAGAGGCTCCCTTCAGCACCGGCGACTACGTCGTCTATCCGACGCACGGCGTCGGCAAGGTGATGGGGCTCGAGACCACCGAGATCTCGGGCAGCGAGCTGGAGCTGATCGTCATCAAGTTCGACAAGGACCGCATGACCCTTCGGGTGCCGGTGTCGAAGGCCAACAACGCCGGGCTGCGCAAGCTGTCCACCAAGAAGGTGATGGAGAACGCGCTCGCCACCCTGAAGGGCCGGGCGCGCGCCAAGAAGACGATGTGGAGCCGCCGCGCGCAGGAGTACGAGGCCAAGATCAATTCCGGCGACCCGGTCTCGATCGCGGAGGTCGTCCGCGACCTGCACCGCGGCGAGGACCAGGGCGAGCAGTCCTATAGCGAGCGGCAGATGTACCAGGCGGCGCTGGAGCGCCTCGCACGCGAGTTCGCGGCGATGGAGCAGATCGACGAGCGCGCCGCCGCGGAAAAGCTCGAGGGCGTGCTGAAGGCGGCGTAATCGCGCGGTCGACCGCCGGACCGCGCCGGCCACGGGCGCTGCCGGCCACCCGGTAAACCGAGGGCACCGGTACCGCTTACGGGACCTTTCGTGACGGGCCCGCGCAGGCTACAACGCCGCGCGGGCCCGTTTGCGTTTCGCCAACGCCGGCGCCCCAAATAGGGAGCGCCGCTGCCAAGGCCCGGCGGTAGCGCGTGTAGCGGCATCACGCTTACGGCGATCAGTTCCATGACCGAACGGCGACCAGGTCCATGAGCCAACGGCGAATCGCCAGCCTGGAACGCGCGACGCGGATCTGGGCGATCCCCGCCATCCACGGCGAGGCCGAACGTCTCGCCCGCGTGCACGATCAGGTCTGGCCCGAACTGCAGCCGGGCGACCGGGTCGTCTATCTCGGCAATCTGATCGGCGGCAACCTGACCGACGGCGACCGCGCGGGGGGCACGGGCGCCGCCACGGCGATCCGCGCCACCCTGGACGAACTGCTCGACTTCCGCCGCGCGGTGATCGCGATGCCGGGCGCGTTCGCCTGCCACGTCGTCTATCTGCGCGGCAGCCAGGAGGTGATGTGGCAGCAACTGCTGCAGCTGCAGTTCACCCCGGATCCGGTGGCGGCGCTCAACTGGATGGCCGAGCGCGGCGTGCGCGCCACGCTCGAGGCCTACGGCTTCGACGTCGACGCCGGCATCCGCGCCGCGCGCGCCGGAACGGTCGCGCTCACCCGCTGGACCGGACAGATCCGGCGGGCGATGCAGCAGCATCCAGGCCACGCGGAACTCTTGGGCCGCCTGCACAACGCGGCCGAGAGCGGGGCCGGGGGCGCGCTGTTCGTCCACACCGGCCTGTCGCCGGACCGCCCGCTCGACCGGCAGGGCGATCTGTTCTGGTGGCACGGCGGCGGCTTCGGGCGCCTCACCGACGCCTACGGCGATTACGCGCGGGTGGTGCGCGGCTTCGATCCGGACGGCGGCCCCCCGACCGACGCACCGCACAAGCTGAGCCTGGACCGCGGCTGCGGGCGCGGCGGGCCGCTGCAGGCCGCCTGCCTGGACCGGCAGGGCCGGCTGCTGGGCGCGGTCGAGGGCTGAGCCGATCTCGCTCTAACTTCACGAAGAGAGGGCAAGATTCAGCTGGAAGGTGATTCTACCTGCCAGCATCTTCCCCTTGACCTTCCCGCTGCTGGAAGCCGGATAAAAGTCGGACACGACGGGCCGGCTTCTGGAGGGACTCGATGCGGCGCATGGTTTGGGTGGCGGGCGCGCTTGCGCTGGCAGGCGTGGCGGCGTTCGGCGGCATACGATTCTTCGCCGCCGGCCCCGGCGACGGCGCGGAAAGCGGCGCCGTGTCCATGACCCAGGCCGACATCGCCGCCGGCAAGCAGCTCTATCAGGCGAACTGTGCCGCCTGCCACGGCGCCGACGGTCAGGGCCAGCCGAACTGGCGGGAGCGCCGGACCGACGGCAAGCTGCCCGCCCCGCCGATGAACGGCGACGGCCATACCTGGCACCACCCGGACGACCAGCTGTTCGCCATGGTCAAGCACGGCATCGCGGCGCTGGCGCCAGAGGGCTACAAATCCGACATGCAGGGCTTCGGCGACCGCCTGAGCGACCGCGAGATCCGCCAGGTGCTGGCTTACATCAAGTCGACCTGGCCGTCGGAGAAGCTGGCCCGCCAGCAGGACATCACCCGGCGGGCCAGCAGCGACTAGAGCAAAATCGAGGAAAGCCGAACCGGCTTTCCTCGTGAATTTTGCTCTAACTTCTTGCCCTAACCGAGCGGCAGGTCCCGGGTGTAGGGCGGCGGCGTGGCGACCCGCGACTCGGGATCGGTGACCGGTTCGCCGCTGACCAGCCCGACCGGCACGTGCCCGGCCCAGACGGGGGCGTCCATGTCCGCCGCGTCGTCCTTGGGCCCGCCCTGGCGCACCTTCGCGCCGACTTCTTCC
>CAYRCO010000180.1:5658-6623 GCA_964422775.1 uncultured Rhodovibrio sp.
CCCATTTCGGTCTCTACCTCTATCTGTTGCTCGGTACGGCCGTCGCCTTCACCTCCTGCGCGGTGGGCGCACGCAACTCGTCCCAGCGTCCGGGGGCCAGCCGCTCGGTGAAGGCCTTCAGCGCGGCCAGCTTCTCGTCGGCGTCCACCACCTCGTGAGCGGTGCCGTAGGCGACGACCGAGCGGTAGTTGAAGCTGTGGTGGAAGCCGGAACGGGCGAACACCACCCCGTCCAGCAGGCCGACCGAGAAGCACACCGGCAGGCCGCCCTTGACCCGCTTGATCATCCGGCTGGCCGAGGAGCCGTGCCAATAGACCCGCTCGCCCTGGCGCCAATAGGCGGTCCAGGTGACGTAGGGCTGACCATCGAAGACGTAGCCGACGGCGCACTGCAGCCCGGCGTCGAGCACCGCGTGCACCGTCTCCCGGTCGTAGTGCGCGCGGGTCGGCGCCCGGCGCAGCCGGCTGCGGTCGGTCGGCGGGTAGTCGGGCGTGCCGTCGAGCGTGCCATCGGTCGGGCCGGTTTCGTCGAGCGGCGCCATCGCGTGTCGCCTCCTGGGTCTGCGCTGACATCGATACCGGCGAGCAAACCGGCAAATTGGTTGTGCCGAAAGGTCCACTATGGCTCCATCGATGGGACCACTTTCGCCGCAGCCGCCTTGAGGTCCGTCATGGCCCGCAGCGCCGATCGCGCGCCCCTGCTGGGGATCGCGCTCGACTTCGACTCCGAGGTCCCGCGGCACCGCCAGCTCTACCGGGCGTTGCGGGCGGCGGTGCTGGCCGGCCGGCTCGCGCCCGGCACGCGGCTGCCCTCCACGCGCGCGCTGGCGGGCGAGCTGGGCTGTGCGCGCAACACCGTGGTGAGCGCGTTCGAGCAGCTGTTCGCCGAGGGCTACCTGGAGGGCAAGGTCGGCTCCGGCACCTACGTCAGCCGGCAGCTGCCCGAGTCCCTGCTGACGGCCGAGC
>CAYRCO010000181.1:0-6556 GCA_964422775.1 uncultured Rhodovibrio sp.
ACAGGTACATGAACGAGCCGTAGAAGAACGGATCGCCCTCGCACAGCACGGCGACCGTGCGCCCGGCATCCAGGTGCCCCGACAGCTCGCCCGCCGCCTGGTCGTAGACTTCCTGGGCGGGGAAGCGGGCGACCGTGATCGGCATGCGGATCGGCACCTCGGTCTGCCCGCCCGGCAGGTGCGGGGCGACCAGCTTGCGCGCCAGGCTCTCGCCCTCCTCGGGCGCGGGATAGGCGACCACGTCCGCTTCCCGCAGCAGACGATAGGCTTTCAGGGTGATCAGGTCGGGGTCCCCGGGACCGATCCCGAGGCCGACCAGGCGGCCGGTCATGTGCGTGCGTTCTCCAAGGTTGGTCGTTCGTGTCGTTTGATTCCCCTCCTCCAGTGGGAGGAGGGGCTAGGGGAGGAGGAACCACGGGCATGAGCGCCGCAGGCAACCTCCTCACCCTGGCCCTCTCCTCCCAATGGAGGAGAGGGGATTAGTTGCGGGCCTGGGCTTTCCTCACCCCCACGGCTTCGCCGCCTTCAGCTGCGTGACCGCCATCAGCGGGCGCCAGCCGTGGTAAGGGCCGATGGGCTCGGCGCGGGAGACCTGCAGGCGGGTCAGCTCGCCGCCGTGTTCGCCGTGCCAGGCGATCAGCGTCGCCTCGCCCTCCAGCGTTACCGCGTTCGCGACGAGCCGGCCGCCCGGCTTCAGCGCCTGCCAGCAGGCCGGCAGGATGTCGCCCGTATGCACGCCGCCCCCGACGAACACCGCGTCCGGGGCGTCGAGGCCGCCCAGGTCGTCCGGCGCCCGCCCGGCGACGATCTCCAGCGACGGCGTGCCGAGCGCGAGCGCGTTATCCGCGATCATCGCAAGACGCTTCTGCTGCGGCTCCACCGCCACCGCCGTTGCGCCGCGGGCGGCGCGCATCCATTCGATCCCGACCGAGCCCGAGCCCGCGCCGATGTCCCAGAGATGCTGCTCCGGGCCCGGCTGCAATGCTGAGAGCGTGGCCGCGCGCACCTCTCGCTTGGTCAGCTGACCGTCGTGCTGGAAGGCGTCGTCCGGCAGCCCGGGGGACGTGCTCAGCACCTGCGCGCCCGCGCCCGGCCGGCAGTGCACCGCGAGCAGATTGAGGTCGGCCAGATCGCCCGGGTTCCAGCTCTCGGCCGTGCCGGCCAGGATCCGTTCGGCCGCCCCGCCCAGGTGCTCCAGCACCGCGAGCTTGGACGGTCCGAACCCGCGCCGGGTTAGGATTTCCGCCACCTGCCCCGGCGTCTCTCGGCCCTCGCTTAACACCAGCAGGCGCGCGCCCGGCTGGATGAAGCTTTGGATCCCCGCCGGCGGCCGGCCGTGCAGGGTCAGGGTATCGACGTCGGCCTCGGACCAGCCGAGCCGCGCGCAGGCCAGATCGAAGGCGCTCGCGTGCGGACACACGCGCACGCGCTGCGCGCCGAAGCGCCGGACGAGCGCGTTGGCGACGCCGTACCACAGCGGATTGCCGGTGGCGAGCACGACGACCGCGCCGCCCTGGCTGCGGCTCTCCAGCGTATCGAACGCGTTCGTCAGCGGCTTCGGCCAGACGAGGCGCTCGGCGCCTGTGTCGGGCATCAGGTCAAGGTGCCGGTTGCCGCCCACCAGCAGGTCCGCGTCCTCGACGATCCGACGGGCGGCGGGCGAGAGGCCGTCCCAGCCGTCCTCTCCGATGCCGACGACCTCGATCCGACCGTCGCTCACGACAGGCTCTCCGAGGCGAGCGCGTTGACGGCCGCGGCGGCGAGCGCGGAGCCGCCCTTGCGGCCCGTGAGCGCCAGGAACGGGATACCGTGGCCGCCTGCGGCAAGCGCGTCCTTGCTCTCTGCCGCGCCCACGAAGCCGACCGGGAAGCCCAGGATCGCCGCCGGCTTGGGCCCGCCAGCCGCGATCATCTCCAGAAGATGGAACAGCGCCGTCGGCGCGTTACCGACCGCCACGACCGCGCCCGCGAGGTCCGGGCGCCACAGCTCCACCGCCGCGGCCGAGCGGGTGGTCTCGAGCTCGCGCGCCAGCGCCGCTACGCGCGGGTCCTGCAGGGTGCAGATCACCTGGTTGTCGGCCGGCAGGCGGTTTTTGATCACGCCTTCCTGCACCATCCGGCAGTCCGCCAGTACCGACGCCCCGTCCGCGAGCGCGCGCCGGGCGCTGGCGGGTAGATCGTCGGACCAGACCAGATCGTCCAGCACCTCGGGCATACCGCAAGCGTGCACCAGGCGCAGCGCGACCGATTCCAACGCCGCGGGCACGCGCGAGAGATCGCTCGCCGCGCGCACCTGACGGAAGGACTCGGCGTAGATCGCCTTGGGATCGCGGAGGTAGTCCACGGGGGCTCTCGTGTCGTGGGAAATGGGTGCGGCACCCTCCTCACCCTAGCCCTCTCCTCCCAGTGGAGGAGAGGGAACCCGCTGCCGCACCCGTTGAAAACGCATGTACGTGCGTGGGCCGAGCGCTTCGGCGGGTCCCCTCTCCGCCATCGGGGGGAAAGGGACAGAATGAGGTGGCTCGCACGGCGCCTTTCGGCGAAACCGCCGCTAGCCCTGGCGCCTGCCGGGTTCGTCCGGGGTTCCGCCGGCCTGCGGGCCGGTGCGGGTCGAGAAGGTGGCGTTGGTGGAATCCACCTTCAGACCCTTCACCGCCTGCGGACCCAGCGGGTGATCCTTCTGCGGATAGGGGTGGTGATGATGGTCGTGCCCGTGGCCGTGCGCGTGGCCGTGACCCTGCGCGGCCGCCTGCCCGTGGTCGTGGGCGTGCTGGTGGGCGTGCTGGTGGGCGTGCTCGTGGGCGTGGCCGTGACCGTGGTCGGACGCGTGGCCGTTGTCCGCGTGCGCCTCGGCGTGCGCGTGGGCATGGCTGTGCGCCGCCTCGGCATGGGCGTGGGCGTGCCCATGATCGTGCCCGTGGTCGTGGGCGTGTTCGTGCCCGTGGTCATGGCCATGACTGTGCCCGTTGGCGCTCGCGGCGTCGCCGGTGCCGATGCCCTCGACGTGGTGGTGGTGGCTCTCCTGCGGCAGACCGACTTCGTCCTCGAAGCCGAGGATCTTGTCGCGGTACTTGCAGAGCTTGCAGTTCATGTTGTTCTCGCCGGTCAGCATCTCCTGCACCCGGTCGGCGAAGGCGTCCAGCACCAGCGGGTGGTCGGCCAGGTAGGGCGCCTTGATGAACTCGATGTCCGGGTGCTGCTCGGCGACCAGGTCGGCGTGGGCGTAGATCCGGCGGACCAGCACGCCGGTGAACAGGAAGTAGGGGAACACCACGATCCGCTTGAAGCCCAGCTTGGTCGCGTGCTCCAGGCCGACCTTCACGCCCGGGAAGGTGACGCCGGAATAAGCCACCTCGCCCCAGCCGAAGCCCATGCCTTCCAGCACCAAGCGCATGCACTTGTGCACGTTCGCGTTGGCGTCCGGGTCGCTGGCGCCGCGGCCGACGAACATCAGCAGGGTCTGCTGGCGCTCCTCCCGCGACAGGTGACCGACCACCTCTTCGATCCGCTCGGCACTGGCGCGAATCAGCTTGGGATCGACGCCCAGGTCGCGGGCGTAGGTGATCTTCATCTCCGGATGGCGCGCCTCGTAGGTCGAGAGCACGCTCGGGATGTCGTTCTTGGCGTGGCCGGCGGCAAACAGCATGCCCGGCACCGCCAATACGTGCTTGGCGCCGCGCTGGCGCAGCTTGTCCAACCCGTCGTTGATCACCGGATTGGCGAACTCCAGAAAGCCGCTCTCGATGTCGTAGTCGGGCATGCGGGCGTGGATGCCCTGCCAGACCGACTGGAACTCCCGGATCGCCCCTTCGTCCCGGCTGCCGTGGCCGCAGACCATGATCGCCGTCTGATCGCTCATAGACCTTCCTCCTCGAAAACTGCGTGCGAAGCCTAGCCTCTCGGCCGGCCCCGGCGCAAAGCGGTTGATCTCGTAAAGTGGTTGATCGGCGGCGTAAGCCTGCTAGGCATCGCCGCATGCTGATTCCCTGGCTCTCCGGCCATCCCGGACCGTTCGCCCTGTTCACCGTGCTGCTGCTGGCCTTCGCGCTGGACGCGGCGATCGGCGATCCCGCGTGGCTCTACAAGCGCTTCTGGCACCCGGTCGTGGTCGTCGGCAAGGCGATCGGCTGGGCGGAGGCGCGGCTGAACCGCGCGGGCGACGGCGCCCGCACCCGCCGGCTCAAGGGCGGCGCGCTGTCGCTCACGGTGATCCTGGCCTGTGCCGCGCTCGGCTTCGCGCTGACCCGCCTGCTCGCCTTCCCGTTCGGCTGGGTGGTCGAGGCGGTGATCGCCTCCAGCCTGCTCGCCTTCCGCGGGCTCTACGAAGCGGTCAAGACCGTCACGGTCGAGCTGGAGAAAGGCCTGGCGCAGGGCCGCGGCGCGGTCGCCGACATCGTCGGCCGCGATCCCAACACGCTGGACGAACACGGCGTCGCCCGCGCCGCCGCCGAGAGTGCCGCGGAGAACTTCTCCGACGGCGTCGTGGCGCCGGTCGGCTGGTTCGCGCTGTTCGGCCTGCCGGGCCTGTTCGCCTACAAGGCGATCAACACGCTGGACTCGATGATCGGCCATCGGAACGACCGGTATCTGGACTTCGGCCGCTGGGCCGCCAAGATCGACGACGCGGCGAACTGGCCGTTCTCCCGCCTGTCGGTCCTGGTGATCGCGCTCGCCTCGGTCTTCATCGGCGGCTCGAAGCCCTGGCGCGCGCTCACGGTCGCCTGGCGCGACGCGCCCAAGCACCGCTCGCCCAACGCCGGCTGGCCGGAAGCGGCGCTTGCCGGCGCGCTCGGCCTGGCGCTCGCCGGGCCCAGGATGTACGGCCGCGACAAGGTGGAGGACGCCTGGATGGGCGACGGCCGGGCCGACCTGACGGTCACCGACCTGAAGCAGGTGCTGGACCTCTACGTCGCGAGCGGCGTGGTGATCGCGGCCCTGATCGGCGCGGCGGCGTTTTTCCTCTAGCCACGCCGCTCCCTTGCGGAAACGGGCGTGGTAGCGGGTCCCCTCTCCTCCACCTGGGAGGAGAGGGCTAGGGTGAGGAGGTGGCCGCGATATCGCGGCTCCGGGAGCATACCACCCGCGGCGGCGGTGCAGAGCCACCTCACCCTGTCCCTCTCCCCCCAGTGGCGGAGAGGGGACCCGCCGCGACGGCGTGCGCACGCCGAGACGGTGTGTGCTTTGCGCCATCCCCCTACCCCGCATGGCGCGCGGCCTCCAGCAGCCCGTCCAGGTCCAGGCAGCTCTCCAGGTGGGCGGCGAGCTTGTCCAGCGTCGCCTCGACCTCCGCCTCGTAAGCCAGGCCGCTTGCCGCGCGGTCCTTTAGCCGGGCCAAGAAGGCGTGGCGGAAGGCGTCCGAAGCGAACAGGCCGTGCAGGTAGCTGCCCAGCACCCGCCCATCCTCCGACACCGCGCCGTCCGGCCGTCCGTTCAGGTCCAACAGCGCCCGGTCGATCCCGGGGCCGCTGGTCCGGCCGATGTGCATCTCGTAGCCGTGCACCGGCGCGTTCGTCAGGCGGCAGCGCCCTTCCGCGGCGACCAGCTGCTTGTCGCCGGCCAGTTCGGTGTCGACCTCGAGCCAGCCGAGACCCTCCGACGTACCGGCCGCCCCTTCGGTACCGTGGGGGTCGGACAGCGTGCGGCCCAGCATCTGATAGCCGCCGCACAGGCCGAGGATCCAGCCGCCGCGCCGGCGGTGGGCGGCGAGGTCCAGGTCCCAGCCCTGTTCGCGCATGACCTGAAGGTCGGCCAGCGTCGCCTTTGAACCCGGCAGCACCACGAGGTCCGCGTCGCCCGGCAGCGCGCGCCCGCGCGGGACGAAGGTGACCTCGACGTCCGGCTCCGCCGACAACGGGTCCAGGTCATCGAAGTTGGCGATCCGCGAGAGCATCGGTACGGCGACCTTGATCGCCGCGCCCGTACGGGTGTCCGCCCGCCGGTTCTCCAGACTGAGCGCGTCCTCCGCCGGCAGCTTCGCCGCCTCGGGGAAGAAGGTGACGATGCCGAAGGACGTGAGGCCGGTGTGCTCCCCGATCACCCGGATGCCGCCGTCGAACAGCGAGGTGTCGCCGCGGAACTTGTTGATCAGGTAGCCCGCGATCAGCGGCCGCTCGGCCGCCGGCAGCAGCGCCCAGGTGCCGACCAGGCTGGCGATCACCCCGCCGCGGTCGATGTCGCCGATCAGCGCGACCGGGCAGCGCGCCGCCTCGGCGAAGCCCATGTTGGCGATGTCGCCGGCGCGCAAATTGACCTCGCTCGCGCTGCCAGCACCCTCCACCAGCACAAGGTCCGCGTCCTCGCGCAGCCGGTGATAGCTCTGGAGCACGTCCGGCAGCAGCTCGCCCTTGGTGCGCTGGTACTCCCGCGCGCCGGCGTTGCCGCGCACCCGGCCGTGGACGACGATCTGCGCGCCGACCTCCGTCTGCGGCTTGAGCAGCACCGGGTTCAGGTCGGTCGACAGCTCGCAGCGCGCCGCGCGCGCCTGCAGCGCCTGCGCCCGGCCGATCTCCCCGCCGCCGGGGGTGACGGCGGCGTTGTTCGACATGTTCTGCGGCTTG
>CAYRCO010000182.1:0-691 GCA_964422775.1 uncultured Rhodovibrio sp.
CGCCAGGAAGTCCATGCGCAGGCGCAGTACGGGAATCGCGATCAGGAAAGCGATCACCCCGGAGACCACGCCGCCGGCCAGCACGCCCACCAGGAACGGCGCCTGCAGCCCGAAGGCCTGCTGGGTGTAGTTCGCCATCACGCCGGTCGGGGCCGCGGTGGTGAACAGGGCGGTGGTGAACGCCCCGATCGCGAAGAAGCCGGCGATGCCGAAGTTGAGGTGGCCGTTGAAGCCCCACTGCGTGTTCAGCCCCAGGGTCAGGATGGCGTAGATGCTGGCCATCGTGGTGAAGCTGACCAGGTAGCTCAGATTGCCGCCCGGCATCGCCGCGACGATCGCGATCCCGACCACGAGGCCGGCAGCGATCGCGGCGGGCAGGCGCAGCACGGCCCTGAGCGGGATCAGCTTGAGCCCCAAGAGCGTCAGCGGGACCGCGATCAAGATGCCTTTCGAGAGGGTTGCGGCGTCCATGGCTTAGCTCCTCTCGCCGAACAGGCCTTGCGGGCGGATTAGCAGGGTCAGCACCAAGAGCACGAACGCGATCCCCGGGCCGTACGACGGGTTGATCGCGGCCGAGGACACTTGGTGGGCCACGCCGATGATGACCGCGCCCACGAGCGCGCCGCGCGGGTTGCCGATCGAGCCCATGATCACCGCCGCGAACATCGGCAGCAGCAGCCAGAAGCCCATC
>CAYRCO010000182.1:701-6548 GCA_964422775.1 uncultured Rhodovibrio sp.
CCCCGCCCGCGGAGGCGAGCGCGCCGGAAAGCATCCAGGTGTAGGCGATCACCTTTTCGGTGTTGATGCCGCGGACCTGCGCCAGTTCCGGGTTGTTGGCGGTGGCCCGCATCGCCTTGCCCATCTTGGTCTTCTCCAGGAGCAGGTAGACCAGGGTCACCAGGACGAAGGCGAGCATCAGGATGAAGATCTGGTCGGCCTGCACCCGCAGGCCCAGCGGCAGGTCGAGCGCGGGGTTCGAGCGGCCCTCGTAGTAGAACCGGAAGTCCGAGCCCCAGATCAGGTAGATCACCGAACGCAGGAAGAACGCCATGGCGAGCGAGGCCATGGCGAACAACACCAGCGAACTGCCCTGGCGGCGCAGCCGGCGGTACATTACCCGGTCGACGCCGATCGCAACCAAGCCGACCAGCGGCATCGCGATCAACAGGCCGGCGACCAGTTCCCAGCCGAAGGAGAACGGGCCGATCGGCGCGCTCTGGGGCAGGTAGGCGACGGCTGAAAAGGCGATGTAGGCGCCAAGCGTGGTCAGGGCGCCGTGCGAGAAGTTGGGGAACTTGAGCACGCCATAGACCAGCGTCAGTCCGATGCCGCCCAGGCCGATCACGCCGCCCAGCATGATCCCCCAGACGAACAGGGACAGGATCCGCGCCGGCCCTGCGCCCTGCGCCAGACCGGCGGCGATCAGCAGGACGAAGAACAGCGCGATTCCGGCGGCCAGCGCCGTGCGGGTCTGCAGCGCGGCCTTCAGCCGTTCGCCCGGGCGCGGACCGAACGCGGCCCGGGCGCCTTCGCTCGCTTGGGTCATCGGATCACTAGCCTCCCAGGTACAGGCGGGCGACGTCGGGATCGTTCAAGAGCTCGTCGCCCGTCCCTTCGACGCGGTTCTCGCCGCTCGCCATGACGTAGCCGCGGTGCGCCATCTGCAGGGACTGCTTGGCGTTCTGCTCGACCATCATCACCGCGACGTTGAACTGCTGGTTGACGTGCACGATCCGCTCGAAGATGTGGTCGACCATCTTGGGCGCGAGCCCGGCCGACGGCTCGTCCAGCAGGATCAGCTTGGGATCCAGCATCAGCGCGCTGCCCATGGCGACCATCTGCCGCTCGCCGCCGGACATCTTGCCGGCCTTCTGGCGGCGGCGTTCGTGAAGCCGCGGGAACAGCTCGAAGATCTGCTGCTTGCGCTGGCCCACCTGGTCGTCCGAGCGCACGAACGCGCCCATGTCCAGGTTCTCGTCCACCGTCAGCTCGGTGAACACGTTGGCCACCTGCGGCACGTAGCACATGCCTGTCTCGACGATCTGATAGGGCTCGTGGCGCGAGATATCGATGCCGTCGAACTCGATTCGACCCGTCCAGGGGTGCAGCAGGCCGAACACCGCCTTCATGACGGTCGACTTGCCGGCCCCGTTCGGCCCGATGATCGAGACGATCTCGCCGCGCTTGACCTCGATCGAGACGTCGGTGAGCACCTGCATGTCGCCGTAGCCGCAGGTGATCCGGTCAACCTTCAGCAGCGGCATACTGACCACCCAGATAAGCTTCCAGAACCTGCGGATCGTTGCGCACCTCTTCGGGCGTGCCCTGCATCAGCCGTGTGCCCTCGCTCATCACGATGACCGGGTCGCAGACGTTCATCACCAGGTCCATGTCGTGCTCGATCAGCAGGAAGGTGATGCCGCGCTCGCGCTGCAGGTACTGGATGTTCTCGGTCAGACGCTGCATCAGCGTCCGGTTCACGCCCGCACCCGGCTCGTCGAGCAGCACGAGCTCGGGCTCGGCCATCAGGATGCGGCCCAGCTCGAGCAGCTTTTTCTGTCCGCCGGAAAGCCGCCCCGCCAGCTCGCCGCGCAGGTGGGCGAGGTCGATGAACTCCAGCACCTCGTCCGCCTTGGCGCGGATCCGCTCCTCCTCGGCGCGCACGGCGGCCGGGCGCAGCCAGACGTTCCAGAACCGCTCGCCCACCTGGTGCGGGGGCACCAGCATCAGGTTTTCGAGCACGGTCATGCTCATGTGCTCGCGCGGGATCTGGAAGGTCCGGCACAGCTTGTGTTCGAAGATCCGGTGCGAGGGCAGGCCGGTGATGTCGTGGCCGCGGAAGGTGACGCGGCCGCTGTCCGGCTGGATCGCCCCGGTGATCAGGTTGAACAGCGAGGTCTTGCCCGCGCCGTTCGGGCCGATCAGGCCGGTGATCGTGCCGCGGCGGACCTGCAGGCTCGCATGATCGACCGCGCGCAAGCCGCCGAAGCTCTTGGTTAGGTCCTGCACGTCGAGGAGGACCTCGCCCGCCTCGGCGCCCGCGCCTTCAGCTGGCGTGTCAGACACCCTGTGCGCTCCCTGGTTAGAGGTGCACGGGCGTTTCTCCGGTCTCGATCGGGAACCGCTTAACCCCGTGGGGTACGGAGAGCTTCCCGCGCCCGTGCCGTGTCGTGTGGCCCGCGGTTGGATCGGCCCGGCGTACGGGCCGGCGGGCTTGGTTTGGTTTGTGGCGCCCGTCGTTGGGACGGCTGCGTTTATGCCAGCCGATACCCGGTTAACGAAACGGGGCGGCAATTGTTTTTCTCCGCCCTGCCTGCCCATGAGTGCGGTGTGATCCCCGATCCGGCCGCGAGCCCCGGATGCGGCGCATGCCGGATTGCGCGTACCCGTCGCCACGGGTGCCGCGATGCTTTAGGCTCCGACACACGAGCGACCGGGCGGACTCAACGGCGGACCAGCGCCAACGGATGACCCAGGCTTTCCAGTACGACATCGAGCAGCCGGGCGCGGATTCCCTGCGCCTCAACCTGCGCGGCCGTTGGCGGATCGACGCCGGGCTGCCGGACGCGGCCACGGCCGAGCGGGCGCTCGGCCGCGCGGGCGTGCGGCGGGTCGAGGTCGCCGACGTGGGCATGGAGTCGTGGGACAGCGCGCTCATCACCTTCCTGCTGCGCCTGCATGCCGCCGGGCGCGAGCGCGAGGTCGAGCTTGATCTGAGCGGCCTGCCGGACGGCGCGCAGCGGCTGCTGGCGCTGTCGCAGGCGGTGCCGCCGCGCGGCGACAGCGCCCAGACCAAGCCGCGCGAACCGCTGCTGACCCGGCTGGGGCACGCCGGGGTGCGCGAGGCCAAGGCCGCCGGCGAGATGCTGAACTTCGTCGGCGAAGCGACGCTGTCGTTCGGCCGCCTGCTGCGGGGCAAGCCGGCCTTCCGGCGCAGCGACTTCTTCCTGCTGGTGCAGCAGACGGGCGCGGAGGCGCTGCCGATCGTCTCGATCATCTCGCTTCTGGTGGGTCTGATCCTGGCGTTCGTGGGCGCGGTGCAGCTGCGCTGGTTCGGCGCCGAGATCTACGTCGCCGACCTGGTCGGCATCGCCATGACCCGCGAGATGGCCCCGATCATGACCGGGATCGTTCTGGCCGGGCGCACCGGCGCGTCGTTCGCTGCCAACATCGGCACCATGCAGGGCAACGAGGAGATCGACGCGCTGTCCACGCTCGGTATCTCGCCGATGGACTTCCTGGTGCTGCCGCGCCTTTTGGCGATGCTGTTGATGATGCCGCTTCTGGTGCTCTACGCCGACTTCGTGGGGATCTTCGGCGGCTGGCTCGTCGGGGTCGGCATGCTGGACCTGACCAGTGCGGCCTACGTCTCGCAGACGCTCGCCAAGGTGACGGCCGACCATTTCCTGATCGGCCTGACCAAGAGCCTGTTCTTCGGTCTGATCGTCGCCACGGCGGGCTGCATGCGCGGGCTGCAGGCCGGCCGCAGCGCGGCGGCGGTGGGCAACGCCACGACCAGTGCGGTCGTCACCGGCATCGTTTACATCATCGTGGTCGACGCCATCTTCGCCGTGATTTGCAACATCGTGGGAATCTAGCCGGCCGATGACGCCCGACGCCGCCCAACGCCTGGACGCCGAACAGCCGGACCGGAACGCGCGCCCGCCGGAGTGCATCTGCGTGCGCGATCTCAGCATGGCGTTCGGCGGCTTTACCGTACAGCGCGACCTCAACTTCGAGGTTTCGCGCGGCGAGGTGGTGGTGATCATGGGCGGCAGCGGCTGCGGCAAGTCGACCCTGCTGCGCCATATGATCGGCCTGCTGGAGCCGGCTGAGGGCGACATCTTGTACGATGGCGTCAGTTTCTGGGCGGAAGGTGACGCCGCCACCCGTCGCGAGATCAGCCAGCGCTTCGGTGTGCTATTCCAGTCGGGCGCGCTGTTCTCCTCCATGACGCTGGCGGAGAACGTAGCGTTGCCGCTGCACCACTATTCCGGGTTGGCGCCGAAGGAGGTCGACGAGATCGTCCGCTTCAAGCTGGCCCTGGTCGGCCTCGGCGGTTTCGAGGAGTATCTGCCGGCGGAGATCTCGGGCGGCATGCGCAAGCGTGCTGGCCTCGCGCGCGCGATCGCCATGGACCCGGACCTGCTGTTCCTGGACGAACCGTCGGCCGGCCTGGACCCGCCGACCGCACGGCGACTGGACGACCTGATCCTGGAGCTGCGCGACAGCATGCGCGCGACCGTGGTGGTGGTGACACACGAATTGGACAGTATCTTCACGATCGCCGATGACAGCGTCTATCTGGACGCCGAGAGCAAGACCATGATCGCGCAAGGCCCGCCGCGGGACTTGGTTCACAACGCCGAAAGCGCCAAGGTGCGGAACTTCCTGCAACGCGGCGAGGCCAGGCCCGGCGTCGATCCGAGCGGGACCTAGCGCCACCGAAGCCAGCTTTCCGAGCAGCACGACAAAGCGACCGACCCTCTATGCGATACCGGCCCAACCCCAAGCTGATCGGCGCGTTCGTCCTGGGCGCGATCTTCCTCGCCGTGGTGGCGGTCGCGGTGCTGGGCGGCAACCGGCTGTTTCAGACCACCCGGACGGCCGTGGCATATTTCGACCAGTCGGTCGCCGGGCTGTCGACCGGCGCGCCCGTGACCTTCCGCGGCGTGCGGGTGGGGCAGGTGCGCGACATCAACCTGCGCGTCGAGACCGACGAGCTCAGCGCCCGCATCCCGGTCTTCATGGAGTTCCAGCTGGACCGGATCGAATGGGCTGGGGAGAAGGGCTTCACGCAGGAGCAGATGGACCGGCTGATCGACCGGGGCCTGCGCGCCAAGCTGGTGTCGCAGTCTTTCGTCACCGGCCAGCTGGCGGTCGAGCTCGGCTTCGAGCCGGCGGTGCCGGCCCGGTTGGTCGGCGTGCGCGACGACATACCGGAGATCCCGACCGCACCCGGCGGGTTCGAGCAGCTGAAGAGTTCGCTCGAGAACCTGCCGCTCAAGGACATCCTGACACGCGCGATGTCCACCATGGACCGGATCAACCAGGTACTGGACCAGCCGGCGGTGCAGAAGCTGGCCCCCGAAGCCCTCGGCACGTTGCAGGAATACCGTGGTCTCGCCCGGGATCTCCGCAGCGAGGTCGGTCCGCTGGTGGAGCAGGTGAACCAGAGCGCCGATACCGCCAACCAGACCCTGGACCGGACCAACCGGGCGGTCGAGAAGCTTGAGGCGGAACTGACCCGCACGCTGCGCTCGGTCCGCGAGGTGACCGACACGCTGAACGGCCGGCTCGGCCCGCTCGCCGACAAGATCGAGCGCACCAGCGACGCCGCCACCGGCGCGATGCGCCAGACCGAGCAGACCATGGCGAGCGCGAACAGCGTGATTGAACCCGGTTCGGCGACCCAACGCGACCTACGCCGGGCGCTCGACGAGTTCGCCCGGGCGGCGCGGTCGGTCCGCGAACTCGCCGAGCAGCTGGAACGCAATCCGAACGCGCTGATCACGGGCAAGGGGCGCTGATGACCGTAAAGCCTGCCGTCCGCACGCTGGCCGCACTGGCGGTCGCCGCCTTCAC
>CAYRCO010000183.1:0-6543 GCA_964422775.1 uncultured Rhodovibrio sp.
CGTTCGACGATCTGTCGGACATCGTTATCACGGTTCGAGACGAAGCTCTGGAGCGTGCCGACGACCTGGTGCCGCACCATCTGCAAACGCTGGGCGCCGATCCGCGCCTTGGCGACCCGGACGGCCGGCACGGCGGCTTCTTCGTTCGCCGACAGGTGCTTCTGGATATAACCTGTCTTGAAGAAACGGCGCCACTGGTCGACCGCCACCGCCGCGGCCGCGTCGCGCCATGCGGCGAGCAACTCATGCACGGCCCATTCCTTGGACGGGTTCGGGAATGCCGGCAGCAAATCCGTGCGGTGGATGGTCTTGGGCACGCTCATGGCTGATAAGCCCATGCCGGAACAGGGCAAGAACGTCAACATCTGAGGCAACAGCACAACACAATAGGTCGGCTCGGGTTTACCCGGCCGGCGACCGAGCCATATCTTGCGTCGTTATGAGCGTGCGCGACACCCCCGCCGACGAGCATATCGGCCCCCGCCCGGCCCCCGGGCAGGAGGGTGTGGCCGCACGTGCGCATCCGGACGACGATGACGTGGTGTTCGACGCCATCCTGACCCCGCACCGCTCGCTGTCGAAGCGCGGCTTTACGCTCTTGATGACCGGGGTCTGCGTGGTCTCGTTCACCGCCGGGCTGGGCTTTTTCATGATCGGCGCCTGGCCGGTGGTCGGGTTCATGGGGCTGGACGTCCTGCTGATCTACGGGGCCTTCAAGCTGAATTTTCGCGCCGCGCGCCTGTACGAGACCGTGACGCTGACGCGCGACGACCTGACGGTGCGCCGCGTTTCGCCGCGCGGCGACAGCCAGATCTGGCGCTTTCAACCGGCTTGGCTGCAGGTCCGGATGGACGACCCGCCGGAGCACGACAGCCAGCTCACCCTGCGCTCGCACGGACGCCAGCTCGCGATCGGCAGTTTCCTGACCTCCGAGGAACGCCTGGACCTCGCCAAAACCCTGCAGGCCGCGCTCGCCAAGGCGACCGCCCCCGGACAGCCGACGGGGGCTTAATCCGCTCCCTCTCGTCCACGTGGTAGGAGAGGGCCGGGGAGAGGAGGGTGCCATCTACCCGTTGCACCTCCTCCCCGAGCCCATCCTCAGAGGTGGAGGAGCGACTCAGTTGGCGGGTTAAGGCGCACCGGAAGTTCTTGTTCTGTTCCGGCCCAGCCGCTACCCTGGCGGGCCATGGACACGCGGATTCCCGACCGGGCGCGCAAGGGCCGCGGGGCGGTCTCCAACGACCCCAGCACCCGCTTCACCGCCTTGCAGCGCGAACGCACCGACGACGGCTGGGCCGGCGCGCGCTCGGCCGCCGGGGCGTGCGGCGACGCCGCGGACGCGCCGGCGGACGACTGTGGGCCCGATGGGGACGCGCTGGAGGGCCCGGCGCCGCGCACCGTGATCGGCACCGACCGGTCGAAATCGGCGCTCGCCTGGAACCGCTCGCCGGACGTGCCGTTCGACCGGTCGCTCAACCCCTACAAGGGCTGCGAGCACGGCTGCGTCTACTGCTTCGCCCGGCCGACCCACGCCTACCTCGACCTGTCGCCCGGCCTGGACTTCGAGACCCAAATCTTCGCCAAGCCGGACGCGCCCGCGCTGCTGCGCCAGGAGCTCGCCAAGCCCGGCTACCGGCCGGCGACGATCACCCTGGGCGCCAACACCGACCCCTACCAGCCGGCCGAGCGCGACCACCGGATCTCCCGCGCGCTCTTGGAGGTGCTGGAGGAGGCGCGCCATCCCGTGTGCATCGTGACCAAAGGTGCTGCGGTGACGCGCGACGCCGACATCCTGGGCCGGATGGCCGAACGCAACCTGGCCCGGGTGATGGTCTCGGTGACCACGCTCGACCGCGCGCTGTGCCGCACACTGGAGCCGCGCGCCCCGCAGCCCGCGCGCCGGCTGCAGGCGGTGCGCACCCTGGTCGACGCGGGCGTGCCCACGGGCGTGCTGGCCGCGCCGATGATCCCGGCGCTGAACGACTGGGAGCTGGAGCGGATCCTGGCCGCGGCGGCCGAGCACGGCGCGGACACGGCCGGCTACGTGCTGCTGCGCCTGCCCCACGAGATCAAGCACCTGATGGAGGAGTGGCTGGACGCCCACGCGCCGGGCAAGAAGGACCACGTGCTCTCGCTGGTCCGCCAGGCGCGCGACGGCAAGCTGTACGACGCCGAGTGGGGCACCCGGATGAAGGGCACCGGCGAATACGCCCAACTGCTCGCCCGGCGCTTCCGCCTCGCCGCCAGGCGCCACGGCCTTTCCGGCGACCGTTGGGACCTCGACACCACCCAGTTCCGCCCGCCGGCGAAGGACCCGCGGCAGGGCGCGCTGTTCTAGGACCTGCGCGCTCCGGCCGCCTTGTCAGCGGGCGCGGGGCGGGCGATTTTATCGTGGGCGAGGGTGCGCAGAGCTACCTCACCCTGTCCGTCTCCTTCCAGTGAAGGTGCGGGGACCCACCGCGGTACCCGTGTCACGGCTGCGGCGGCGGGTTCTCCGTCATCCGTTGGGAGGCGGGGGATAGGGAGCGGTGGCTGCCGCGTCCCTCACGAGACCTTCCCACACCGCGAAACCGCGAGGGCGCGCGATGATCCTGAGATTGGCCGCGACGATGGCGGCGTCCGCCGTGCTGGCGGGCTGTTCGGTGTTCGGCGTTCGCTCCGGCACGGAGACGCTGGACTACGAGGTGGTCGCCGACCTGGGCGAGGACCTGGAGGTGCGGGAATACCCCGCCCGGATCGCCGCGGAGGCGCGCGTGCCCGGCAAGGACGCCAGCTCCAAGGCGTTCGGTCTCTTGTTCGACTACATCAAGGGCGCCAACACGGACAGCCAGGAGGTCGCGATGACGACCCCGGTGGAAACCACCGAGGGCGCCCAGGAGATCGCCATGACCACGCCGGTCGAGACCGGCGAGGCGACCACCGAGGGCGGCCAGCCGGTCACGACGATGCGCTTCTTCCTGCCGCGCAAGTTCACCCAAGAGACCGCGCCGGTGCCGACCGACGACCGGCTGCGGCTGGTCAAGCTGGCCCCCGAGCGGATCGCCGTGCTGCGCTTCTCCGGCTTCGGCTTCGACACCAGCGTGCGCGAGGAGAAGCGCCAGCTGCTGAGCCGCCTGGAGGACACCGTCTGGCAGCCGGCGGGCGAGCCCTCGGCGATGTTCTACGACCCGCCCTGGACCCTGCCGTTCTTCCGCCGCAACGAAGTCGTCGTCCCGGTGACCCGCGCGGGGTCGTGACGTCAGATTCCCTCTCCTCAACCTGGGAGGAGAGGGCTAGGGAGAGGAGGGTGCCCGCGGCCTTAGCCAGAAGCGCGGCATTCTGCTTTCACGCATCACCGCCCGTGGCGCCACCTCACCCTGTCCCTCTCCCCCCATTGGCGGAGAGGGGACCCGCCGAGACGCTCGTCTCCCGTATTCAACACTGTATCGCGAAGCATCGCCGCCATGCCGGCCAAGCCCGCGCCCACGTTCGACTTCGAGACCGCGGCCGGTGCCGGACCGGGGCGGTTGGTCGTGGGCGTCGACGAGGTCGGGCGCGGACCGCTGGCGGGGCCGGTGGTGGCCTGCGCGCTGGCGCTCGACCCCGAGCGGGTGCCGCCGGCGCTGATCGCCCGGCTGCGCGATTCCAAGACGCTGAGCGCCCGGGCGCGCGCGGAGATCGCCGACGGGCTGCGGGCAGCGACGGTGCATGCGCTGGGCCGTGCGGAGGTCGCGGAGATCGACCGGCTGAACATCCTACAGGCCGCGATGCTGGCGATG
The DNA here is from genome assembly GCA_964422775.1 of uncultured Rhodovibrio sp. Taxonomy (GTDB): domain Bacteria; phylum Pseudomonadota; class Alphaproteobacteria; order Kiloniellales; family Rhodovibrionaceae; genus Rhodovibrio. The sequence continues at coordinate 3,759 of CAYRCO010000183.1, forward strand.
GTCCGCGCGGTGACCGCGCTGCCGGATGTGCCGGCGTACGCGCTGATCGACGGCAACCGGGTGCCGGACGGCTTGCCGTGCCCGGGCGAGGCGGTGGTCGAGGGCGACGCGCGATCGCTCTCGATCGCCGGCGCCTCGATCCTGGCCAAGGTCGCGCGCGACCGGGAGATGGCGGAGCTGGACGCCCGCAACCCCGGCTACGGCTGGGCCGCCAACGCCGGCTACGGCACCCGGGCGCACCGCGACGCGCTCGTCCGCCTCGGCGTGACGACGCACCACCGCAGGTCCTTCAAGCCGGTGCAAGAGGCTCTTAAGAACGTCTCCTAACCTCTTGAGTCCGCCAATACTCTTGACCGCGACTCCGGCGTGACTCAGGATCGTTGCTTCTGGCGGCCCGATTTGCCGGGTTCGGCCAGCGACATGATTCGGGGGGACGAGGCTTTGAGTATGGGATCGGTGGTCCGGCCGGCCTTCGGGGGCAAGAAGCCCGCGGCGACCACGCAGCCGGCCAGCCAGCAGCTGCAGCCGCCGGAAAACCGGATACTGGAGCAGAACTGTATCGACGGGCTGAACGCCCTGCCGGCCGGCTCGGTCGACATGGTGTTCGCCGACCCGCCGTATAACCTGCAGCTGGGCGGGGAGCTGCACCGCCCGAACAACACCCGGGTCGACGGCGTCGACGACGCCTGGGACCAGTTCGACGACCTCGCCGCCTACGACGCGTTCTGCCGACAGTGGCTGACGGCCGCCCGGCACGCGCTCAAGGACGACGGCTCGATCTGGGTGATCGGCAGCTACCACAACATCTTTCGCCTGGGCGCGCTGCTCCAGGACATGGGCTTCTGGATCCTGAACGACGTCGTCTGGCGGAAGACCAACCCGATGCCGAACTTCCGCGGCCGGCGCTTCACCAACGCGCACGAGACGCTGATCTGGGCGGCCAAGTCGCCGAAGTCCAAGTACACCTTCAACTACCAGTCGATGAAGGCGCTGAACGACGATCTGCAGATGCGCTCCGACTGGACCATGCCGATCTGCTCGGGCCAAGAGCGGCTGAAGGACGCCAGCGGGCGCAAGGCGCACCCGACGCAGAAGCCGGAGGCGCTGTTGCACCGGGTGATCCTGGCCTCGACCCGGCCGAACGATCTGGTCGTGGACCCCTTCATGGGCTCCGGCACCACTGGGGCGGTCGCCAAGCGCCTGCGCCGGCGCTGGCTCGGCTTCGAGCTGGACGCCGACTACGCCGCCGTGGCGCGGCAGCGGATCGACGGCGTGGTGCCGGTCGACGATCCCACGCTGGTGGCGATCGAGAGCAAGCGGGAGGCGCCACGCATCCCGTTCGGCTGGCTGGTCGAACGCGGCGAGCTCAAGCCGGGCGACATCCTCTACGCCGGCGGCCAGCGGCAGTTCACCGCCAAGGTGCGCGCCGACGGCACCATCGTGAGCGCGGACCACAAGGGCTCGATCCACCAGGTGGGGGCCGCGGTGCAGGGCGCGCCCAGCTGCAACGGCTGGACCTTCTGGCACGTCGTGCAGAACGACGGCAGCCTGGTCGCCCTCGACGTGCTGCGGCAGAAGCTGCGCGCGGAGCTGACCTGAGGCACGCCCGCCCGACGGGCGCGGGGCCGGCGGTCTCAGCCGGTTTCGCGCATGTAGTAGATCAGGTCGAGCGGCGGCGGCGCGATGCCGGCCTCCTGGATCAAGGCGTGTGCCTGGCCGCGGTGGTGAGTCTGGTGGTTGAAGAAGTGGCTCAGGAGCGCGCCCAACGGGTCGCTGTTCGGGCTGCCGCTCGAGGTCTTGTAGGCGAGCCGGGCGTCCAGGTCGGCCTCTTCCAGGCCGTCGACGAACCGGCGGATTCGCGCATCCTCCGACACCCGGGCGGCGCGCAGGGCGGCCAGATCGTCGTGGACGATCTCGTCCAGGCGGCCGTGGGCCGGCGGCAGATGCTGGAAGCGGTCGAGCCAGATCCGGTCGGCCACCAGCAGATGGTTCAGGGTACCCAGGATCGAGTGGAAAAAGGCGGCCGGCCGCTCGGCGCGCAGCGCCTCGGGACTGAGCGTCTCGACCGCGTCATACAGGCGCGCGTTGGCCCAGGCGTTGTAGTCGGCGAAACGCTGCACGTCGGGCAGACGGCCGGCCATGACGGGCGTCCTCCGGACAAGACGGCGGTACGGGCACGGGCTATCGGCGTAGATGCAAAAAACACCGCCGAGCGGTCCGGGGAAAGGGGGAAACCCGGAACCGCCGGCGGTGCAGAGGTCCAACAGGGAGGCCTGAATGACCGGGGCCTCGGGCAGACGCCCTCGAGCGCCCCGGAACGGGCGGACACCGCGCCGCCGCCGTCCAACGGCCGGCGGCCGGCGGCCGGGTAGGGAGGCCGAAAAAACCCGGCGAGGACCGACCGGGCCGGCGGCGGCCGGCATCCGCTTGCGGGCCGGGCGACTGGCGGAAGAAGGCCGCCCGGCAAACGCGTCGTCCGCCGTCAGTCCGTGCCCAGCCTCGTCGAACCCCGATGCGGGCCGGCCGGGCCAAGAAGACCCGAGAACCCCCGGCCGGCCCGCCACCGGGATCGGCTGGGCGCCGCCGATCGCCGCTTAGGCGCGGCGGCCGTTTGCCAGCGACTTCAGGTAGCGGGTCGCCGCGCTGGCGGCGGTGCCGCCCAGGGCGACGTCGTGCAGCAGCGTGCCGGTCGGGAGCCCGGCCATGGTGCGGCGGATGTCCCACCCGCCGCCGGTCAGGCGGCTGCGCAGGCGCCTCAGGGCGCCCGTGCGGGTCGTGGTGCCGG
>CAYRCO010000184.1:0-6513 GCA_964422775.1 uncultured Rhodovibrio sp.
GCAAGGACCTCGGCTTCCAGTCCAAGCACGCCCCCGACGACCCCCAGCTGATCCGGGTCCAGCTGCCGCTGGAGCAGGCGGCGGAGTAGCGGGCGCCAGGTCCCCGGGTCCGCGACGTTCCCGGCCCATCCGGCGCGCCTGGAACACCGTTCGCGGGTGCGCACCAACGTCGTGGCGCGTCCCCTCGCCTCCATTGGGAGGAGAGGGACAGGGAGAGGAGGTAAGCGCTATAGGGCCGCGAGTTCCGGCTCCCCCAGCCCCTCGCTGGAGGAGGGGAATCCGGTCCCTGAGCCCGCGTGGAAATGGAACCGTCAGTGGCTCAGGTACGTCCCGGCGATCACCAGCCAGGGGGCGGCCAGCATCAGGCTGGCCAGCAGCACATAGGTCGTTATCAGAGCCTGGGCGATCATGGCGGGATCCTCCATCGTCAGCGGCACTGCCTGCGCCTGGGGACCATCCTCACGTTAACCATACTGACGTAGGCAGCCGGGCCCGGTGGTGACGGGGATCACAGGACGATTAGGCTGGTCCGATTTTCGAACCGGACCGTAAAAAGCCGTCGCGTCAAGGATGGTCGACGGCGCTACCCGCCCGCCACTCGAACCGTGTCCCCAACCGCGATCTCCCCGCCCGTTTCCACGGTGGCGAACACCCCGCAGTTGATGTGGGCGAAGCCGCGCTTGAGGGCGCCCACGACCTTCATGTCGCGCTCGCCGGTGTCCGGGTTCACCTCGGTCGCGGCACAGCGGTCGATCTCTTCCGAGACGGCCAGGGTGGTGTCGCCGATCTCCAGGCGCTTGCCGGGCCACTGACGCTCGACCCAGGGGGACAGCCCCTCCAGGTAGAGGTTCGCGCGGAACCGCCGCGGGTCGACCGTGCGGCCAGTGACCCGCTCCAGGTCGCGCAGGCTGGCGAGGTTGATGATCGATAGCACCGGGTCCGGCTGGTCGCTCAGCACCCGTTCGCCGGCGTCGACCACCTTGGGCGTGCCGCCCGCCTCCTCGCTCAAGAAGGCGGCGAAGAACTGGCCCAGCATCATCCGGCCCATCGGGTCGGACAGCACCGCCTGGGTCACCTGCCGGCCCTTGCGGTGCAGGCTGAGGCGGGTGGTCTCGGCGTCGTAGTGCGCCTCCAGCTGCGCCAGGCGCTCGTCGCGCATCAGCGAGTGGAAGTGGGTCTTCTTCATCCACTGCGGATCGGAGGTGTCGATCGGCGTGGTCGGCCTAGCGATCGCGAACCGGCGGTCGTGCGGGATCTGCCGGCCGGCCTCAAGCCGCACCCGCTCCAGCGGGTCCGCCGACAGCCCCTTCACCGGATAGCGGCACAGCCGCGCGATCTTGCCCGTGGTGCTCAAGACGCCCGTTCCTTCGTCCCCTCGGCGTGCGCGGCGCCGGCGAGCGCCCGACGACATACCCAACAATCCCCCTCCTCCATTGGGCGGAGGGGCAAGGGGAGGAGGAGCCACGAGCATAAGCCCCGCAGGCAACCTCCTCTCCCTCACCCTCTCCTCCCAGTGGAGGAGAGGGAATGGCTGCGACCTTAGAAAAGCTAAGCGCGCCCGCGCGCGGGCTGTCAACGCGGGCTGGCCGACCGTGGGGTGGAAGTCCGGCGAAATGCCGCAACGAGGGCGGCGACGTTCGTCTTGTGTGGCAAACAGGCAACACCATATCCAGGAGTCGGTAGGCAGACGGTCGCGCTCGAGGCGGGCCGCTCGCCTGTCAAACGACGCGCCGCATGCCGCACACGCACGGGTGCGGGCGTCCAACGCTTTGGCATCATCGTCGCACGCCACCAACGAAACCGGGTGCGATCGAGGAGGGCATGCAATGGATTTCGAAAAATACACCGAACGCGCACGCGGGTTCGTGCAGTCCGCGCAAGGGTTGGCCCTGCGCTCCAACCACCAGAAGCTTACGCCCGAGCACCTGCTCAAGGTCATCATCGACGACGAGGAGGGGCTCGCCGCCAACTTGATCAACAAGGCCGGCGGCGACTCCAAGCAGGCGGAGACGCGCGTCGACGCCGAGCTCGGCAAGATCCCCAAGGTCGAGGGCGCGGGCGCCGGTCAGATCCACCTGACCCCGGAGCTTGCGCGCGTCTTCGAGCAGGCGGAGAAGCTGAGCCAGAAGGCCGGAGACTCCTACGTCTCGGTCGAGCGCCTCTTGATGGCGATCGCCATGAGCGGGAAAGAGACGGCGGCCGGCAAGGCGCTCACCCAGGACGCCGGCGTCTCCCCGCAGCAGCTCAACCAGGCGATCGAGGAACTGCGCGCCGGACGCAAGGCCGACAGCGCCAACGCCGAGGACCAGTACCAGGCGCTCGACAAGTACACCATCGACTATACCCAGAAGGCGCGGGACAACAAGCTGGACCCGGTGATCGGCCGGGACGAGGAGATCCGGCGGACCATCCAGGTCCTCTCGCGGCGGACCAAGAACAACCCCGTCCTGATCGGCGAGGCCGGTGTCGGCAAGACGGCGATCGTCGAGGGGCTGGCGCAGCGGATCGAGGAACGCCTGAAGAGCGTCCTGCAGGAGATTTCGCAAAGCGAGGGCGAGGTCGTGCTGTTCATCGACGAGCTGCACACCCTCGTCGGCGCCGGCAGCGCGGAAGGCTCGATGGACGCCTCCAACATGCTCAAGCCCGCGCTCGCCCGCGGTGAGCTGCACTGCATCGGCGCGACCACGCTGAACGAGTACCGCAAGCACATCGAGAAGGACGCCGCACTCACCCGGCGTTTCCAGCCGATCTACGTCTCCGAACCGGGCGTGGCGGAATCGATCGCGATCCTGCGCGGCCTGCAGGAGAAGTACGAGCTACACCACGGCGTGCGGATCGCCGACAACGCGCTGGTCGCCGCGGCCCAGCTGTCGGACCGCTACATCACCGACCGCTTCCTGCCCGACAAGGCGATCGACCTGGTGGACGAGGCGGCCAGCCGGGTGCGCATGGAGGTCGACTCCAAGCCCGAGGAGATCGACGAGCTGGACCGCCGGATCATCCAGCTGAAGATGGAGGAGGCGGCGCTCAAGAAGGAGAGCGACAAGGCCTCCAAGGACCGGCTGGAGAAGGTCCGCAAGGAACTCGCCGATCTGGAGGAGCGCTCCAAGGAACTGACCGAGCGCTGGCAGGCCGAGAAGCAGAAGCTGGCCGGCGCGCAGAAGCTCAAGGAAGAGCTGGACCGCGCCCGCGGCGAGCTGGAACAGGCGCAGCGCCGCGGCGAGCTGGAGCGCGCGGGCGAGCTGATGTACTCGACCATCCCCGACCTGGAGCGCCGGCTGAAGGCGGCCGAGGCGGCCGAACAGCGCGGCGAGGCGACCGAGGACTCCGGCGACGGGCAGGACCGGGACAGCCTGCTGGTCAAGGAGGAGGTCACCGACAACGAGATCGCCGCGGTGGTCTCGCGCTGGACCGGCATCCCGGTCGAGCGGATGCTCGAGGGCGAGCGCGACAAGCTGCTGCGCCTGGAGGACGAGCTGCACAAGTCGGTGATCGGCCAGCACCAGGCGATCCAGGCGGTCAGCCACGCCGTCCGCCGCGCCCGGGCCGGCCTGCAGGACCCGAACCGGCCGATCGGCTCGTTCATGTTCCTAGGCCCCACCGGCGTGGGCAAGACCGAGTTGTCCAAGGCGCTGGCGCGCTTCCTGTTCGACGACGACAGCGCGCTCCTGCGCCTCGACATGTCGGAGTACATGGAGAAGCACTCCGTCAGCCGGATGATCGGCGCCCCGCCCGGATACGTCGGCTACGAGGAGGGCGGCGCGCTGACCGAGGCGGTCCGCCGCCGGCCCTACCAGGTGATCCTGATGGACGAGATCGAGAAGGCGCATCACGACGTCTTCAACACGCTCCTGCAGGTGTTGGACGACGGCCGGCTGACCGACGGTCAGGGCCGCACGGTGGACTTCCGCAACACCGTGATCGTGATGACCTCCAACCTGGGCTCTGAGATCATCGCCGAGGCCCGCGGCGACGTCGGCGAGCAGACCCGCAGCCAGGTGATGGAGGTCGTGCGCTCGGCGTTCCGGCCGGAATTCCTGAACCGGCTGGACGAGATCCTGATCTTCCACTCGCTGACCCGCGCGGAGATGAGCGGGATCGTCGACATCCAGGTCGACCGGCTGCGCGACATGCTGGCCGACCGCAACATCGAGCTGGAGCTGGACGACGCGGCCAAGCACTGGCTGGCCGAGGCCGGCTTCGACGCGGTCTACGGCGCCCGGCCGTTGAAGCGGGTGATCCAGCGCCAGCTGCAGAACCCGCTGGCGGAGCAGCTGCTGCGCGGCGAGATCGGCGACGGCACGCGCGTGCGAGTCTCGGCCGACGACTCCGGCCTCAGGATCGAGGCCGGCCGCGCGAACGGCGATGCCGACGCCGGCACCCAGGCGGCCGCCGAGTAACCGGCGCGCCGCGAGCGCCGGCCGCGAACGCAGAAACGCCCGCCGGGGAGAACCCGGCGGGCGTTTCGCGTTCCGGGCGTTGGAACGTGCGCGTTACCGGCAGCCGTCGACGCGCGGGCAGTCGATCTTGGCGACCTTGGTGCCGGTGTCCGGGATCTTCTGGCGCAGCCGGTCGATGTCGGCCATCGCCTGCTTGAAGCGGTCGAGCTCGGCGCCGGTCAGGGTCCGCCCGGTGGGCAGATCGAGCCCGCGCGGGTTCACCGGCTCGCCGTTCTTCTGGATCTCGTAGTGCAGGTGCGGGCCGGTCGACTGTCCGGTGTTGCCGACGTAGCCGATCACGTCGCCCTGGCTGACCCGGTCGCCGCGGTCCAGACCCTTCTTGAAGCCGCGCATGTGGCCGTAGGCGGTCATGAAGCCGTGGCCGTGGTCGATCTGGATGTATTTGCCGTAGCCGCCGTTGTAGCCGATTCGCTCGATCACACCGTTGCCGCTGGCGTAGATCGGCGTGCCGGGCGGGGCGGCGAAATCCACGCCCTCGTGCATGCGCGTGTAGCCCTTGATCGGGTGTTTGCGCATGCCGTAGCTGCTGGACAGCCGCGCCCCGTCGATCGGCGTGCGCATCAACAGCCGGCGGACCGATTCGCCGTTCGGCGCGAAGTAGCCGGTCTCGCCGTTCTCGGGCGTGTAGCGGTACATCTCCAGCCGCTCGCCCTGGACCTCCAGGGCGGCGTAGAGCAGCGGCCCGGTCTTGGCGACTCCGCCGCTCGCTTCCAGGAAGCGTTCGTAGACGATCTCCACGTCGTCGCCCGCGCGCAGGTCGCGCTGGAAGTCGACGGCGTAGGAGTACTGGTGGATCAGCTGCAGCATGATCCGCGGCGGCACGCCGGCCTCTTCGCCGGCGGCGAACAGACTGCTGTCGATCTCGGTGGCGACGCCGCTTACCTGCCGTGACAGGCTGCGCGCCTGCTTCTGCGCTTCGAAGCGGCCGTCCTGCGTGCGGGCGACGGCGACGTCGGTGTCCGCACTCGCCCGCAGCTTCAGGCGCTGCAGGCGCGGGTCCGCGTCCGCGGCGGTGTCGTCGTGCAGCAGGGCGAGCTGGATGCTCTGCCCGGGCTTCAGTTTGCGCGGGCTGTAGACGGTCTGCAGTTCCTTGACCGCCAGGAACGCCTCGCGCGCGCCCAGGCCGGTCTCTTTGAGCAACTGCAGCAGCGTGTCGCCGGACGAGACCGTGACCGCGGTACGCTCCAGCCGGTTTTGCGCCCTGCGCTCCAGCTCTTGGTCCGATGTCGCGTGCGCGCGAATGAAGTCGCTTGCGGGTATTTGCGACTCCACGTCGGCGGGCGCCTTGGTGCTTGCCGAATCGGCCGGGGTCCCCATGCCGACGACCAGCCAGCCGGCGACCGGCAGCGCGACCAGCAGTCCCGCGGACGTGACCGCACGCACCCGGGCCCGCTTGGACCGCGGGATCGAGTTGCTCACTGAGCTATCCCCCCTCGTCACTTGATCGAATCCCGGCGTTGCACCGGCATCCTGGTTAATCGGGCACGTCAACCGATTAAGAGTTCGGCGCAACATGCTGTCGTTCCTTGATTGTGTCAACCGGAAGCGGCGGCTGCCGCCGAGTCGCGCCACCCCTGCCCGGCGACGACTCCGCCGATCGCGGCCGGTGCAGACGCGAGTATGAGGGTGAATGGTTAATGCGGAACGAACCGCGGCGTTAACGATGCCGCCGCGCAACCGGTCGCGTTTCAGGGGCTTGGCCGGTCTTACGGGGTTTGAGCCGGGACGAATCGACGGCCGCGGCCGCGGCGCGCGGGCGGATTCCCGCGCCGCCGTGCGGCCGGCGAAGGTCGGGGTGAGACGGTGGACCGAATCGTGGAACCGGGCGGCCCCACCGCGGACGCCCGGCCTCGTGCGGGGCGGCGGGCGCACTCCCGCGCAGCCAGACGACTCGCGCTGACGACGACTCGCGCTGGGGCTGGTTTGCGCTTGGGCGGCTGGGTGGTGTCGGGCGCGTCGATCCCGGGGTGTTCGGAGGTTTGGGCTGGTGGCGTATGCGTTTGTGGGGATGCTTGGAGACGTTTGGTAACGATCCTGTAAAATCGTCTCTTGC
>CAYRCO010000185.1:0-6212 GCA_964422775.1 uncultured Rhodovibrio sp.
TGCGTTAATCCGGCTGGAATTGTCTGTCCTGCTTGGATCGTGTCGCAGGATCCCATCGGGGGGGCCAGTTGCCGCACGATCTACCGATGCGCACGCGGCAACAAGTGTCTTGTCCTTGAAACAAAATGACTCCCAATTCCATCCGCTATCGATTAGCCTTGGCACGAACGGCGACAGGGCGCCGGGGTGTCGGGATAGCGGAAATCGCCGGTCGGCACCGAACCAAGACAAATCACGCGCCGCCTGCCGGCCGGATGAGGGGTGTTCACCGCGCCGCGCGCGCAGGTCGAATCGGATGCGGCATTCGCGTCCACCCAATCCGACTTGAAGCCAGCACGGCGCTCGGGAGACGAAAAGGACGGGGATGTCGCAAGACAATATCGTTGAGTTCAACCATGTGCAGAAGAGCTACGACGGCGAATCGCTGGTCGTGAAAGACCTCAACCTGCACGTGGCCCGCGGCGAGTTCCTCACCCTCCTCGGCCCGTCCGGCTCCGGCAAGACCACCGTGTTGATGATGCTGGCCGGCTTCGAGGTACCCACCCACGGCGAAATCCTGCTGAACGGCACGCCGATCAATTCGGTCCCGCCGCACAAGCGCGGCATCGGCATGGTGTTCCAGAACTACGCCCTGTTCCCGCACATGACGGTGGCGGAGAACCTCCGCTTCCCGCTGGACGTGCGCAAGATCAGCCGGGCGGACGCCGAGGAGAAGGTGCAGCGGGCGCTCGACATGGTCCGCCTCGGGCAGTTCGGCAATCGCCGCCCGGGCCAGCTGTCCGGCGGCCAGCAGCAGCGCGTGGCGGTCGCCCGGGCGCTGGTGTTCGACCCGGATCTGGTGCTGATGGACGAGCCGCTGGGCGCGCTGGACAAGAACCTGCGCGAGGAGATGCAGCTCGAGATCAAGCACATCCACGAGCAGCTGGGCGTCTCGGTCGTCTACGTCACGCACGACCAGTCGGAAGCGCTCACCATGTCGAACCGGATCGCGGTGTTCGACGACGGCATCATCCAGCAGCTGGCGCCGCCGGATCACCTTTACGAGCAGCCGCAGAACGCGTTCGTCGCCTACTTTATCGGCGAGAACAACCGCCTGCACGGCACCGTCAAGAAGGTGAACGGCGAGAGCTGCGAGGTCGAGCTGGAGAACAACGGCGGGACCGTGAAGGCCTTGCCGGTCAACATCGCCGGCGAGGGCAAGCGGACCACGCTGTCGCTCCGCCCGGAGCGGGTCGAGGTCAACCCCGGCAAAGCGGTCGATAACACCTTCGATGCCCAGGTCGAGGAGCTGATCTACCTCGGCGACCACATCCGCACGCGCGTGCGCGTCTGCGGCAACGATGAATTCGTGATCAAGATCCCGAACGCGCACGGCCACGCCGTCATCAAGCGAGGCGAGACGGTGAAGGTCGGCTGGGCGGCGGAAGATTGCCGCGCCCTGGATGCATGATGTGCCAGGCGCGCGGCCAGGGCCGCCGGCCGGACCGGCGGCCGTTTCCGGACGGCACCCGCGGTGTCGTCCCAACGGATGCGGAATGAACCGCATCCGCTGATCCCTTGATCAAAGCATCATGGCCCGACTGCCGGCCGGAACGCGCGAGGTCCGGTCGGCCAACAAAACAGGGAGAGCCTAATGAAGCTTCGTAAAGCAACCCTACTGGCCGCCGGCAGCGCGCTTGCGCTGGGCGTTTCGGCCGGGGCGGCGTCCGCCGATGAGACGCTGACGATCGTCTCCTGGGGCGGCGCCTACACCGCGTCCCAGCAGAAGGCCTACCACGAGCCGTACATGAAGATGAACCCGGACGTTAACATCGTTAACGAGGACAAGTCCGCCAACGGCCTCGCCGGCATCCGCGCCCAGGTGCAGGCCGGCAACGTGACCTGGGACATCGTCGACATGCTGGAAGGCCCGGCGATGACAGCCTGTGCCGAGGGCATCGTCGAGCCTCTGCCGGCCGACGATATCCTGGCCGACGCCCCGGACGGCACCCCGCCCAGCGAGGACTTCGTCCAGCTGCGCGAGTGCTTCGTGCCGTCGATCGTCTACGCCACGCTGTTCGCGTACAACAAGGACGCCTTCCCGAGCGGGAACTACCCGTCCACCGTCTCCGACGTCTGGGACATGGACACCTATCCCGGTAAGCGCAGCCTGCAGAAGATCCCGGCGGGCAACATGGAGTGGGCGCTGGTCGCCGACGGCGTTCCGATGGGCGACGTTTACGACGTACTCGACACCGACGAGGGTATCGCCCGCGCGTTCGCCAAGCTGGGCGAGCTGAAGGACGACACCGTCTGGTGGAGCGAGGGCGCCCAGCCGCCGCAGCTGCTGGCCGACAAGGAGGTGTCGATCGCCACCGGCTATAACGGCCGCTTCTTCAACGCCCAGGTGATGGAAGACCAGCCGTTCGAACTGATCTGGCACGGCCAGTACTTCGAGTTGGACGGCTGGGTCGTGCCGCGCGGCAAGCTGACCGACCGGGTGAAGGACTACCTGAACTTCGCCACCGACACCCAGCGCCTCGCGGACCAGGCCAAGTACATCTCCTACGGCCCGGCGCGTAAGTCGTCCGCAGGTCTGGTCTCGACCCACGCCGAGGCGGGCATCGACATGAAGCCGCACATGCCGACCAGCCCGGAGAACTTCCAGAACCCGATCCCGAAGAACGCCGAGTGGTGGGCCGATAACGGCGACGCCATGGCGGAGCGCTTCAACGCCTGGCTGGCCCGCTAAGCCGAGCCGAGCCTTAGCGGACGGATCGTTCCGGACGCCTGAAGGCGGGGCCGCGGGACACACCCCCCGCGGCCCCGTCGCTTCCGGTCCCGACCGGGGTCCGGAGGCCGACTGACGTTCCACTGACGAGTGACGCTTTCTCGACGACTCCCTCAAGAGCCGGCGACGCCGGCCCCGCGGCGCGAAACCGCGGCGGCCCGGCCACCGGACCAGCCGCACGCGGGGACAGGGCATGGCTCAGGCCGACATCACGCAAGACGCGGGCGCCGAAACCCGCCTGGACAAGCTGACCACGGCCGACGGCACGCCGCTCAAGGCCTCCATCCGGCGCGCCATGCGGCGCAACAAGCTGATCGCCTTCGGGCTGGCCGCGCCGCTCTTGTTCTTCATCGTCTTCTCCTTCCTGATGCCGATCTTCGACATGGCCAGCCGGTCGGTCGAAAACCATCAGATCCCGGAAGCGCTGCCGCGCACGGTGGCGGCGCTGGAAGGCTGGAACGGCCAGGAAGTCCCCGGCGAAGAGGCGTTCAAGGCGCTCGCGCTGGACATCCAGGAAGGCCAGCGCAGCCGAACGATCGGCCAGGTCGCAACGCGCCTGAACTACCAGGAATCGGGCATGCGCTCGCTGATCATGGGCACCGCCCGGCGGGCCGATCAGCTAGAGCCGCCCTATAAGGAAGCCCTGATCGAGATCAACGACGACTGGGCCGACCTGTCGGTTTGGCGCCTAATCGAGCGGGAAAGCGGTTACTACACCGCCAGCTACTATCTGAACGCGGTCGACCTGACGTATTCCGACGACGGCGAGATCGTGTCGCAGCCGGAATACCGACAGATCTACGTCATGCTGTTCGTCCGCACGCTCTGGATGTCAGCGCTGATCACGGGGCTGGCGCTGCTGCTGGGATTTCCGGTGGCGCACCTGCTGGCGACCCTCCCGCCGCGCCACGCCAACCTGCTGATGATCCTGGTGCTGCTGCCGTTCTGGACCTCGCTTCTGGTGCGCACGACCACCTGGATCGTCGTGCTGCAGACCGAAGGTGTCCTGAACGACGTGATGGTCTCGCTGGGGGTGATCTCCGACGAAGGCCGATTGCAGATGATCTACAACCAGATCGGCACGATCGTGGCGATGACGCAGATCCTGCTGCCGTTCATGATCCTGCCGCTCTATTCGGTGATGAAGGGGATCTCGCCCTCCTACATGCGTGCGGCGAAGTCGCTGGGCGCGCGCCCGCCGGTCGCGTTCTGGCGGGTCTACGTCCCGCAGACCATCCCGGGCATGGGCGCGGGCGGCATCCTCGTGTTCATCCTGGCGATCGGCTACTACATCACCCCCGCCCTGGTCGGCGGCCAGTCGGGCCAACTGATCTCCAACTACATCGCCTACCACATGCAGCAGTCGCTCAACTGGGGCCTGGCGGCGGCCATCGGCACCCTGCTACTGGCCGGCGTTCTGATCCTCTACGCCACCTACAACCGCATCGTCGGCATCGACAACATGAAGCTGGGTTAAACCGTCATGGCCAAGTTCGCCCCTTACGTCGGCCGGCTCGAGAAGACCTGGCACTACACCTACCTGACGATCTGCGGGCTGGTGTTTTTGTACCTGATCCTGCCGATCATCATGATCGTGCCGCTGTCGTTCAACGCGCAGCCCTACTTTACTTTCACCGAAGGTATGCTGGCCTTCGATCCCGACGCCTATTCGACGCGCTGGTATCAGGACTTCTTCACGAGCGCGAGTTGGCTGCATTCGATCAAGAACAGCTTCATTATCGCCATCGCCGCCACGTTCCTGGCAACCTCGCTCGGCACGCTGGCCGCCCTCGGCCTGTCGCGCCCGCACATGCCCGGGCGCGAACTGGTGATGTCGATCCTGATCTCGCCGATGATCGTGCCGCTGATCATCTCGGGTGCGGCGATGTTCTTCTTCTACTCGCAGATCAACCTGGCGCAGACGCACCTGGGGGTGATCCTGGCCCACGCGGCCCTCGGCACGCCGTTCGTGGTGATCACCGTGACCGCGACGCTGGTCGGCTTCGACCGCTCGCTGATCCGCGCGGCGAACAACCTGGGCGCCAACGACCAAGTGGTGTTCTTCCGGATCATCCTGCCGCTGATCGCCCCGGGCGTGATCTCCGGCGCCCTGTTCGCCTTCATCACCTCGTTCGACGAGGTGGTGATCGTGCTGTTCCTTGCCGGCTACGAGCAGCGCACGATCCCGCTGGAGATGTGGTCCGGCATCCGCGAGCAAATCAGCCCGACGATCCTGGCAGTGGCGACCATGCTGGTCACCCTGTCGGTGATCCTGCTGGCCACGCTGGAGATCCTGCGCCGGCGCTCGGAAGCCCAGCGCGGCATGGCGCCTTTCTAGAGCTAGATGCTACAAGGTGGACTCACGTTTCAGCTGAATCTTGTCGGCTCTTCGGGAAGTTAGAGCGACATTCAACCCGAAGGCCGGTTCGGCCTTCGGGCAAGGCGCGCGAAAACAAGGCGCTACTCAAGCACCTGCTTCCGCCGCGTCCCGCACGCGCCGGACGCACGCAGCCGCCGTCCGGTCCCGCCGGGCGGCGGTTGTCGTTATGGCCGCCCGACTCAGGCGCGCTGCAGCGACGATCCACCGCCGTCCCGCTCGGGCCGTGATCCGTTGAGCCTCCGGGCACGTACTCAGATATAGACACCAGACGCGAATCGTTGTCGCCCAACGTTAACTGGACAACGCCGACGCGTTCGGGTATTTAATCAAGAGTAATCCGGTCCGGATTGCCGCGCCGCTCTCGGCGCCGCCTTCGGATCGACGGCTGGGAGGTTCGGCCATGTACCGCGACAACACGCTCATTCCGACGGAAGCGATCCGGCTCGCCGCGCTTGGGGCGCTGGCCGGGCGGAACATGCATTACGCCGAACTGGCGGAGGATGTCCGCCACTTCACCCAGCGCATCGTCGGCCCGTCGCTGGATCTGGTCGGCACGCCGGTCGAACTGCTGATCGTCGAGGGGCTGATCGAACCCGTCTCCGGCAAGGGGATGGAGGACAACGCCCTGCTGCGCATTACCGAGGCTGGGCAGAGCGAACTGCAGCGGCTGATGACCTCCTCGGTCCGCGCGCCGATCAACGACATCAACAAGCTGATCATCTCGCTCAAGATGCGCTTCCTGCACCTGCTCGAGGCGGAGGACCGGCAGGAGCAGGTCGACACGCTGGTCGAGATGATCGAACGCGAGCTCGCCCGCCTGACCGACCTGCGCGCCCACTACGACCAGAACCCCGGCTTCTTCCTTGACTGGCTCGACCAGGACATCGCCGCCACCCGCGAACGCCTGAACTGGTTCCGCGACCTGCAGAACCGGGTGGCGTAGAACCGCGCGTTCGACCGCAGACGCGGGGTCACCAAAAACGGTGCGACCGGCCGCAGGCGATGTGCCTCGTGGACTTTAGCGAAGACTGAACCACAGAGACACAGAGGCACAGAGAGGGT
>CAYRCO010000185.1:6241-6470 GCA_964422775.1 uncultured Rhodovibrio sp.
CGCCGCCGCGCTTTTGTCGCGCGCGAAGCGCGCCTAGCCTCTTCCGATACCCTCACCACACGGCACTCGCCCGCGAGGCCGTGTCAGTGGCCCGCGGCAAGTAACCTCTGTGTCTCTGTGCCTCTGTGGTTACTCTTATCCTTAGGGGCACGCCGCGACCCAGCGGCACGCCGTCTTGGTGTCCTTCGTGCCCTTTGTGGTCACCCCAAGAAATCGCAGCGCGCCTAGG
>CAYRCO010000186.1:0-6433 GCA_964422775.1 uncultured Rhodovibrio sp.
CGGACAGCCTGGTCGCCTGCATCGGCGGCGGCTCGAACGCGCTGGGCCTGTTCCATCCCTTCCTGGACGAGCCGGACGTCGACATCTACGGCGTCGAGGCGGCCGGCCACGGGATCGACAGCGGCGAGCACGCCGCTTCCCTCAACGGCGGCCGACCGGGCGTGCTGCACGGCAACCGCACCTATCTGCTGCAGACCGACGACGGACAGATCCTGGACGCCTACTCGATCTCCGCCGGGCTGGACTATCCCGGGATCGGCCCGGAGCACGCCTGGCTGCACGAGTCCGGCCGGGTGAACTACCTCTCCGCAACCGACGAGGATGCGCTGGACGCCTTCCAGTGGTGCACCCGCAAGGAAGGCATCATTCCGGCCTTGGAACCGGCGCACGCGCTTGCGGTGGTGCGCAAGCTGGCGCCCGAACTGCCGCGCGACCATTTGATGGTGATGAACATGTGCGGGCGCGGCGACAAGGATGTCGCCACCGTTGCCAAGCGTCTCGGAGTGGAACTGTGAGCGAGCGCGAGAGCCAGCCCCGGACCGCGGCCGACCTGGCAATCCAGGAGCGCCAGGTCCCCGACAGCGAACGCGGCGCGGACAGCGGCCGGATCTGCGCGCGTTTCGACAAGCTGAAGGCCGAGGGGCGCGGCGGCCTGGTCACCTTCGTTACCGCCGGCGACCCCGACTTCGAGACGAGCGCCGAAATCCTGGCCGGCCTGCCGCAAGCCGGGGCCGACCTGATCGAGGTCGGCATCCCCTTCTCCGACCCGATGGCCGACGGCCCGGCGATCCAGCAGGGCAGCCTACGGGCGCTGCGGGCTGGCATGACGCTCAAGCGCACCCTCGACCTGGTCGCCGGCTTCCGGGAGCGCGAGCGCGACACGCCGGTCGTGCTGATGGGCTATTACAACCCGATCTATTCCTACGGCGTCGAGCGCTTCCTGGCCGACGCGCGGGCCGCCGGCGTCGACGGGCTGATCATGGTCGACCTGCCGCCGGAAGAGGACGTCGAGCTGTGCATCCCGGCGCTGAAGGCCGGGGTGAACTTCATCCGCCTGGCCACGCCCACCACCGATGACAGGCGCCTGCCGGCGGTGCTGACCAACACCAGCGGCTTCGTCTACTACGTCTCGATCGCCGGGATCACCGGCACGCGCGCCGCCGCGGACCAAGAGGTCGCCGACGCGGTTGCCCGCCTGCGCCGGCACACCGATCTGCCGGTCGCCGTCGGCTTCGGCATCCGCACCCCCGAGCAGGCCGCCAAGATCGCTCGCATCGCGGATGCCGCGGTGGTCGGCTCCGCGCTGGTCGAAACGGTGGCGGCCAACTTGAACGACGACGGCACGCCCAAGAGCAGCTGCGCGCGCGCCTTGCTGGATCAAGTACGCGCGCTCGCCGACGGCGTGCGCGGCGCGGTCAAGCAGGCCTGAGAGGCCCTTCATGAGCTGGATTTCCAACTACGTCCGCCCGAAGATCCGGGCGCTCGTCACCCGCTCCGACATCCCGGACGACCTGTGGGAGAAGTGCCCCGACTGCGGGCAGATGATCTTCCACCGGGAGTTGGAGAAGGCACTTCGGGTCTGCACCCATTGCGGCTATCACCTGCGGATCGGCCCGTTCGAACGGATGCGCCTGCTGTTCGACAGCGGCGAGTTCACCCCGATCGAACTGCCGGAGACGATCCAGGATCCGCTCAAGTTCCGCGACCGCAAACGCTACAGCGATCGCCTGCGCGAGGCGCGCGCCAAGGCGGAGGGGAACGACGCCATCGTGGTGGCGCACGGCCGGATGGGCGGCCACCCAGTGGTGATGGCCTGCTTCGACTTCTCCTTCATGGGCGGCTCGATGGGGATCGCCGTGGGCGAGGGGCTGCTCGCCGCCGCCCGCCTGGCCTGCATGCAGGAAGCCCCGCTCCTGGCCGTGCCGGCCTCCGGCGGCGCGCGCATGCAGGAAGGCATCCTGTCGCTGATGCAGATGCCGCGCACCACCGTCGCGGTCGACATGGTGAAGGAAAAGGGCCTGCCCTATGTCGTGCTGCTGACCGACCCGACCACCGGCGGGGTCAGCGCCTCCTTCGCCATGCTGGGCGACCTGACCCTGGCGGAGCCGGGCTCGGTGATCGGCTTCGCCGGCCAGCGGGTGATCGAGGCGACCGTGCGCGAGCAGCTGCCCGAAGGTTTTCAGCGCGCCGAATACCTGCGCGACCACGGCATGGTCGACCAGGTGGTCGACCGGCGCGAGCTGCGCGAGCGGCTGATTACGCTGTTCGGCCTATTGATGCACACCACGCCGGAAGCCCGGATCGTACGCATCCCAGACGGCGCGCTGAAGCTGGACGGGCCGCGGGTCGCGGGCCCGACGGGCGCTAAGATCGACGACGGGCGCCCACGGACCGAGCCGCAGCCCGCCGCGGCCCAGGTCGACGCCCCGCAGAAGCCGCCGCAGCAAAGCGAAAAGCGCAGCAGCTGGACCCTCAGCCTGACCGGCCGCAGCCGCGACAAAGCGGCCGGCGAGAAGACGGCCGAGAAGGCCAAGGCGGACAAGGCGAAGACGGACAAAGCTAAGGGCGAGTCCAAGGACGCCAAGAAAGCCGACAGCGGCGACAAGGACGCCGGCAGCGATGCGCCGCGCGACGACCAGACCGGCGACGCATCCGGCGAGACGCGCGACAACGCCCAGTCCTCCTCACGCCGAGCTGCGGAGTAGCGCCACGCGGGTTCGCACAGCGCCTCGGCGCGTCCCCTCTCCGCCTATAGGGGGAGAGGGACAGGGTGAGGTGGCTCTGCACGGCCTCTGCGCTTGGTACGCCGCGTTGGCTGCACGCCCGCGGGCCACCTCCTCACCCTAGCCCTCTCCTCCCAGGTGGAGGAGAGGGAACCCGCCGCCGACGACGCCCGATCTCTCGACCCACGTGCGGGTGACCGCGAGCCCATGCCCCAGCCAGACGCCATCGCCAGCGACCGGGTGCTGGCGCGCCTGATGCGCCTGCATCCCAAGGTGATCGACCTGTCGCTGGACCGTGTCTGGCGGCTGCTGGCAGCGCTCGGGCATCCCGAACGCGCGCTGCCGCCGGCGATCCATGTCGCCGGGACCAACGGCAAGGGCAGCACGCTCGCCTTCCTGCGCGCGATGCTGGAGGCGCAGGGCTACCGGGTGCACGTCTACACCTCCCCGCACTTGGTGCGTTTTCACGAGCGCATCCGTTTGAGCGGCCGGCTGATCGCCGAGGACGACCTGATCGCGCTTCTGGAGGAGGCCGAGCAGGCGAACGGCGAGGACCCGATCACCTATTTCGAGATCACGACCTGCGCGGCCTTCCTCGCCTTCGCGCGCGAACGCGCGGACGTGCTGCTGCTGGAGACCGGGCTGGGCGGCCGGCTGGATGCGACCAACGTGCTCGACGCGCCCGCGCTGACCGCGATCACGCCGATCGGCCTGGACCACATGCAGTTCCTGGGCGACACGATCGCGCAGATCGCGGGCGAGAAGGCGGGCATCCTGAAGCCCGGCCGGCCCGCCGTGTTCGCCCCGCAGAAGGCTGCCGCGGCCGAGGTCCTGCAGGCCCGCGCGGCGGAGGTGGGTGCGCCCGCCTTCGCCCACGGCACCGACTGGACCTACCAGGCGAACACCGGCGGCCAGGGGTTCCGCTACGACGGCGGCCGGCTGACCGGCGACTGGCCGGCGCCCAGCCTGCTCGGCCCCTATCAGATCGCCAACGCCGCGATGGCGCTCGCCTGCGCGGACCGGCTGGATGCCTTCCCCGTTTCAGTGGAGGCCGCGCGCACCGGTCTTGCGCGGGCGCAGTGGCCGGGGCGAATGCAGCGGCTGGCGGACGGGGCGCTTGCCAAGCGCCTGCCGGACGACTGGGAGCTGTGGCTGGACGGCGGGCACAACGCCGACGCGGGTCAGGTGCTCGCCGCCGCGGTCGACGCCTGGCAGGGCGACCCCGCGACCGCGCGGCCGCTGCACGTCGTCTTCGGCATGCTGAACTCCAAGCAGCCGGTCGAATTCCTGACCCCGCTGGTGCCCCGATCGGCCAGCCTGACCGCGGTCGCGATCCCCGGGGAGGAGGCGAGCCACAGCGCGGGCGAGTCCGCCGGCTTCGCCCGCCAGGCCGGCGCCGCCCGCGTCGCCCAAGCCGACAGCGTGCCGGCCGCGCTCGACGCGCTGGCCCGCGACCACGCCGGCGCGGGTTCGGCGCGCGTGCTGATCTGCGGCTCGCTCTACCTCGCGGGCAAGGTGCTGGCGCTCGACGGCGCCTGATCCGCGCACCCGCGACACCTCTCAGCTGTCTTGTGTGCCGCCCCGGCCGGGCTAGCTCACGGCTTGGGCACCCAGATCCGTGCAACCGCGAACCACAAGGAGGGCGCCCGCAATCATGGCGAACCCGACCGTTCACGGCCCGAACTTCTCGACCTACGTGCGCAGCGTCCGGCTGGCGCTGGAGGAGAAGGGGCAGGCCTACGACCTGAACGAGGTCAACATTTTCGCTGGCGAGAACCAGAGCGAGGCACACATCGCCCGGCATCCCTGGGGCAAGGTGCCGGCGTTCGAGCACGACGGCTTCCAGATCTACGAGACGACCGCGATCCTGCGCTACCTCGACGCCGCGTTCCCCGAGCCCGCCCTGCAGCCGCCCGACGCGCGCGGCCAGGCCCGCATGACCCAGATCCAGGCGATCGTCGACAGCTACGCCTACGGCACGCTGATCGGGACGCTGGTGATCAACCGCCTGGTCAAGCCGAACCTCGGCGACAGCCCGGACGAACAGGCGATCCGCGACTGCCTGCCCGAGGCGCGCAAGGTGATGGGCGAGCTCGACCGCCTGGTCGGCGACGACGGCTTCGCGGTCGGCGGCGCGCTCACACTGGCGGACCTGCACCTGCTGCCGGTCCTCGGCTACGTCGCGATGACCGACGAGGGCGCCGAGCTGTTCCAGCAGGCGCCCAAGCTGAAGCGGCTGTACGACACGGTGAGCGCGCGCGAAAGCGCCAAGGCGACGGTGCCGCAGCTGTAAGCGGGCAGCCGCCCGCGGCCGGCGGACACCCGGCGGCGGGCGGCTTTCGGCGGCAGCGCACGATCGGCTGCGGCGCGCTTTCGAGCGCGGACAGGCTGGACGGTGTGACTTCGCGCCCCACTTTCGATGTACATAATCAACACTGACAGGGAACCCGCCCCGCGATGATGACACCGGACGGCAGCGCCGCTGCGCCCACGCACCAGTCCCCTGAAGCGAACGCCCAGACGTCGAACGCCGAGACCACGACCGACGTCCGGCAGGTGGCGCCGACGCGCGCCGTGCCGACGCTGCGCGAGGAGGTTCTGGCCGGCTTCGCCAAATCCCCGCGCGAACTCTCGCCGAAGCACCTGTACGACGCCCGCGGGGCGGAGCTGTTCGAGCAGATCTGCGAGCTGCCGGAATATTACCTCACCCGCACCGAGACCGCGCTGCTCGAGGCTCACGCGCGCGCGCTCGTCGTGGCCGCCGGCCCACGCGAGATCGTCGAACTGGGCGCCGGCAGCGCGCGCAAGACGGAAATTCTGCTCGCCGCCGCGGCCGCGCGGGGCGCGCCGATCACCTTCTGGCCGATGGACGTCTGCGTGAGCGCGCTGGAAGACGCCGCGGCCCGCCTGACCCAGCGCTTCCCGCAGGTCGACGTTCGGCCGCTGGCGGGCGACCACACGGCCGGGCTCGCCCACCTGCCGGCGCGTAGCGGGCCGACGCTGTTCGTCTTCCTCGGCAGTTCGCTCGGCAACTTCGAGCCCGCGGGCGCGCAGCTTTTACTCGCCGACATCGCGGGCCAGATGGGGCCCGACGACCGCCTGCTACTGGGCGTCGACACGGTCAAAGACGCGGGCGTGCTGGAAGCCGCCTACAACGACGCCGCGGCCGTGACGGCGGCGTTCAACGAGAACCTGATCAACGTCCTCAACCGCGAACTCGACGGCGACCTCGACATCGCCGGCTTCCGCCACCGCGCGGTCTATAACGCCGAGCTGGAGCGGATCGAATCCTACCTCGACGCGACCCGTGCCCAGACCGGCCGGTTCGCGGCGCTGGACGCGCAGTACGCGTTTCAGCCCGGCGACAGCATCTTCACCGAGATCAGCCGCAAGTTCACGCCGGCCAGCCTGGACGCCGACCTCGCGCCCGCGGGCCTGGTGCGCACCGCCGACTTCATCGCGCCGGAAAACCGCTACGCCCTGCACCTGATCGCCCGCGACAACGCCTGAGGGGCACCGCAAGCGCCCCGGTCGTCCCCATGGCCGGGGCGTGTGTCAGCCCTGTGTCCGCCATCACAGCCGCCAGGCGCGCGTCCGCGATAAAAACCACCCGCACCTAACCTGTGACCTGCGAAAGGTCACAGGAATGTCGTAATCTGCCTCTATCGATCGACGGTGGAGCGGTATGGGAGACGCGCAATGACCAACGA
>CAYRCO010000187.1:0-6409 GCA_964422775.1 uncultured Rhodovibrio sp.
GCCTGGCCGGCCTGCCCGACGCCGCGATCACGCGCGCCGAGGAAGTCCTGGAGACCCTGGAAAAGGGCGAACAGGCCGGCACCCTGCAACGCCTCGCCGACGACCTGCCGTTGTTCGCCGCGATGGCGGAGAAGACGCCGGCGGCCGGCGGGGAGACCGCAGCCACGGGGCCGAGCGCGGTCGAGCGGCGGCTCGCGGAAGTGAACCCGGACGAATTGACGCCGAAGCAGGCGCTGGAGCTGGTGTACGAGTTGCGCGGTATGAGCGGGGAGTGATGCCCCCACACGCCCGACCCCGCAGGGTGGGTTCGCGCAGCAACCCACCAAGCGGCGTGCGGGTCTGGCACGTCGCCATGGTGGATTGCCGCGAAGCGCGGCGAATCCACCCTACGGGTTCTTCGCCTTCTCCACCGCGGTCATCAGCTCTTCGAACCGCACGAGCGCTGCGATCTGGTCGTCGGTGAGCTTGGCGCGGTCGAGAGTGCCGTCGGCGTTCTTGAGCAGGGCGTCGATCACCGCCTGCAGGGCTTCCGAGAGACGGCCCAGCTGGTGGCCGTAGCTGCCGGCCTGGTCCAGGACGCGGCGTTCGCGTTCGGGGTCCGGCGTGCGGCCCAGGTTGATGTTGACCAGGCCCCACTGGCCGGTCGCGTGGGTCATCCAGGTCCAGGGCAGGATCGACTGACTGACGTCGCCGGAGAGCGGCCACGCGCTCGCCTTCATCGCGGTCGTCGGTTCCGCCGTGCTCGGCTGATCGTCACGCGTCTTCGCCATCGCCCCCTCCCGGCCGTGGCTCCGGCCCCCTTCGTGTCCCCAGTTGCGGGGTCCCGGAGGCCGGCGTGAAAAAAAGCGCCCGTCGGCGCGGCCTTGTGCAGTGCACACCAGCCTACGCCCACGGGCGCACAGGGGGCCACTCGAAAACGCGCAAGTGGCCGAGGAGGATCGCGCAGAAGTTCGTCCTGTAGGACAGCCGGGCCGGCTAGCCCTGCTGCCCGGTCGCGGCCGGGCCGCCGGCCCCGCTGTCGGTGCTGTCGGTACTGCCGGTCTGGCCCGCGCGGGTCAGCCACAGCGAGATCAGCGCCACGCCCAGGCCGAGCGCCGCGAAGCTGCCGAAGGCGGTGCTGTGCCCGGTCTCCGCGATCATCCAGCCGCTCGCCGAGGAGCCGGCGACCTGCCCGGCGGCGACCGCCAGGAACGGCATCACCGAGCCCAGGGCCGGGTGGCTCGGCATGATCTCCGTGCCGCCCACCAGGTAGATGCCGGTGAGCGTCATGTAGGCCGCGCCGAAGCTGGCGGCGGAGAACAGCACCAGCGCGATCTGCCCCGGATCGGCCGCCAGCAGGGTCAGGGAGGCGGCCATCGCCGCGGTGGCGAAGGCGTGGCTGGAGGCCGGACCGTGCTTGGCGATCATGTCGCCGGCGGCGCCGCCCGCCAGGCCGCCCAGACCGACGGCGAGCCACATCAGCGCGCTCTCCCGCGCGGCGAGCCCGCCCGCCTGGACCGCGAAGTCGGGGGCGAACACCCAGTAGAGGGCGCTCACGAACCCGGTCGCCGCGGCGAGCGTCGACAGCCGGATCATGTCGGCCCACTGCTGGCGGGTCGGGCCGCCGGCGAGGTTGGCGTCCGGCGCCGGCCGGGCGCTCGCCGGCAGGAAGACCGCCGCCGCGAGCACGCCCACGCCGGCGAGCGCGGCGAAGCCGAGGTAGGCGGGCCGCCAAGCCTCCGCGAGCAGCAGCACCGCCGGGCCCGAGAGCGCGACGCCGATGCTGGTGCCGGCGTTGACGGCGGCGTTGACCCGGCCCCGCTTGGCCTTGGGCACCACCCAGTGCACCGCCGCCGCCATCGCCGGCGTCGACAGGCCGGTCGCCACGCCGCAGACCGCGACGCCCACGGCCAGCATCCAGGGCGCGGGCGCGGTGGCGATCAGGCCGAGGCCCACAAGCGCGAGCGTGATCGCCGTGACGCCGCCCAGCTTGGCACCGATCACCCGGACCAGCGGCGGACCAAGGAGGATCGCGATGACGAAACTGGCGAACGGGATCGAGCCGATCAGGCCCGCCAGTTCCGGGCTGATCGCCATGTCCTCCCGGATCGAGGGGAGAAACAGGCCGAAGGCGAAGCGGGCCAGTCCGTAGGTCACCGCGATCAGGCCGCTGCCGAGTACAGCCATGCCAAGAGCGGGGCGACGGTGCATGGGGCCTCCTATTTAGGGTCCGAGGTGGCTAAGTGTCCGAGGCGGTCAGTTCGGGGTCGGCTGCACGATCGAGCAGGCAGGCGACGGTCGTTCGGGCGTGGCGCAGCGTGGCCCGCGCGCCGTAGAGCGGGACGCTGGCGTTGGCGCCCTCCAGCACCAGCTGCAGGCGCTCCGCCAGCCCGTCGTCGACGGCGTAGCCGTCGCGGGCGAGCGCGTCGGCGATCCGGCCGCGCAGCTCCTGCTTGGCGGCCAGCGCCTGGTCGCGGATCTCCGGGGCGTGCTCGGCGAACTCGCCCGCGGCCTTCATCAGGAAGCAGCCATGCTGGCCGCTGGTGCGCAGCCACTTGCCGTGCGCGTCGACCAGCGCCCAGGTGGCGCGCCCGTCCGGGGCCTTCGCGACGGCGGCGTCGATCGTCGCCAGGAAACGGGTGTGCCGGCGCTCCAGCACCGCCGCGACCAGCGCGTTCTTGGACGGAAAGTGGTTGTAGAGCGTCATCCGCACCACACCGGCGGCTTGAACGATCCGGTCGATGCCGGTGGCGTGAAAGCCCTCGGCGTAGAACAGCCGCTCGGCCGTCTCGAGCAGCAGGTCGCGTTTTGCGGTCGCCATCGCAGTCCTCCGTTTTAGACTGACTGGTCTATATAATGGAGCTGTCTTGCAGTGCGTCAAGGAGCGATCCGACACGACTGCGATCTAAGCCCGATTCCAGGACGCCCGCGGCGCCGGTTCGACCGCGCCCGCCCGGCATGCGATACTGCGGGCCGCGCGACAGCCGACGAGGATCGACCTTGGCGAACAGCCCGGAAAGCCACGCCCCCGAGCGCGTGCCCGACAGCATCCCCGAGCCAGGCGACGCCGCGCCCGGCACCGGCGACTCGTCCGCCCCCGCACCCGTCGCGGCCGACGGGTCGGCCGAAACCGGCCGCCACCTGCTGGAGCCGCCGACCGCCCACGCCATCCCCGAGCGCGCGGCCGTGCTCGACCGGGCGCGGCTGGAGGCGGAGCTGACCGCGATCGCCGGGCCGCCGATCCCGCCGGAGGAGGCGAAGAACAGCCCGCAGGGCAGCACCGACCCCAAGACCCGGACGCAGGTGCTGCAGACGCTGAAGGCGCACCTGCGCGCCGGGCGCACGGAGATCCACCGCCGCTTCTACGAGCAGCACGCCACCGGCCGGGCGGTGATGCAGGCGACCTGCTATCTGGCGGACGAACTGATCGGGGCGATCCTGGGCCACGTCACCCAGCGCCTGCACCCGCTCGCCAACCCGTCGGCGGGGGAGAAGCTCTGTCTGGCGGCGGTGGGCGGCTACGGCCGCGGCGAACTGGCGCCGCACAGCGACATCGACCTGTTGTTCCTGCTGCCCTGGAAGATGACCCCGCACACCGAACAGGTCGTGGAAGAGGTGCTGTATTTCCTCTGGGACCTCGGCTTCAAGGTCGGCCACGCCACGCGCAGCGTCGACGACTGCCTACGCATGGCGAAGAACGATATCACGGTGCGCACCAACCTGCTGGAGAGCCGGCTGCTGTGGGGCGACCGCAGTCTGTTCGACGAACTGACCCAGCGCTACGCCGAGGAGATCCAGGCGAAGACGGCCGCCGAGTTCATCGAGGCCAAGCTCGCCGAGCGGGACGAGCGGCACAAGCGCCTGGGCGACAGCCGCTACCACCTCGAGCCCAACATCAAGGAGGGCAAGGGCGGCCTGCGCGACCTCTCCACGGTGTTCTGGATCACCAAGTACGTCTACCGGGTGTCCAACGCCGCCGAGCTGGTCGACCGCAACGTGTTCACCCGCGCGGAGGCCAAGCGATTCGACAAGGCGCAGGCGTTCCTGTGGACCCTGCGCTGCCATCTGCACTTCCAGACCGGCCGGCCGGAGGAGCGCCTGACCTTCGACCTGCAGAAGGACATCGCGCCCTTGATGGGCTATCACGACCACGCCGGCCAGGCGGCGGTCGAGCGGTTCATGAAACACTATTACCTGGTCGCCAAGGACGTGGGCGACCTGACCCGGATCGTCTGCGCGCAGCTGGAGGCGGAGCACAAGCGCACCCGCCTGCTGCGCCTGCCCGGTCTGGGGCGCAACAAAACGCTGGAGGGCTTCAAGGTCGAGGGCGAGCGGCTGAGCGTCGCCGAGCCCGGCTCGTTCCAGCGCAAGCCGATCCGCATCCTGAAGATCTTCGCGGTGGCCCAGCGCCGCGGCCTGGACATCCATCCCCGCGCGCTGCGCTGGATCACCCAGAACCTGAAGTTCATCGACCGCAAGCTGCGCGAAGACGCCGAGGCGAACCGGCTGTTCCTGCAGATGCTGACGAGCGCGCACGACCCGGAGACGACGCTGAGGCGGATGAACGAGGCGGGCGTGCTGGGCCGCTTCCTGCCCGACTTCGGCCGGATCGTCGCGCAGATGCAGTACAACATGTACCACCACTACACGGTGGACGAGCATACCATCTTCGCCATCGGCGAGCTCGCCAAGGTGGAACGCGGCGAGCTCGCCGAGGCCGCCCCGATCGCCACGGAGGTGGTGCACAAGGTGCTCTCGCGCCGCGCGCTCTACGTCGCGGTGCTGCTGCACGACATCGCCAAGGGCCGGCCCGAGGACCACAGCGAGAAGGGCGCGGAACTGGCGGGCAAGCTGTGCCCGCGCCTGGGACTGAGCGACGAGGAGACGGAGACGGTGCAGTGGCTGGTGCTGCACCATCTGGATATGCCCAAGGTCGCCTTCCGCCGCGACCTGGAGGAGCCGCGCACGATCCGCGACTTCGCCGCCACCGTGCAGTCGGTGGAGCGGCTGCGCCTGCTGCTATGCCTGACCGTGGTGGATATCCGCTCGGTCGGGCCGGGGGTCTGGAACAGCTGGAAGGCGGCCCTGCTGCGCGACCTCTACTGGAACACCAAGGACGAGCTCACCGGCGGCTTCAACGCCGAGGCGCGCGACCGGCGGGTGGCCAAGGCGAAGGACGAACTGACCCAGCGCCTCACCGACTGGACGGAAGCCGAGATCGAAACGCACCTGGAGCGCGGCTACCCGTCTTACTGGCTGTCCTGCGACCCCGATACCCATGAGCGCCACGCCCGGATGATCCGCAGTGCCGAGCGGGAGGCGCGCGCGCTCACCGTCGACACCCGGATCGACGACTACCGCGGGGTGACCGAGATCACCGTCTACACCGCCGACCACCCGGGGCTGTTCTCGCGCATCTCGGGCGCGCTCGCGGTCGCGGGCGCCAGCATCACCGCGGCGCGGATCTTCACGCTGAAGAACGGCATGGCGCTGGATACTTTTTGGGTGCGCGACCAGCAGGGCGGCCGGTTCGACCGTGGCGACAAGCTGGCCCGGGTGGCGAGCGTGATCGAGCGCACGCTCGCGGGCCGGATCCGCCCGATGCAGGAGCTGGAGAAGCAGCGCTCCAGCCTGCCCAGCCGGTACGACGCCTTCCGCGTCGCCCCGCGCGTGCTGATCGACAACACGATCTCCGCCAAGCATACGGTGATCGAGGTCAACGGCCGCGACCGGCCAGGCCTGCTGTACGAGCTGACCCAGGTGCTGACCAAGGCCGACCTGATGATCCATGCCGCCAAGATCTCGACCTACGGCGAACGGGTGGTCGACGTGTTCTACGTCCAGACCGCGCTCCGGGATAAGGTCGAGAGCGAGCAGAAGCTGCGCCGGCTGCGCCAGAAGCTGGGCGAGGTGCTGGAGACCCAGGCGGGCAGCGGCAAGGGCGGACAGAAGGTGCCCGCGGCGCGCGGCGGCTGAACGGCCGGCAATATCCCGCAAGTCGCACTAAATCCAGGGGTTTGCCCACGCGGATGACACAACGCGTTCATCTCGCGGTGACGCAATCCTAGTTACCTATTTCCTTGGAGCGAGGCCGCAAGCATCCAAGGAGGCATCATGGCCCGGACGACAATCAGCCCGACTGTTCACACCGATCGCCGCGCGGCGCGCCGGCGCCTCTTGGCCGGCGCCAGCGCCGCCGCGATGGCGTTCGCGCTGGTCGCGGCCCCGGTCGCGCCCACCTTGGACGGTCCGATGGCGCCCAACGCCGCCCAAGCCAAAGGCCCTGGTAGCGGCCAGGGCGGCGGTAATGCTGGCGGCGGGCCTGGCGGTGCCGGCGGCAGCGGCAACGGCCCCGGCGGCGGCAACGGCCCCGGCGGAAACGCCTCGGCCAGTGCCGCAGCGTGGGGACGCGCCTCCGGATCGATCTCGG
>CAYRCO010000188.1:0-4796 GCA_964422775.1 uncultured Rhodovibrio sp.
GCGAAGATCTCGACCATCGTCCGGGCGATCTGCAGGCCCATCCGGTTCAGCGTCCCGGTGAGGCCGGTGGTCTCCATGGCCTCGCGGGCGATCCGGTTGTCGGCCAGTTGGTCGGGCGCGAACGCCGGGTCGATCGGCGTCCCGAACAACAGGTTTTCGCCCAGTGTGGCGTTGCGGTTGTAGGCGTTGGTGTCGAACGGCTCGACCAGCCCGGCGAGGTCGCGCTCCTGCAGCCGGCGCGCCAGCATCCGCCGCGCCTCAAGAAGCGCGTCGGCGGTGTCCGGCCGGCGCTCCGGATCGATCGTGCCGGACAGCCCGAAGCGGTAGACGTCGGTGCTCATGTCGATCTCGTCGAGCACCTCGACCATCCGCCGGCGCAGCGCTTGCGGCCCGTCCACCCCGGCTGCGGCGTAGTCGATCCAGTCCGCCTCCGCGTCCAGCAGTGGGTTGCCCGAGGCCCGGCTCTCCAAATCGGCCTCGCGCTTCGCCTGTTCGGCGCGGGCGTCGCGCTCGGCTTCCCGGACCGGGCGGTGCTTCAGGGCGTACAGCAGCGTATCGCCGACACTGCCCGGGAACAGGTAGGACTCCGGTCCGACATAGGCGGTCCGCCGGCCGACCACGGCTTCCGGCAGGCTGGCGGTATCCCGCCCGTCGAGCAGGACCGTGCCGCTGACCGGCAGGAACAGGCCCGTGGCGACCTGGGCCAGCTGGCTCTTGCCGCTGGCGCCCGTGCCCACGACCGCGGTGCGCTGCGGGATCGGGATGGTCACGCTCGCGTTCTTCAGGATCGGCGTGTCGCCGTCGTCGTTCACCGTGACGTTGCGCAGCTCGACCGTCTGGGTGAGCGGCGGGCCCGGATCGGCCTCCGGGTCCTGGCGCTGGGGCTCCAGAATCTCCGGAGGCTGGAACTGCTCGATTACGGTGTCGTACTTGATCTGCACGTCCTGCCGGCGCTGCTCCCAGTCGATCAGCTCCTTCACCGGTCCCGGCAGGTCCTTGTAGGCCGCGATCACCGCGACCAGCGCGCCGATATCGATCTCGCCCTGGATCGCGAGCACGCCGCCGACCGCGTAAAAAATGAACGGGGTCAGTTGGCTCAGGAAGTTGTTCAGGAACTTGACGAAGAACTTCCGGCGGAAGATCTCGTAGCGGATGTCGAAGATCTTGCCGAGCCGGCGGGAGATATCCGCCCGCTCCAGGTTGGAGGTGTCGTGGGCGTGCACCTCCAGCCCGCCGTCGACCAGCTCGCCGACCCGCCCGGCGAGTTCGCGCGCGGTCAGCTGGCGCTGCTTGCCGAGCCGCAGGATCGGGATCCGCAGTTTGGGGATCAGGCCCGCCTGGATGACCACGATAACCAGCGCGATCATGCCCAGCCAGAGGCTCTGCGCCAGGATGAACACCATCGCGGTCAGCGCCTGACCGCCGAGAAACGCGGGCGAGATGAAGGCGTCGCCGATGAAGCCGCCCAGCGGCTCCACCTCGTCCTTCACCATGGTCGCGGCCTCGGCCTGCTTCACCCGGCGCAGGTGCGGCAGCGGAAACCGCAGCAGCCGGTCGACCAACTCGTAGCGCAGCCGGCGCAGCACCCGCTCGCCCATCCGACCTTTGGCGGTATTGATGACGAACTTGAACAGGCCGTTGGCGATCACGAGGCCGAGGAAGACGAAACTGAGCGCCAGCAACAGCGCCGTCTGGTCCAGCGCGACGCCCTCGTAGATGAACAGCTGCTCGCCGGTCAGAGTCTCGGACAGCGGCACGGGGGTGCGCAGGAAGACCTGGGTGTCTGTCGGCCCGGCGAAGCCCTGCCCTTGAATCCCGCGGTTTACGATGTCCTTGGGCAGGTTGAGCATCAGGAAATAGAACGGCAGCGAAGCCGCGACCAGGAATAGAATTCCCAGCTGCTCGCGCCGGCTGTGCTGCCAGATGTAGCGGAAAAGATTCGGTTCCATGCTCACTCGGCTTTTGCCCGGCCTCGGCCGCGTGCGCCGTATCCCCCTTATACCGCGCCCATTTGCCGTGTCGCACGGGCTCGACGACAGTGCAAGCAAGGCCTCGTCCGTTTGGGTTCGCCTTATTGTGAGTTTCCGCGCGCTTTGACCTGTGTAAAAGTGATACCCGTCACATCGCAGCTGGGTGAAAAGCTGTCACGACCGGCGAGGCTAGCCCGCCGGCGGCAGCAAGGTTCAGGGGGCACCCATGGCTGACAACAAACCAGCCCGAATCCTGATCTACAGCCACGACAGTTTCGGGCTTGGTCATCTGCGCCGCTGCCGCGAGATCGCCCATGCGATCGTCGAGGACAATCCGGACGCGTCCGTCCTGATCCTGTCGGGCTCGCCGATCATCGGCAACTTCGACTTCCGCAGCCGGGTCGACTTCGTGCGCATTCCAGGCGTGATCAAGCTGCGCAACGGCGAGTACACCTCGCTCAAGCTGCCGCTGGCGATCGAGCAGACGATGGCGATGCGCGGGGCGATCATTCGCCACACCGCCGAATCCTTCCAGCCCGACCTGTTCCTGGTCGACAAGGAGCCGCTCGGCCTGCGCGGGGAGGTGCGCGACACCCTGAGCTACCTGAACGCGCGCGGGGTGCCCTGCATCCTGGGCCTGCGCGACGTGATGGACGACCCGCGGGCGTTGGCGGAGGAGTGGGAGCGCAAGCAGGCGGTGCGTGCGCTCAGCGATCATTACGACGGCATCTGGGTCTACGGCCTGCCGCAGATCTGTCAGCCGCTGGACGGGTTGGACCTGCCCGCGTCGGTGGTGCGGCG
Organism: uncultured Rhodovibrio sp.; assembly: GCA_964422775.1. Classification (GTDB taxonomy): domain Bacteria; phylum Pseudomonadota; class Alphaproteobacteria; order Kiloniellales; family Rhodovibrionaceae; genus Rhodovibrio. The sequence goes on from CAYRCO010000188.1 coordinate 2,772, forward strand.
GATGGTCTACACCGGCTACCTGCCGCGCGAGGCCGCGGCGGATGCGCCGCGGGTGCGGCTGGAGAAAATCCGCGCGCCCTACATCCTGGTGACCGTCGGCGGCGGCGGCGACGGCGAGGCGATCATCGACTGGGTGCTGCGCGCCTACGAAGCCGAGCCCGACCTGCCGTACCCGGCGCTCCTGGTGCTGGGGCCGTTCATGGGCAGCGACCACCAGAACGACTTCCTGGACCGCGCGGCAAAGCTCGGTCAGGTGGAGGCGATCACCTTCGACGCCCACATCGAGGGCCTGCTGACCGAAGCGGTCGGCGTGGTCGGCATGGGCGGTTACAACACCTTCTGCGAGATCCTGTCGTTCGACAAGCGGGCCCTGATCGTGCCCCGGACGGCGCCGCGGCGCGAACAGTATATCCGCGCCAGCCATGCCGCGCGGCTGGATCTGGTGCGCGTCCTGGACGGCGACCGCGACCGTCCGGCGAGCCGGATGGCGACCGCGCTGCGCGGCCTGCCGCACCAGCCGCTGCCGTCCGCCGGCGTGATCCCGGGCTTGCTGGAGGGGCGGCGCAACGTCGCCAAGCTGGTGCGTCAATGGACCGAGGCGCGGCCGGCCGGGCTCGACATCGCCGCGGGCGCCAGCCAGCCGGTGCCCGAAGCCCGCCGGGCGGGGCGCTGAGCCGTTCGATCATGTCTGCCAGGACGCCCGAGCGCCCCGCTGCCACACCGGCCGCCGTCCCCGCCAACGCGCCTGTGCGCGGGGTGCCCAGGATCGCGGTCGTGCTGAAGGGCTACCCCCGGCTGTCGGAAACCTTCATCGCCCAGGAACTGCACGCGCTCGAAGCGCGCGGCTTCGACCTGCGGCTGATCTCGCTGCGCCGGCCCTACGATCCCAAGACCCATCCGATCCACGACGAGATCCGGGCGCCGGTCAACTATCTGCCGGAATACCTGCACGACGCGCCGGCGCGGGTGCTGCGCGCCTGGCGCCGGATTCGGCGGCTGCCCGGGTATCCAGCCGCCCGCCGGGCGTTCCGGGCCGACCTGAAGCGCGATTGTACGCGCAACCGCCTGCGCCGGTTCGGCCAGGCCTGCGTGCTGGCGGCCGAGCTGCCGGGCGACCTTGACCGGCTCTACGCGCATTTCCTGCACACCCCCGCCTCGGTCGCGCGCTACGCCGCGCTGATCCGCGGCCTTCCCTGGTCGTGTTCCGCGCACGCCAAGGACGTCTGGACCACGCCCGACTGGGAGATCCGGGAGAAGCTGGCGTCGATGGACTGGCTCGCCACCTGCACCGCCGCCGGCCGGGATCATTTGGCGGGCCTGGCGGACGATCCGGGCAAGGTACGGCTGGTCTACCACGGGCTCGACTTCGCCCGCTTTCCGGCGACCCCGGCGCCAGAGGGCGCGCGCGACGGCGGCGACGGGCACGATCCGGTCCGGCTGATCAGCGTCGGCCGGGCGGTCGCCAAGAAGGGCTACGACGTGCTGCTGGACGCGCTCGCCCGGCTGCCCGCGGACCTCAACTGGCGCCTGACCCACATCGGCGGCGGCGAACTGCGCGACCAGCTGCGCGCCCGGGCCGAGCGGTTCGGCCTCGCCGGCCGGATCGACTGGCAGGGCCCGCAGGCGCAGGCGGACGTGCTGGCCGCCTACCGTGCGAGCGATCTGTTCGTGCTGGCCAGCCGGATCGCCCCGGACGGCGACCGCGACGGCCTGCCCAACGTGCTGATGGAAGCCCAGAGCCAGGGTCTCGCCTGCCTCGCCACGGACGTCTCCGCGATCCCCGAACTGATCCGGGACGGCGAGACCGGCCGCCTGGTGCCGCCCGGCGACGCCGATGCGCTCGCCGCCGCGCTCGAAGAGCTGATCCGCGATCCCGGCCGCCGGCAGGCGCTCGGCCAGGCGGGCGCGGCGCGGGTCCGCGCGGCGTTCGCCGCCGAGGCGCAGATCGACGCGCTGGCCGACCTTCTGCGCGGTCCGGCCGGCTCGGGCGTTCCAGCCGACGCCGCGGCATGACCGTTACGAAGG
>CAYRCO010000188.1:4894-6391 GCA_964422775.1 uncultured Rhodovibrio sp.
CCTCGGGCGACCGGCGGATGGCGCAGCTGCTCTGGCAGGCGCTGGAGCGGGGCGGCGCGCGCGTGGAACTCGCCAGCCGCCTGCGCGCCCGCGACGCGCACGGCGATCCGGCGCGCCAGCGGCGCTTGCAAGCCCTCGGCCGGCGCCTTGCCGCCCGCTACGTCCGGCGCGTGCGCGCACGTCCGCCGGGCGAACGACCGGATGTCTGGGTGACCTATCATCTGTACTACAAGGCGCCCGACTGGATCGGTCCGGCGGCGGCGGAGATGCTGGGCATTCCCTATCTGGTCGCGGAAGCCTCGCACGCGCCTAAGCGCGCCGGCGGGCCCTGGGACGCCGGGCATCGGCAGGTCCAGACGGCGCTCAGGCGGGCGGATGCGGTGCTGACGATCAACCCGGCCGACGGCGCATGCCTGCCGGCGCGTGTGCGGCAGGTGGCGCTGCCGCCGTTCCTGGACACGACCGAAGTCGAGCGGGTCGAACCGGACCGCGCCGGCCTCGCCGCGGCCTACGGCCTGGACCCAGGGCAGCCGTGGCTGGTCACGGCGGCGATGATGCGCCCGGGCGACAAGCTCGCCTCCTACCGCGCGCTCGCGGCGGCGCTCGGCCGCCTGACCCACCGGCGCTGGCAACTGCTGGTGCTGGGGGACGGGCCAGCCCGCCCGCAGGTGGAAGCCGGGTTCGCGCCGCTGGCCGCGCGGGTTCATTACGCGGGCGCAACGGAGTCGCCGGCCACGGCGACAGCGCTGGCGAGCGCCGACCTGTTCGTCTGGCCGGCGGTCAACGAGGCCTACGGCATGGCGCTGTTGGAGGCGCAGGCCGCCGGCTGTCCGGCCGTGTGCGGCGATTTTGGCGGGGTTTCCGCGATCCTGAGCGATCCCGAGACAGGCCGCCTGGTCCCGCCGCACGACCCCGACGCGTTCGCCGGCGCGGTCGGCGCGTTGCTCGACGATCCGGCCGCCCGGGCGGCCATGGGCGCGGCAGCGCGCGCCAAGGTGGCGCGGTCGCACACGATCGATACGGCCGCGCAACGACTGGCCGCCCTGCTGGCCGAGGTCACGGGGGTTCCGGCATGAAGCTGGCGCTGATCCGCCACGGCCCGACCGCGTGGAACGCCGACAAGCGTATCCAGGGCCGCACCGACGTGCCGCTGTCCGAGATCGGCCGCTCGGTCGTGGCGGGCTGGCGGATGCCGGCGGAAATCGCGTCCTATCAGGTGCTTGTCAGCCCGCTCGCCCGGGCGCGGGAGACCGCGGCCCTGCTCGGCCTGAGGCCGGTGGCGGTCGAACCGGCGCTCGCCGAGCGCTCCTGGGGCGCGTGGGAGGGCGAGCGGCTGCCCGAGCTGCGGGACCGTTACGGGGCCGATATGAAGCGCTGGGAAGGCCGCGGCCTGGACTTCCGCCCGCCCGAGGGCGAGAGCCCGCGCGACCTGCAGGCCCGCCTGACCCCCCTCCTCGCGCGGTTGGCGGCGGACGGGACGGACACGCTGGCGGTGAC
>CAYRCO010000189.1:0-6314 GCA_964422775.1 uncultured Rhodovibrio sp.
AGCGTCCCGGCGGGTCCCTCTCCCTTGAGGGGAGAGGACAGGTGAGGGTGGGACGCCTCGGCTAGATCCGAGGAGCCCCACCCTCACCCTCCCACGACCCTCGGTGTTGCGGGCCCCGCCCTCTCCCCTCAAGGGAAGAGAGGGCTTTGGGCGAGTAAGACCGGAAAAGGCCGCGATTCATGAAAGTCCTCTCCGCCGAACAGGTCGGTCAGGCGCTCGACTACCCCAGTCTGGTGGAGGCGCTACGGCAGGTGTTCCGCGGCGGGGCGGAGGCGCCGCCGCGCCATCACCACGAGGTACCGAACGACCCCGGCGCCGACGGCACGCTGCTGCTGATGCCGGCCTGGCAGACCGGGCGCTACATCGGCGTCAAGGTCGCCACCGTGTTCCCGGACAACCCGAGCCGCGGCCTGCCCTCGGTGATGGCGAACGTGCTGCTGAACGACGGCGCCACCGGCGAGCCGCTGGCGCTGGTCGCCGGCCAGCCGCTGACCAACAAGCGCACCGCGGCCGCGAGTGCGCTGGCCGCCGACTACCTCGCGGTCTCGGGCGCCAAGCGGCTGCTAATGGTCGGCACCGGCGCAATGGCGCCCGAGCTGGTGCGCGCGCACTGCGCCGTCCGTCCGATCGAGCGGATCGATGTCTGGGGCCGGACGCCCGACAAGGCGCGCAAGCTCGCCCAGCAGCTGCAGGACGAGGGCCTCAACGCCCAGCCAATCGAATCCCTGGAGGCCGGCGTCGAGCAGGCCGACGTGATCTCCTGCGCCACCATGTCGACCGAGCCCCTGATTCACGGCAACTGGCTCAAGCCCGGCCAGCACGTCGACCTGATGGGGGCGTTCAAGCCGTCGATGCGGGAGACCGACGACACGGCCGTCCAGGTCGCCGACGTGTTCTGCGACACCTTCGCCGGCGCGCTCAAGGAAGGCGGCGATCTGGTCCAGCCGATCGAATCGGGCGCGCTCAAGCGCGAGGCGGTGCTGGCCGACCTGTTCGACCTGGCCAAGGGCAAGCACCCGGGCCGCACCGCCGACGACCAGATAACGCTGTTCAAGTCGACCGGGGCGGCGCTGGAGGATCTGGCCGCCGCCGTGCTCGCCTACGAGCGCAGCGGAGACTGATCCCGAAATGGCGGGCGCGCCCTCGGCGATCGTCGTGGGAGCCGGGATCGTCGGCCTGTCGGCCGCCCGCGCGCTCGCGGCCGACGGCTACCGGGTGGAGGTGCTCGAGCAGGGCCCGGTGCCGAACGCCCACGGCTCGTCCGTCGATTCCAGCCGCCTGATCCGCCATACCTACGGCACGCAGCGCGGCTACGCGGCGCTGGTGGACGCCGCCTACGCCGCCTGGGACCGGTTGTGGGCGGAGCTGGGTACCACGCACTACACCCAGACCGGCACGCTGATCCTGAGCCGCCCGGGCGCAACCTGGGCGCAGGACAGCGCCGCGACGCTGGACGCGCTGGGTAAGCCCTACCGCGTGCTCGGGCCGGACGAGGCCGCCCGCCGGTTCCCGCTGCTGAACCTGGACAGGGTCGAGCACGTCTATTGGGTCGAGACCGGCGGCGTCCTCGCGGCCGAGCCGATCGTCGACGCACTCGCCCGGCACCTGCGCGCCCAGGGGGCGGCGATCACCGAGCACATGGCCGTCACCGACCTGAACCCAGAGCGGGGCAGCGTGGTTCTGGAGGACGGTACGCAGCGCAGCGCCGACCTGCTGCTGCTCGCCGCCGGCCCCTGGGCCGGCCGGCTGTGGCCGGAGCTCGCCCCGGAGCTGACGCCGTCGCGCCAGCTGGTCTGCTACGCGGACGCGCCCGACGACCTCTACGCCGCCTGGCGGCGGATGCCGATGGTACTCGACATCGCCGACGCGGAATCGCGCGGCGCGGGCAGCGTCTACGCCGTGCCGCCGGTGGGCGGCGCGCCGCTCAAGCTGGGCGACCACGCGTTTTCCCTGACCGGCGACCCGGACACCGACCGCAGCCCTGGCGACGGCGAGCTGGAACGGCTGTTCGAGATGACCTGCCGCCAACTCGCCGCGCCCGAGCGCTACCGCCTGCTCTCCGGACGGACCTGCTTCTACACGGTCGCCCCGGACTCGCAGTTCATTCACGCCCGCGACGGCCGCGCCCACGCGCTCGCCGGCTTCTCCGGCCACGGCTTCAAGTTCGGGCCGCTGATCGGCGAACGCTTCGCGGAGATGGTCGCGGGGCGGCTGGCGGAAGAGGACTTTAAAAGCTGGCTCGCGGGTACGGCCTAGAACAAAATCGATGAAAGCCGACCCGGCTTTCATCGTGAATTGTGCTCTAACTTCCTGAGGTGAGGGCAAGATTCAGCTGGAAGGTGAGTCCACCTTCCAGCATCTTGCCCGAGCACGCCGGAAGGCCATGACGCCGGCCCGGCGCTCTGCTACACGTCCGGTTGCAATGCACTCCGACAGCCCGGCCGCGCGGATCTACGCGGCGATCGACACCACCGACCTGGAGCGCGCGCGGGCGTTGAGCCGCGCGCTTGCGGGGGTCGTCGACGGCTTGAAGCTGGGCAAGGAGTTCTTCACCGCCCACGGGCCCGAGGGCATCCGCGCGGTGTTGGGCGCCCCCGAGAGCCGGCAGCTCGGGCTGTTCCTGGACCTCAAGTTCCACGACATCCCCAACACCGTCGCCGGCGCGATCCGGGCCGCCGCGCCGTTTCAGCCCACCTGGCTCACCGTGCACGCGAGCGGCGGACCCGCGATGCTGCGCGCCGCCGCCGACGCGGCCGCCCAGACGTCCGGCGCGGACGGCCGGCCGCGCACCCGGGTGCTGGCGGTGACCGTACTGACCAGCCTGGACGACGGCGACCTGGAAGCGGTCGGCCAGCACACGCCCGCGGGCGAGCAGGTCGAACGGCTGGGCGCGCTTGCCTGCGACCAAGGGATCGACGGCCTGGTCTGCTCGCCGCGCGAGATCGGCCAGCTGCGCCGGAACCTGGGACCGGGGGTCGCGCTGGCAGTGCCGGGAATCCGCCCCACATGGTCTGTAGCCGGCGACCAGAAACGGATCACCACGCCTGGGGACGCGCGCGCCGCCGGTGCCGACCTGCTGGTGATCGGCCGGCCGATCACCGGCGCGGACGATCCCGCCGCCGCCGCCCGGCGAATTGTCGACGAGATCGCGGCCTGAAGCCCGCCTCCATAGGACACGACACCCGCATGCGACCCGAAGATGGCGACGAGCGTTTCGAACAGGACGACGATCCCCAGCCGCCCCAGCGCAACCGCGGCGGCGGCCGGCCCTCCCCACGCCAGCCGTTACCGGTCACGGAAACCGCGCAGGAGACGATCCGGACCTTCGGACGGCTGCTGCGCTACCTGCCGCAGGTGGCGCTCGTCCCGTTCACCGCGATCTTCCTGATGCAGGGCGGGATCATCCTGACCGGCGGCAACCCGTTCATCTCCAGCCAGCCGGCCACGGGGCCGACGCCGCTATTGGTCCTGCTGGTCCCGGTGATCATGGCGGCTTACGTCGTCTTCCTGGTCGACTGGCACCGGCTGGTGCTGTTCGGCCCATCGCACGAAACCACGCGGCCGCGCCTCGGCCTGCACGGCCGCGACCTGCGCTACTTCCTGCGCGCGATCGCGATCTTCTTCATCGGGATCCTGGCCGCGATGCCGGCGGTGATCCTGGCGCCGGGGATCGTCGGCAGCCAGGCGGGCGCGATCGCGATGACGCTGATCGGCGCGCTGCTGGCGATTACCGGCATGATGGCCTTCGGGCTGGTGCTGCCGGCGACCGCGATCGACCGCAACTACTCGATCGGCGCGTCGTTCGAGGCGACCAAGGAAGTGCTGTTCCAGGTCGTCGGTCTGGTCGCGCTGGTGCTGGCACCGGCCTACATCGTCGGCATCTCGATCCTGGGCCTGAACGCCTCGATCTTCGGCCAGGGCGGCCCGTACATCCCGGGCATCCTGATCTCGCTCACGGTCGAGTTCATCCAGATGGCGCTCGCCGCCACGCTGCTTTCGGTGATCTTCCAAAGGCGCGCCGGCGTCGACACCCGGGCCTGACCGCCTTAAGTGTGCGTTTCATGACCGACACCGCCCCCACCCTCAGCTCGACCGGCCAGGGCCGGATCGACGTCGGCCCGGTTCTGGCCGGCACGCTGCGCGCGCCGCGCGCGCACCTGGGGCTGATCCCCAAGCTGGCCTGGCCGGCGGTGCTGGTGGCGCTGTTGGTCCCGATCGTGCAGCGCTTCGCCTTCCCGAACGTGGAGGCGGCGGCCAGCCTGAACCTGCTGACCCTGCCGTTCGACATCATGCTGGCGACCGCCTGGCTCAGGCTATTGCTGCTGGGCCGGCCGTATGCGCGCGTGCCCGCGCTCGGCTGGGGCAAGGCGGAGACCGACTTCCTGATCTGGGCGTTCGTCTTCGCGGTCGCGGTGCTGGGCGCGATCGTGCTGATCACGCTGGTGGTCTCCAACCTGCCGATCGACGAGCAGGCCGGGCGGATCGCGATCGCGGTCGCCTCCTGGATCACCCTCACCCTGATGACGCCGCTCGCCGTGCGCGTCCCGGTCCGGGTGATCCGCGCGGAGGTGCCGGGACGCGCCTGGCAGGCCCGGCTCGCCAACGTGCCCAATGCGGCGCTCGCCTGGCTGGTCTACCTCACCTTCGCGGTCGCGGTGACGCAGGCGCCCGCCAGCCTGCCGCAGCCTCACGACCCGTCGGTCGCACTGCCGCTGGCCGCGGGCGCGCTGTTGGTCGAGGTGCTGGTGGAGTACCTGCTGCTGCTGACCGTCCTCAGCCTGATCGCGGTGATGGCGCGCCAGCTAGCCGGCTGGCCGCAACCCGGCACGCAGGAGGCGGCATGAGCGTGGACACCAAGATCTGCGGGTTGAGCGATCCGCAGTCCATGGCGGCCGCGGCCGAAGCGGGCGCGGCCTACGTCGGCTTCATCTTCTATCCGCGCTCACCGCGCTACGTCACGCCTCAGACGGCGGCCGAGCTCGCCCGTCACGCCGGAAGCGCCGTGAAGGTCGCGGTCACCGTCGACCTGTCGGACGAAGAGCTGGCGGCGATCCTGGAAGCCGCGCCGATCGACCTGATCCAGCTGCACGGGTCGGAAACGCCGGAGCGCGTGGCGCAGGTGCGCCAGCACTTCGGCCTGCCGGTAATGAAGTCGGTCGCGGTGGCAGGATCCGACGACCTGGACCGGGCGGCGGCCTACACGGCCGTCGCCGACCGCCTGCTGTTCGACGCCAAGCCGCCGAAGGAGGCGCCGGACGCCCTGCCGGGCGGCAACGCGCTGTCGTTCGACTGGCAGCTGCTGGCCGGGCGCGATTGGCCGCTGCCCTGGATGCTTTCGGGTGGCCTGACGGCCGAAAACCTGGCCGAGGCGGTCGACATCTCGCGCGCCCCGGCGGTCGACGTCTCGAGCGGCGTGGAGGATGCGCCGGGCGCCAAGAACCCGGAAAAAATAAGGGCCTTACTGGCCGCCGCAGCGCGCCTGCGTCCCGTTGCCTGACACGCACGAATGCGGCATTGTCCGCGCCCTGACAGCCCAACCTGGTTGATTGACCCGCGATGACCGTCGAACGTCCCAACACCTTCGCTAGCGGCCCGGACGAGTTCGGCCATTTCGGCATCTTCGGCGGCCGGTTCGTCGCCGAGACGCTGATGCCGCTCGTGCTCGAGGTCGAGCGCGCCTTCAACGAGGCGCGGGAGGATCCGGCGTTCCTGCAGGAACTGGACCTCTACAGCCGCACCTACGTCGGCCGGCCGAGCCCGCTTTACTTCGCCGAGCGGATCACCGAGGAGCTCGGCGGGGCGAAGGTGTACCTCAAGCGCGACGAGCTGAACCACACCGGCGCGCACAAGATCAACAACACCCTGGGCCAGATCCTGCTCGCCCGGCGGATGGGCAAGACCCGGATCATCGCGGAGACCGGTGCTGGCCAGCACGGTGTCGCCACGGCGACCGTGTGCGCGCGCTTCAACCTGCCGTGCGTGGTCTACATGGGCCGCACCGACATGGAGCGCCAGTCCGCCAACGTCTTCCGCATGAAGCTGTTGGGCGCGGAGGTCGTGCCGGTCGACAGCGGCACCGCCACGCTGAAGGACGCGATGAACGAGGCGATCCGCGACTGGGTCGCCAACGTCGAGAACACCTTCTACATCATCGGCACGGTCGCGGGCCCGCACCCTTACCCCTACATGGTGCGCGAGTTCCAGTCGGTGATCGGCCAGGAAGTGCGCTGGCAGATGCAGGAGGCCGAGGGCCGCCTGCCGGACAGCCTGGTCGCCTGCATCGGCGGCGGCTCGAACGCGCTGGGCCTGTTCCA
>CAYRCO010000190.1:0-6282 GCA_964422775.1 uncultured Rhodovibrio sp.
CTCCGCGGCCGTGCAAACTCGGCTGAAAGCGCTGAGCGGATTATTCCAGCCGCTTGCCCAGCCGGCCGGCCAGGTCTTGGATGTACTGCCAGGCGACGCGGCCGGAGCGCGCGCCGCGGGTGGTCGCCCATTCCTTCGCCTCGGCGTGCAGTGTGGCGCGGTCGATCTCCAGGCCGTAGCGTTCGGCGTAGCCTTCCACCATCGCCAGGAAAGTGTCCTGGTCGCAGTTGTGGAAGCCCAGCCACAGGCCGAACCGGTCGGACAGGGAGACTTTCTCCTCCACCGCTTCCGACGGGTTGATCGCGCTGGAGCGCTCGTTCTCGATCATGTCGCGCGGCATCAGGTGCCGGCGGTTGCTTGTCGCGTAGAACAGCACGTTGTCCGGGCGTCCCTCGACCCCGCCTTCGAGGACGGCCTTGAGCGACTTGTAGCTGCTGTCCTGCAGGTCGAACGACAGGTCGTCGCAGAACAGCAGGCAGCGCCGCCCGGAGCCGCTCAGGCCGTGCAGTAGCCGGGGCAGGGTGGGGATCTCCTCCCGGTGGATCTCGATCAGGGCCAGCGGACGCTCGTCGAGCGCCTCGTTCACGGCCGCGTGCACCGCCTTGACCAGCGACGACTTGCCCATACCGCGCGCGCCCCACAGCAGCGCGTTGTTGGCCGGCAGGCCCTGGGCGAACCGTTCGGTGTTGGCGTAGAGCTGGTCCGCCTGCCGGTCGATGCCTCGCAAGAGGTCGAGTTCCACCCGGTTCACCTGGGCGACCGGCTGCAGCATCTCGCGCTCCGCCTGCCAGACGAAGGCGTCGGCCCCGGTCGGCTCCAGCCGGCCGGCGGGCGGCGGGCTCATGCGCTCGAGCGCGTCGGCGATCCGGGTCAGCAGCGGCAGCTTCGGGTCGGCGTCGGTCGACATGGCGTATCCGTTCAAACGATGGCGCGCGCGGCTGGCCGGCGGACGCTAGCCGGGGGCTCGTGAAGCGTCAATTTGCGCGCGTCCCACGCTCATTGCATTCCGTCGCTTGGCCGTTATAGTCCGCGCAAATTCGCGTCCTCGAGAGGGAGATTCCATGCTCATCAGTCCGGCCCATGCGCAGGCCGCCGGCGGCGACGGCGGAGGGCTGCTCGTCCAGCTGCTGCCGATCATTCTCATCTTCGTGGTGTTCTACTTCCTGCTGATTCGCCCGCAGCAGAAGCGCATGAAGGAACACCGCAACATGGTCGCCAACCTGCGCCGCGGCGATCGTATCGTCACCGGCGGCGGGCTGATCGGTCAGGTCACCAAGGTGGTGAACGAGAACGAGGTCCAGGTCGAGATCGCCGAGGACGTGCGCGTGCGCGTGGTCCGGAACAACGTCCAGGAGGTGCTCTCCAAGACCGAGCCGGCCCAGGGCGAGGGCGGCCAGAAGCAGCAGGCCGCCAACGAACAGGGCGGCGCCAAGGGCATGCTGAACAAGCTGATGGGCGGCGGACAAGCCGCCAACCAGTCGGGCAACCAGTCGGCGAACCAATCCGGCAACCAGTCCGGCAAGCAATCCGGCGGAAGCGGCAGCAGCGGCGGCAAGAGCTCGGGGTCGTCGTCCGGCGGGTCCGGCAAATCGTCCTCCGGCGGCGGCCAGAAGAAGAGCTAGCACCGAACGTGGGCGGCGTCCGCGCCCGCCACCCACGCGCGGGCGCAGCCTTCGCGGGCGGCGGCGACACGGCCGGCTCGGTCTGCTGCGATCCGTTGCAGGGTGTTGGCCGTCCGTCGGGTGCGTCTGCGCCCGTAACCGCTGTACGACCGCAGCCGACCTTCCGGGACCGGTGCCCGCCGGTCCCCAACGGAACCTAGAGAACCGACCCGATGCTTCAGATACCGCTCTGGCAGAAAGTGCTGATCGCCCTCGTGCTGCTGGCCGGCGCGGCGTTCGCCGCGCCGAACCTGTTGAGCCAGGAGCGCGCCCGCAGCCTGCCGGACTGGGTGCCCAACCAGCAGATCAACCTCGGCCTCGACCTGCAGGGCGGTAGCTACCTGCTGCTGGAAGTCGAAACCGATGCGGTGATCGAGGACCAGCTGAACAACCTCGTGGATTCCCTGCGCGAGGAGATGCGCAGTGAGCGCATCGGTTACCGCAGCCTTGGCCTCGACGGTGGCGCGATCACCTTCACCCTGACCGATCCATCCAAGGCCGACCAGGTCGAGCAGATCGTCCAGGACCTCGGGCAAGACGTTACGATCGACTTCGCCGGCCAGGGGCGCGCGACGGTCGACCTGAGCGATCAGGCGCGGCGCGAGCGGATCGCCAACGCGGTGACGCAGTCGATCGAGATCGTCCGCCGCCGGATCGACGAAACCGGCGTGCGCGAGCCGACCATCCAGCGCCAGGGCGACAACCGGATCGTCGTGCAGCTGCCGGGCATCAACAATCCCGAGCGGATGAAGGAGATCCTGGGCAAGACCGCGCGACTGACCTTCCGCCTCGTCGACCAGGACGCGAGCCCCCGCGGCGACATTCCGCCGGGCTCCGAGGTGCTGCCGGCCGACGAGACCGGGCCGAACGGCGAGCCGGTGCGCCAATATGTGATCCGCAAGCGGATCATGGTCTCCGGCGAGAACCTGACCGACGCGCAGCCGACCTTCCAGGAAGGCCAGCCGGTGGTCTCCTTCACCTTCGACACCGTGGGCGCCAAGCGCTTCGGCGAGGCGACGCAGGAAAACGTGGGCCGACCGTTCGCCATCGTGCTCGACGGCGAGGTGATCTCCGCCCCGGTGATCCGGGAGCCGATCCTGGGCGGCCAGGGCGTGATCTCCGGCGACTTCACGGTACAGGAAGCCAACGACCTGGCGCTGCTGCTGCGCGCGGGCGCGCTGCCCGCACCGCTCACGATCGTCGAAGAGCGCACCGTCGGCCCCGGGCTGGGCGCGGATTCGGTGCGCGCGGGCGAGTTCGCCGCGATCCTGGCGCTGATCGCCGTGATCGTCGTCATGGTAATCATTTACGGCAAGTTCGGCGCGCTCGCCGACGTTGCCCTGATCGCGAACCTGATCCTGATCATGGGCGCGCTGTCGGGCTTGCAGGCGACGCTGACGCTACCCGGTATCGCCGGCATCGTGCTCACGCTCGGCATGGCGGTCGACGCCAACGTGCTGGTGTTCGAGCGCATCCGCGAGGAATCCCGGAACTTCAAGAACGTGCTATCCGCCGTCGACGCCGGGTACCGGCGGGCGCTGACGACGATCTTCGACGCCAACATCACCACGCTGATCGCCGCCCTGCTGCTGTACTACTTCGGCTCCGGGCCGGTGCGCGGCTTCGCGGTCACGCTGGCGATCGGCCTGGTCACTTCGATGTTCACTGCGATCATGGTTACGCGCCTGATGGTCGCCGGCTGGCTGCGGCGCACCCGCGCGCAGTCGCTGCCGATCTAGCGCGCGCACAGGAGCGAGCGAGACGATGGCACTGGTCAAGCGCTTCCCCACGGAGCCGCGCTTCGATTTCGCCGGCAAGCGGCGCTTCACGCTGCCGTTCTCGGGCGCGCTGATGGTTTTGTCCGTGATCGCGATTCTGATCATGGGACTGAACTTCGGCGTCGACTTCCGCGGCGGCATCCTGATGGAGATCAAGACCAAGGCGGAGACCGCCGACGTCTCTGGGATCCGCGACGAGATGAACGGTCTCGGCCTGGGCGACGTCACCATCCAGCTCTTCGGCGAGCCTGATACCGTGCTGATGAACATTCAGGAGCAGGAGGGCGGCGCCGACGCCCAGCAGGCCGCGATCGAGCAGATCCGCAGCACTCTTGATCCCAGGGTCGAGGAATGGCGCCGGGTGGAGTTCGTCGGCCCCAAGGTGGGCGAGGAGCTGAAGCAGGCGGGTATCCTGGCGACCGTGCTCGCGCTGGGCGCGATGGCGCTTTACATCTGGTTCCGGTTCGAATGGCAGTTCGCCGCCGCCGGCCTGGCCGCCCTGATCCACGACGTCACCGCGGTGCTCGGCTTTTTCGCGATCACCCAGCTGGAGTTCAACCTGGGCACGGTCGCCGCGGTGCTGACGATCGCCGGCTATTCGATCAACGATACCGTCGTGATCTTCGACCGGGTGCGGGAGATCCTGCGCAAGTACAAGCGCAAGCAGATGCCGGAGCTGCTCAACCTCGCGCTCAACTCGACGCTGACCCGAACCCTGCTGACCTCCGGCACCACGCTGGTCGCGCTGATCGCGCTCGCGATCTTCGGCGGCGCGGTGATCCGCTCGTTCACCTGGGGGCTGATCTTCGGCGTGATTATCGGAACCTACTCGTCCGTCGGCTTCGCAGTGCCGCTGCTCACGATGTTCGGCGTCAAGCCGTCGACCGTCGCGATCAACCAGGAAACCGACAAGGAAGCCGCGGCGCGCGTCAGCGGGCAGGGCGGCGGCAGCTAGACTTCGCGGCTACCGGGCGCCATCTGGCTGAACGGATCCGCCACGCCGTCCCGCGAGAGGAGCGCGCCATGGACGTCACGCCCGACCTGCCGCAGGGCAAGCAAATCGTGCAGAGCTACGGCGACGGCCGTTTCACGATCTCCGGCCAGACCTATGAGGGTTCGGTCCTGGTATTCGCGGACCGTGTGGTGCCCTGGTCGGTCAGCAGCTTCGAGGAGATCACGCCGGAAAGCCTGCAGCCGGTGACGGACGCGGACGCCGACATCGGCGTCCTGCTGCTCGGCTGCGGCCAGCGCATGCAATTGGTCACCAAAGCCCTGCGCGATCCGGTGCGCGAGGCCGGCGTGGTGATCGAGCCGATGGACACGGGTGCGGCCGCGCGCACCTTCAACGTGCTCCTGATGGAAGAACGCCGGGTCGCGGCCGCGCTGCTGGCGGTGTGAAGCTCCTGCTCTTCGCGCAACTTACTCCCTCTCCTCCCAGTGGAGGAAGGGAACCAGCTGGCCGACGCCCTACCGCCCGGCGGCGAAGCGCATCGCCTCTTGCGCGGCGCGGATCAGGGCGCGGGCCTTGTTGCAGCTTTCCTGGTACTCGCCCTCGGGGTCGCTGTCGGCGACCACGCCGCCGCCGGCCTGGACGTACATCGTGCCGTCCTTGACGATCGCGGTGCGCAGGCAGATGCAGGTATCCATCGCCCCGGACGCGCCGAAATAGCCGACCGCACCGGCGTAGATGCCGCGGCGCTCGGGCTCCAGCTCGTCGATGATCTCCATCGCCCGCACCTTGGGCGCGCCCGACACCGTGCCGGCCGGGAAGCCGGCCTGCAGCGCGTCCATCGCATCAAAGCGGGGGTCGATCTGGCCCTCGACGTTGGAGACGATGTGCATGATGTGGCTGTAGTTCTCCACCACCATCTTTTCGGTCACGGTGACCGTGCCGATCTTCGCCACGCGGCCGACGTCGTTGCGGCCGAGGTCGAGCAGCATCAGGTGCTCGGCCAGTTCCTTGGGGTCGGATAGCAGTTCTTCCGCTAGCGCCTTGTCCTCCGCCGGCGTGCTGCCGCGCTTGCGCGAGCCCGCGAGCGGGCGGATCGTCACCGTGTCGCCGCGCAGGCGCACCAGGATCTCCGGACTGGAGCCGACGACCGAACAGTCGTCCAGGTGGGCGTAGAACAGGAACGGCGAGGGGTTGAGCCGCCGGAGCGCACGGTAGAGCGCGAACGGCGGCAGGCGAAAGGGCACCGAAAAGCGCTGCGACAGGACCACCTGGAAGACGTCGCCGGCGGCGATGTATTCCTTGCCGGCCTCGACCATCTGGTGGAAGCGCTCCCGGCTCATGTTGGACACGGGTTCGCCCAGTTCCTCCTCCAACGACACCCGCTCGCGGCGATAAGGTAGGGAGCGCTCGAAGTCGCGGACCACGTCGGCCAGCCGTTCGGTCGCCCGGGCCCAGGCATGACGGGCATCCAGACCGGGTTCAGGATAGACCGGGGTGAACACCGTCACCTGATCCTCCAGCCGGTCGAACACGGCCGTGACGGTGGGACGGGTGAACATCGCGTCCGGCACCCCCAGGACGTCCGGGTTCTCGTCCGGGATGCGCTCCATCAGCCGGATCGAATCATAGCCCATGTAGCCGATCAGGGAGGCGGCCATCGGCGGGGCGCCCTCGGGCAGATCGATCCAGGATTCTTGGCGCAGCGCCTTCAGCGTCTCCAGCGGATGGCCGTCCAGCGGCTCGAACGTGCCGGTGTCGCTGCGCGCGTTACGGTTGATCTCCGCCCGGTCGCCGCGGCAACGCCAGACGATGTCCGGCTTCAGCGCGACGAAGGAATAGCGGCCGATCCGGCTGCCACCTTCCACACTCTCGAACAGAAAGGCGTTGCGCT
>CAYRCO010000191.1:0-6276 GCA_964422775.1 uncultured Rhodovibrio sp.
GTCGCCGGTGGAGACGTCCACCCAGGCGAGGCCGAGGCCGCCGCCCACGTCGGCCACGGCCGTCAGGTAGTTGTGCCGGCGGGCGTCTAAGAGCTCGTCCTCGGTCAGCGTGCCGGGGGTGACCAGGCGCACCACCTCGCGCTTGACCAGCGCCTTGTGCCCGCCGCGCTTCTTGGCGGTCGCCGGGTCCTCCATCTGCTCGCAGATCGCGACCTTGAAGCCCTCGCGGATCAGCCGGGACAGGTAGGCCTCGGCGGCGTGCACCGGCACGCCCGCCATCGGGATCTCCTCGCCCTTGTGCTGGCCGCGCCGGGTGAGCGTGATGTCGAGGGCTTCCGCCGCCTGGCGGGCGTCGTCGAAGAACAGCTCGTAGAAGTCGCCCATCCGGTAGAACAGCAGGCACTCCGGATGCTGGCGCTTGACCTCCAGGTACTGCGCCATCATCGGCGTGGCGGGGGTGGCGGACGCCTGCGAGTCCGGGGACGCGGCCGGGGCGTTCTCGGCCTGCGTCTGGTCCTGGGCTTGGGCGGCGGTGCTGTCGGTCAAGAAGGTGGGCGCCTAGCTTTAATCGAAGAACGGGGTGGGATCGAAGGGCGGGTTGGGCAGCGCGTAACCTAGCACGCCCGCCCGCGCCCGCGCCAAGGCACGCGGCTCTTGGTCAGGTGCCGGGTCACAGGCTACACAGGAGGTAGACCAACCCAAGCGGTCGCCCGGTTGCAGGGCAACGCGGTGGGTCCCCTCTCCTCCCAGCGGAGGAGAGGGGACCCACCGCCGACAGCGGACCGGACGATACGCCCGCGGCCGAGCGCCCACCAGCCAACACGAGGACCCCCGTGGCCGAGAACCCGACCCCCAGCGCCTTCGGCAAGCAGCCCGACAGCCCGGCCAACACGATCGAGGTGGTCGGCTGGTTCGAGACCCGCGAGAGCTTCAAGGCGGCGGTCAAGGATCTGCGCGCCGCCGGCTTCCAGCACGCCGACCTGTCGGTGCTGGACACCCACGAATCGATCTCCGCCGCCGACAGCCCGGGCGAGGTGTTCCGGGAGACGATGAGCGGCCTTGTCGACGAGGCGCAGTACATCGGCCCGATCGCCGCGGCCGGTTTCATCGCGGTCGCCGCCGGGCCGGTCGGCGCCCTGGTCTCGGGCGCGATCGGGGCGGGGCTCACCGGCTACGCGATGGGCGACGTCCTGCGCGACATCCGCGCCACCCCGCACACCGAGGAGTTCGCGCGGGCCGCGGAGAACGGCGCGATCCTTCTGTGGGTGCGCGCGGAGGACCCCGAAAGCCAGGCCAAGGCGGTCGAGCTGTTGGACAAGCACGGCGCCTACTCCGTGCACACCCACGAGCGCCCGAAGCAAGAGCACGAGGACGGCGCCTAGGATAACGGGCGCATCGGAGGGTCCCCTCTCCCCACCGCGGGAGAGGGCCAGGGCGAGGGGGACTCCTCGGCGTACGAGCGGACTCCAACCCTCACCCTTCCACGCGCCATCCGGCGCGCGGGCCCCGCCCTCTCCCGTCAAGGGAGAGGGGATGCGTCACGGCATGGCCCGCCCCCGATCGGCTGCATCCGCCCGCCCTTGCCGGTTCGGCGAGCCGGCGTCTAACATCCGCCGTCCAACCATTATCCGCGAGAAGGCCCGCGCGCTCTGCGGCTCCGGCCGCCACGCTCGAGCGCGCGCCATAACCGGCCCACGCGACCCCTGGGGAGCCCCAAGACCCTTCATGAGTAAGAACCAAGACCCTTCATGACCAAGAACAAGGCGCGCATCACCGAAGAGGAGGCGCTGGCGCTGCATGCGCGCGAGCGCCGCGGCAAGCTGGAGATCCGCGCGACCAAGCCGCTGACCACGCAGCGCGATCTCTCGCTCGCCTATTCCCCCGGCGTCGCCTACCCCTGCCTGAAGATCCAACAGGACCCGCAGGCGGCCTACGACTACACCGCCAAGGGCAACGAGGTGGCGATCGTCTCCAACGGCACGGCCGTGCTGGGCCTGGGCAACCTGGGCGCGGCCGCCTCGAAGCCGGTGATGGAGGGCAAGGCGGTCCTGTTCAAGCGGTTCGCCGACATCGACGGGATCGACCTGCAGGTCGACACGGAAGACGTCGACGAGTTCGTCAACTGCGTGCGCTTCCTGGGCGCCACCTTCGGCGGCATCAACCTGGAGGACATCAAGGCGCCCGAGTGCTTCATGATCGAGCAGCGGCTGAAGGAGCTGCTCGACGTGCCCGTGTTCCACGACGACCAGCACGGCACCGCGATCATCGCCGGCGCCGGGATCATCAACGGCTGCCACCTGACCGGGCGGCGGATCGAGGACCTGACGATCGTCATCAACGGCGCGGGCGCGGCCGGGGTCGCCTGCGCCGAACTGATGAAGGCGATGGGGGTGCGCCACGACAACGTGCTGCTGTGCGACACCCGCGGCGTTGTCTACCAGGGCCGCGAAGACGGCATGAACCAGTGGAAGTCCGCCCACGCGGTGCCGACCGAGCGGCGCACGCTGGCCGACGCGCTCAAGGGTGCGGACGTCTTCCTCGGCCTGTCGGTCAAGGGCGCGGTCGACCAGGCAATGGTGGGCGCGATGGCCGACCGGCCGCTGATCTTCGCCATGGCGAACCCGGACCCCGAGATCACGCCCGAGGAGGTCCGCGAGGTGCTGCCCGAGGCGATCATCGCCACCGGCCGCAGCGACTATCCCAACCAGGTCAACAACGTCCTGGGCTTCCCCTACATCTTCCGCGGCGCGCTCGACGTCCGGGCGACCACCATCAACATGGAGATGAAGATCGCCGCCGCCCGCGCGCTCGCCGAACTGGCGCGCGAGGACGTGCCGGACGAGGTCGACGCGGCCTACGCCGGCAAGCGGCTGCGCTACGGCCCGGAGTACATTATTCCCGCGCCGTTCGACCCGCGCCTGATCGAGGCGATCCCCAAGGCGGTCGCGCAGGCGGCGGTGGAGACCGGCGTGGCGCGGGTGCCGATCGGCGACATGAGCGCCTACGAGAAGCAGCTGTCCGCGCGCCTGGACCCGACGACGGCGAGCCTGCAGCAGATCTTCGACACGGTGCGCGCCTTCCCGCAGCGGATCGTCTTCGCCGAGGGCGAGGAGGAGAAGGTGATCCGCGCGGCGATCGCGTTCTACAACGGCGGCTACGGCCAGCCGGTCCTGGTCGGGCGCGAGGAGCGGATCCAGGCGACCATGCGCCAGATCGGCGTGGAGGCGGACTTCCTGGAGATCCACAACGCCCGGGTCAGCGACTTCAACCAGCCCTACACCGACTTCCTGTACGCCCGTCACCAGCGCCAGGGCCTGCTGTACCGCGACTGCCAGCGGCTGGTGAACCAGGACCGCAACGTCTTCGCCGCCTGCATGGTCGAGCACGCCAACGCCGATGGCATGGTGACCGGCCTGACCCGCTCGTTCGTGGTCGCGTTCAAGGACATCATGAAGGTCCTCGACCCCAACCCCGGCCACCGGGTGTTCGGCCTCAACATGGTGCTGCAGGGCGGCCGCACGGTGTTCATCGCCGATACCAGCGTGCACGAGCTGCCGACCGCCGAGCAGCTCGCCGACATCGCCGAGCAGTCGGCCGCGCAGGCCCGCGCGATGGGCCACGAGCCGCGGGTGGCGCTGCTGTCGTTCTCCAACTTCGGCAACCCGCGGCGGGAGAAGGCGGAACGCATCCGCCAGGCGATCGGGGTCCTGGACCAGCGCCCGGTCGACTTCGAGTACGACGGCGAGATGCAGGCCAACGTCGCCCTCGACTACGCGCTGATGCAGGAACTCTACCCCTTCTGCCGCCTGTCCGGCCCGGCCAACGTGCTGATCATGCCCGCCCTGCACTCCGCCAACATCTCCGCCAAGCTGCTGCAGCAGATCGGCGGCGGCTCGGTGATCGGGCCGCTGTTGATCGGGCTCGACAAGCCGGCGCAGATCGTCTCCATGGGCTCGACCGTGAACGACACCGTGACCGCCGCGGCGCTCACCGCCTATGACGCGATCCGCAGCAAACGGCTGATCTGAAGGGGGCGGGGGTCGCTACTCGGTTGCGAACGGATCGACGGGCCAAGTGATTCCCCTCCTCCACTGGGAGGAGGTAGGGGAGGAGGGACCACGGACATCGGCGCCGCGCGCACCCTCCTCTCCCTAGCCCTCTCCTCCCAGTGGAGGAGAGGGGATAAGCCCTCTTCCCGTTGCGCGCGCGTGCCTTGCACAAAAACGTAACGGCCCCGTGCTAAACTCGTCGCCTAACCGACTGACCGGACGCGCTTTACCCAGCGGCGCCGGTGGATGAGCGAGGAAGGCGGCAGCGGCCCATGGCCACCCGGATCGAGCGTATGAGCGACACCCCGCGTCCAACCCGCATCCTGCGCGCCACGCTGTGGCTGAGCACGCCCACGCTTAGCGTGCTGCTGGTATTGGTGATCGCCGGCGCGCTTGCGCCCGCTCCAGCAGCCCTTGGCGCGCTTGCGGTGGTGGCCGGGGTCGGCCTCCTGCTCAACCGGCATTTCCGGGCGGTCGCGGCGCTGCGTGCCTACGTCGATCGGCTGCGCGCCCTGTGGAACGAGGAGGGCGAGCTGCCGAGCCCGCCCGCGGTCGACAGCCCCGGCCTGGACCCGGCCCTCGGTCAGGCGATCGCCGATACCGCGCGCGAGCGCCAGGCCCGGCGCAAGGAGCTGCGCGCGGTCGTCGCCGGCAACCAGGCGGTGCTCTCCGGCCTGCCGAATCCGCTGCTGTTACTCGACGGCGCCGGCCGGGTGGTCGGCGCCAATCCGGCGGCCAAGCGGTTGTTCTCGGAACGGGTGGTCGGCCGCGACCTGGCGACCGTGCTGCGCCACCCCGACCTGTTGCAGACGGTCGATCGCGTGCTCGCCGGCGGCGCCGACCAGGAGATCGATTTCACCGCCACCAGCGGGGAGATCGAGCAGCACTTCTCCGCCCGGGTCGCCCGGCTGCCGGCGCGCGGGCCGGACGGGGCGGTCGCGGTCTGCGCGCTGCACGACGTCACCGGGATCAAGCGCGCCGAGCAGATGCGCGCGGACTTCGTCGCCAACGCCAGTCACGAGCTGCGCACGCCGCTATCGAGCCTGCTGGGCTTCATCGAGACGCTGCAGGGCGCCGCCAAGGAGGATACGGAGGCGCGCGAACGCTTCCTGGAGATCATGCAGCGCGAGGCGCAGCGGATGTCCCACCTGGTGGAGGACCTGCTGTCGCTGTCCCGGATCGAGCTGGACGAGCACACCCCGCCCACCGAGCGCGCCGACGTGCGCGCAGTGCTGGAACGGGTGCAGAGCGCCGCCGAGATCCGGGCGCAGAAGAAGGACATGACGGTCGAGCTCGCGGTCGACGGCGACCCGTCGGTGATCGGCGACGCCGACCAGCTGACCCAGGTGTTCCAGAACCTGGTCGACAACGCGGTCAAGTACGGCCGCCAGGGCACCGCGATCCGTCTGGAGGCCGGCCCGGCCGACCGCGCCGCCGGCCGCCCGTCCCGCCGCGCCCGGCGCGGTGTGGCGGTTGCGGTGATCGACCAGGGCGAGGGCATCCCGCGCAAGCACATCCCGCGCCTGACCGAGCGCTTCTACCGGGTCGACACCGCCCGCTCGCGCGAACTGGGCGGCACCGGGCTGGGGCTCGCGATCGTCAAGCACATCGTCAACCGCCACCGCGGCCAGCTGGAAATCGACAGCACCCCGGGCGAGGGCTCGCGCTTCACCGTCTACCTGCCGGGCGCGGAAGGCAGGGCGGAGTCCGCGGAGGCGGCCAGCCAGCAGGCCGCGCAGTAGCCGCCGCACACCCCCAGTCCCGCGCAAACCATGGCGAGTCCCGGAGAGACCGGCTAGACTCCCCGCAGGAAAACGAACGACGCCGGCCGTCCGTGTCGCCGGCGCACTTAGCTTGGGGAGGCGCTATCCATGACCAACGCCCTGATCGGCCGCCTGATCGCCGCGGCGATCTTCCTCGCGCTTGCGGGCGTGTTCGTCACCCAGTTCACCGAACAGCACGTGCGCACCTGGGACAAGGTGATGGAAGCCGTCGGCTGGGCCGACAGCCACCGCGAACTCAACGCCGTCCACCAAGCCCCGGGCTACGGCAAGTCGGGCGAGACCGAGACCCCGGCCCAGCCGGGCGCGGGTATGGAGGACGGGTAACGCCCCGCCGCTGCGACAACTGTCCTGCCCCGTGGCGCCTTTTGCGAGCCGCTTTCGGCAAGAGGCGGCGAGGTCGGTGACGCGCGAACCGCCTCCTCGCCTCGTCGCAACGGCGGGTT
>CAYRCO010000192.1:0-6266 GCA_964422775.1 uncultured Rhodovibrio sp.
AGGAGGGCCCGTATAGCCGAAGGTATACACGCTTGAGCCTTGCTTTTCATTAAAATCCGGCGCCGCCGATGACCCGCCGGGCGCGCCGGCGCCCCGGTCCGGCTCAGTCGATCCGATCGGTGCCCCCGTCAGTCGCGCGCGTGCCCGTTGCCGTGATTTGGCCCCAGGATCTCGCCCAGCTTCTCCCGGACGATCGGCTTCTCGAGAACGTGATCGATCGAGGCGGTGCCGCCCGCGGCCGCGCTCAGCGTGTGTCCGGAGATCAGCGTGACCGCGATTGCGTCGTCGATCTGCTTGACCGCCTGGGCAAGTTCGTTGCCGGTCATCTCAGGCATGTTGAGATCGGTCACCAGGTGGGCGATCTCGCCGTGGCGCGCGCGCACGAGGTCGAGCGCCTGGTTGGCGGAGGTGGTTGTCAGCGCCGTGTGGCCCAGGCGCCGGACGGAATCCCCGGTCATCCGTGCGACCGTCTGCTCGTCGTCGACGATCAGCACCACGTGACGGCCGCCCGACGAACTCGGCTGAGCCGCCGCAGTGGGCTCGGCTGACTCTGCCGGCGGGCTCTGCGCCGTCGACAACGCGTTGACCGGTGTGTCGGCTTCGCGTGGACCGGTCGCCGGCAACTCCGCCAGGTGCATGGTGACCACGGTGCCGCGACCCACGCCGGTTGTGATCGTCAGGCCGCCGCCGTGGCTGAGCGCGATCCCGGATACCGCGGAGAGGCCGAGACCGGTGCCCTTGCCCACGGTCTTGGTAGTGTAAAAGGGCTCCAGCACGCGCTCCAGCTTGTCGGGCCCGATGCCGCAGCCCGCGTCGGCGATCGACACTTCGATCGTGCCGCCCGGGTGGTCGAATTGACCGATCCGCATTTGGTGCCGGCCGTCGGCCAGCGTCACGATCTGCACCGGGCCGACGCCCTCAAGCTCGCTGGTCGCTTCGCTCCGCTCGGCGCCCCTGCTCTCGGCCCCGACGTCGTCCAGCGGCGCGTCGCGGCGTGTGACCGTGATCCGCACGCGCGCGGTATCCATCTCGGCAACGGCGTCGCGGGCGTTGGTCGCGAGGTTCATGACCGCCCGGCCGAGGGCGCTTTCGTTGCCGCGCACGCGCAGCAACGTCTCCGGCAGTTCGCACTCCAGCGCCAGATCGCGCGGCATCGCGGCGCTGAGCAGGCCGGCGGTTTCGCTCACGACCTCGGAGATGTCGATCGCGGTCATGGTCAGCGAGTCGCGCCGGCTGAACGACAGGATCTGCTGCACCAGCGTTTTGCCGCGTTCCGCCGCGGTGGCGATCTGGCGGGCGTAATCGGCCTCCGCGCTGTCGGGCGCCAGGTCGTCGACCAGGAAGCCGGCGTAGCCCGCGATCGCGGCCAGCACGTTGTTGAAGTCGTGCGCGATGCCGCCCGCCAAGCGGCCCACCGATTCCAGCTTCTGCGCCTGATGCAGTTCCGCGCGCAGGCGCCGACGCGTGCGCTGCGCGGCGTTGCGCGCCGTCACGTCGCGGGCCACGCGGACCATGCCGCCATCCGGCAGGGCGGCCAGCGAGACCTCTTGCTCGATCGGTTTGCCGGTTCGGTGGCGCGCGGTGCAGGTGCCGTGCCAGGTCCCGTTGTTGCGCAGCACGGGCAGCGTCTCCTCATGCAGGCGCTTGCGCCCTTCGGCGTCGTAGAGCAGGTCGAGGCGCTGGCCCAGCAGCTCGTCCACGGGATAGCCGTAGAGCATCGCGCAGGCGCGGTTGGCGTAGGTAAAGCGGTTATTGGCGTCCAACAGGCTGATCGCGTCCTGCGACAGCTCGACCGCCTGCGTGACCCGTTCCGCCTGTTCGCGCAGACCGGACTCCGCCTTCTGGTACGCGTGTCGGAGCTCCAGCTCGTCGACCGCGATGTCGGCCAGGTCCTGCAGCGTGCGCCGATCGGCCGGGCTCAGGTCCGCGCGCGGCTTTCGGTCGATGATGCACAGGCTGCCCAGGTTGTAGCCGTCCGGCGTGATCAACGGGGCGCCGGCGTAGAAGCGGATGTGGGGCGGCCCGGTGACCAGATCGTTGTCGGCGAAGCGGATATCCGACGCCGCGTCGGGTACGACCAGAACCTGCTCGCCGCTTAGCGTGTGCTTGCAGAACGACACGCTGGTCGAGGTCTCGGTCGCGCACAGGCCGTGCGCGGACTTGAACCATTGCCGGTCGCGCTCGATCAGGCTGACCAGCGCGATCGGGACATCGAACAGCCGCGCGGCGAGCGCGGTCAGACGGTCGAAGCTCGGTTCCGGCGGGCTGTCGAGGACGTCGTAGGTGTAAAGCGCCTGGAGCCGCTCCGGCTCCGGCTGAACGGCACGTCTTTGCGCCGGCATCCAGTGTCTCCGTCAAAAGCTGCGCCGGCACGCGCGGTCCCGACCGATCGGACGTGTCCGCCAGGATACTCGCTCATACCCGTATCCGGAAGGTTAAAGGGCTAGCCAATTCGGCCAGCACGCGGTGTCCCTCTGACCGGCGCGAGAGCCTTGCGCACAGATGCGCGATGGCTGTGTCGCCGGCATATTTTGGACAGCGAAAATTGAGACAACGCGCCGTGCCGACGCCCGGCGTGCCACCGTATCAGGAGGATCGTCATGGCGCAGATCATCGCTTTTCCACGCGCCGGCAAGCCCGCCGCCCCGAAAGCCGACACCGGCCTGAGCGCCGAAGTGCACCGGCTGCTGCCCGCCGAGCGATCCATTGCTGTGGCCCAGCAGGGCGAGACGGCCGAGCAGGCTGCGCCGCCGCTGAGCGAGCTGGTCGCCCAAATGCGGGCCGACACACAGGAGCTGACGCGCAGTCTGGCGGAGCTTCAGACGGCCGTGGGCGCCCTTGCCGACGCGGACTTGCCGGGTCAGGCGCGCGCTTTGGTGGCAGCGGTTGTCGGGGACCCGCGCGCTCCGCTGGGTCGATGACCCGACAGGGGCTTGCCACCGATCCGGCGGGGCCCGCCGTGCCGCCGCTCGCCCGCGGGCCTGGCCGGTTGGGCCGGGTGCTGCTGGCGGACGACGATTCGGTTGCCGCCAAGAAGCTGGCGGACGTCTTACGCCGGGCGGGTTTCTGCGTCCGGGTCGCGGACAGCGGAAAACAGGCCTTGCAGCGGCTGAGTGCTGAGCCGGTCGACCTCTTGATCACCGACATCGTGATGCCGGAGATGGACGGGCTCGAACTGCTTCGCTGGTTGCGATGCCTGCAGCCGTCGGTGCCGGCGATCGCGCTCAGCGGCGACGGGCCGGACGCGGGCGCGTTGTACGCCAAGGCGGCACTTTGTATCGGCGCTGACCTGGCGCTACCCAAGCCAGCCGACCCGCGCACTGTGCTGGCCGCCGCACATCGGCTGGCGGGGCAGGGCGGTCGTGTGCCCGCGCTGGAGAGGCTTCCCGTTCCGGCTGCGTGAGCGACCGGCGCCCCTGACCGCGGGATAGCCGGCAGGGCGCCGGTACCTGGCTCAGCCGCCCGCGCCCCAGCCGAAGTAGGCGACGCCGATCGCGAGCAGCAGGTAACGGGCCAGCTTGCCCACGGTGACCAGCAACAGGAACGGCACGATCGGTGCGCGCAGGACTCCCGCGACCACGGTGAGCGGGTCGCCCAGCCAGGGCGTCCAGGCCAGCAGCAGCGACCAGATCCCCCAGCGTCGGTACCAGGCTTCCGCGCGGTCGTAGGTCTTTTGGTCGACCGGGAACCACCGCCGATCCTTGAACCGCTCGATGCCAAGGCCGAGCGCCCAGTTGACCACGGCGCCCAGCACGTTGCCGACGGTCGCCGCCAGGACCAGCCAGCCCCAAGGCCAGCCGTCGAGCTGCAGGCCGACCAGCACCACCTCCGACTGGAACGGCAGGATTGTGGCGGCCAGGAAGGCGCTGGCGAACATGCTGGCGTAGGCGGCAAGCGCGGTCATTTTCGGTTAAGCGGCCTCCTGTGTCTCACTGGATGTGGAATCAGGGTTACGGCGAACGGCTTCGCCGTGTGCGGCTGGCGTGCTAGGTTGGCGCAGCACTTACCAGCAAGGACTGCGCGAAAACCGTGAGCGACGACATCACCTTCCGCACCCCCTCCTTGGACGACGGCGCCGAAATCTGGCGCATGGTCGACGAATCCGGAAACCTCGACCGGGATTCCGGCTACGCCTACTTCATGGTGGCGCGCAACTTCGCCGCGACCAGCGTGGTCGCCGAGCGGGGCGAGCACACCATCGGTATGCTGACCGCCTATCGTCTGCCCCAGGATCAGCGCCGGCTGTTCGTCTGGCAGGTCAACGTACGCGATCCGCACAAGAACAGCGGCATCGCGAGCGGCATGCTGGACCATTTGCTGCACCGCGACGAGGCGGCGGGCGTGCGCTGGGTCGAGGCGACGATCGTGCCGGGCAACAGGCCCGCGGAGAACCTGTTCAAGAGCCTGGCCAAGCGCCTGGACTGCCCGATCAAGGAGACCGAGGCGTTCGCTGACGAACTGTTTCCGGACGCGGAGCACAAAGTCGAGCGGCTGTTCGTCGTCGGCCCGATCCCCTACGAGACGTGCGAGATTCGGATCCGCCCGGAAGATGGCAAATACCGTCTCTACAGCTTCTGGGACGGCTCCGAACTGCCGGCGTTCGAGCCGGCCAATCCGGCGTTCGACGACTTCGAGGATGCCAAACGCGCCGCCGAGAAGGTCCGGATCGACCACGGGGCGAGCAAGGTCGTGGTCGAGCACGCGGGCTGAGCCGCGCCCGACTTCCGGCCCCCTGGCCTGACAGGCTGAATAGCCGCGACGTGTAGATCGACGGGCGGATGCATCGGGATTCGCGGTATCCGTCGGATTTGGGCTATAGTGCATCTGCGCCGATCGTTCGGGGGACAAAAAATCCGCCTTTGATCGGGAGTTGGGCGGGGTGCTGGCGGGGGCAGAGGGGGCTGCCGAACCGACTTACTATGGCGAATTCAGAATAGTATTGGACCGTGTTGGCGAGTGACGGTAGGCTCGCTCCCACGTTCGGCAGGGCAAAAAAACAAAATCCGCCCGCCGAAGCTTGCGATGCGTCCGCTACCGGCTGCGGCCCGCCCGGGCTGCAGAGCGGGCGCTGGGGTAGGCAGCCGGGGCAAAAACCAAAACCGCCCCGGTTCCAGGTAAACGTTCAGGAGAGGCAGAATGACAGACAACGGCAATCCGACTGGCTGGTCCCGTCGGCGCTTCCTGCAGACGGGCGCCGCCACGACCGCGGGTCTGGGCGCGCTGAGTTTCAGCGGCAACGCGCCGACCGGCTTCGTGCGCAACGCCTGGGCGCAGGACTTCCGCAACAACCCGGGTAACAGCTCCACCGTGACCCTGGGCTTCAACGTGCCGCAGAGCGGCCCGTACGCGGACGAGGGCAAGGACGAGCTGCGTGCCTATCAACTCGCCGTGAAGCACCTGAACGGCGAGGGCGACGGCGGCATGCTCAACACGATGGAGCCGTGCGCGCTCAAGGGGAACGGTATCCTCGGCAAGAAGGTCGAGTACGTCACCGGCGACACCCAGACCAAGTCGGACGCCGCGCGTGCGTCGGCCAAGCGGATGATCGAGCGTGACGGCGTCGTCATGGTGACCGGCGGTTCGTCGTCCGGCGTCGCGGTGTCGGTGCAGGCGCTGTGTCAGGATATGGGCGTGATCT
This sequence comes from uncultured Rhodovibrio sp., assembly GCA_964422775.1. Classification (GTDB taxonomy): domain Bacteria; phylum Pseudomonadota; class Alphaproteobacteria; order Kiloniellales; family Rhodovibrionaceae; genus Rhodovibrio. Next base: position 5,639 of record CAYRCO010000192.1, read on the forward strand.
TCATGGCCGGCCTGACCCACGCCAACGACACCACCGGCAAGGACCGTCGGCGTTACGGCTTCCGTCACTTCTTCAACGCCCATATGTCGGCCGCGTCGCTCGGCCCGGTGCTGAAGGAGCAGATGGGCACCGACCGCAAGGCCTACATGCTGGTCGCGGACTACAACTGGGGCTGGTCGGTCGAAGAGTCGATGAAGGAAGTCACCGAGGGCATGGGCTGGGAGACGGTCAACGCCGTCCGCACCCCGCTCGGCGCCGGCGACTTCTCGCAGTATCTGACCCCGGTCGGCGATTCCGGCGCGGACGTCCTGTTCCTGATCCACTACGGCAAGGACATGGTCGACAGCCTGACGCAGGCGGTGCAGTTCGGCCTGAAGGACGCGACCGCGAACGGCAAGCAGTTCGAGATCGTCGTGCCGCTGTACTCCCGCGTCATGGCGCAGGGCGCCGGCAAGGCCGTGTCCGGCATCTACGGCTCGACCAACTGGCACTGGTCGCTGCAGGACGAGGCTTCGCAGGCGTTCGTCAAGTCGTTCGGCGAGGAGTACGGCTTCCCGCCGTCGCAGGCCGCCCACACCTGCTATGTGCAGACGCTGCTGTACGCCGACGCCGTCGAGCGCGCCGGCAC
>CAYRCO010000193.1:0-6258 GCA_964422775.1 uncultured Rhodovibrio sp.
TGTCGGTGCGCTTCTTGCCGGTCATGCGCACCTTGTCGGCGTTGACGACGATGACGTTGTCGCCGCAGTCGACGTGCGGGGTGAAGGTCGGCTTGTTCTTGCCCCGCAGGATCATCGCGACGTTGGCGGCGAGCCGCCCGAGCACGACATCCTCGGCGTCGACCACGTGCCAGGTCTTTTCGACCTCGGCCGGCTTGGCGTTGTAGGTCTTCATGATCGTGGATCGCCCGTGGCCATTGGTTGGATGTTCGGGTGTCTTGGAGCCGCGCGCCCGCCGTTTCAGACCCAAAGAAGTCGGGTCACAGGGGCCCATGCGCGGCCATGACTGGGCGCGGGTTGTAGGCGGGTGTTGCCCGCCTGTCAACACAAAGAAATGGGTCACCGCGCCAGGAACCGTGCAAAACCAGCGAGTTATAATGACGGTATTTAGATACCCCAATTTCAGCCGTCGCGGTCCGGCGGGATCGAGTAGGTCGAGGTGACGTGCGCGACCGGGCCGTCGTCCTCCGCCGCCTCGGCGTAGAGGAACACCTCGCCGTAGGCGAGCCGGCGGCCGACCTTGATCATCCGGCAGTCCGCCAGGATCGCCGCCGGTTTCGGCCGGCGCAGGAAGTTGATCGACAGGTTGGTGGTGACCGCGAGTTCCACCCGCCCGATCGCGGAGAGCACGCCCACGTACATCGCGTAGTCCGCGAGCCCCATCATCGCAGGCCCGCTGACCGTGCCGCCCGGGCGCAGGTGCTCGTCGCGGTGCGGCAGGCGCACCCGGCAGGTCCCCTCCCCGATCGCCTCCACGCTCATCCCCATGGCGCGCACCCAGGGCAGCTGGGTGTCGATCAGGTCCTGCAGGTCGTCATCCGAAATCCGGCTCATCGCTGGCGTTCCTCCCCTGCGGTGTCTTATGGCATGGTCCGACGAAGCCAGAAAAGCCGGGCCGAGCGTTCCGGCCTTCCAGACACCCGCGGGTCATAGGAGACGCCGCATGCCCGACGACACCAGCCAGCCGATCCAGAGCGAGAACATCGTCCGGCGCGAGGACGCGGGCGCGATCGCCCGCATCGTGATGAACCGGCCGAAAGCCTACAATTCGCTTTCGCTGGAGATGATGCGCACGCTCACGCGCACGCTCGAAGAAGTCGGCGAGGACACGACGATCCGCTGTGTCGTGCTGGAGGGGGCCGGCAAGGGCTTCTGCGCCGGCCACGACCTGAAGGAGCTGCGCAGCCGCACCGACCGGGCGTTCTACGAGGAGGTGTTCGACACCTGCTGCCGGCTGATGAACACGATCACCCGGATGCCCCAGCCGGTGATCGCCAAGGTCCACGGCGTCGCCACCGCCGCGGGCTGCCAGCTGGTCGCGACCTGCGACCTGGCGGTCGCCGCGGACACCGCGCGCCTGTCCACGCCGGGGGTCAACATCGGCCTGTTCTGCTCCACCCCGATGGTGCCGCTGTCGCGCAACGTGCCGCGCAAGCGCGCGATGGAGATGCTGCTGACGGGGGACATGATCTCAGCACCCGTCGCCGCCGAGTGGGGCCTGATCAACGAAGCGGTCGAGGAGAGCGACTTGGAAGCGGCCGCCAGCAAGTACGCCGAGAAGGTCGCCTCGAAGTCGCCGCACGTGCTCAAGATCGGCAAGCGGGCGTTCTACGAGCAGCTCGACCAGACACTCGACGAGGCCTACCGCCACACCGCCGAGGTGATGACCGAGAACATGCTGGCCCGCGATGCCGCCGAGGGCATCGACGCCTTCCTGGAGAAGCGCGCGCCGCAGTGGAAAGGCGAGTAGCGCGCAAACGCGCTGGTACGCCGCACGGCGCCTGGATAGAGTAAGGCGGTTATTAGACTCGCCCACCAGTTGCGTATGCGGGGTGCCGGAATGTCCAGCCTGCTTGCGGAGCCGGCCGACCTGTCGGCCGCGACCGACCGGATCGTCGCGTTCATCGCCGGGCTCGGCATCCCGATCCGGGACGGCGACGTCCCGGCCGATGCCTTCCTGGCGGGGGCGCGGATCGCCGACGGCGGCCTCGTGATCGACCGCGCGGCGCTGTTCACGCCCGGCGACCTGCTGCACGAGGCCGGCCACCTCGCCGTGGTGCCGCAGCGCTACCGCGCCCGCATCGGCGACAACGTCGACGCCGGCGTGGCGCAGATCCGGGCCGAGGCCGCCGCCGTGGGCGACGTCGACCCGGTGCTGGACGGGCTGGAGGGCCTGGGCGGCGAGCTGCAGGCGATCGCCTGGTCCTACGCCGCCTGCCGCCACCTCGGTCTCCCGCTGGAGATCGTGTTCCGGCCGGGCGCCTACGGCACCGACAAGAACGGCGGCGCCGACCCGATGATGATCGCCCAGCAGATCGAATTCGGTTTCTTCCCAGGCCTGCACCGGCTGATCCAGGCGGGCATGACGACGGCGCCGCGAAGCATTCTCTTCCCCGACGCTTTGCCCGGCGGCTTCCCCGCGATGCAGCGCTGGGTGCAGCCGTGAGCCTCAGTGCCGCCGCGCGGTCGCGGTGATCTCGACCCGGCAGCCGCCGACCAGGCGCGCGACCTCGACGCAGGTGCGCGCCGGGAACTGACCGTGTGGGAAGAACGCGGCGTAACTGCGGTCGAACGCCGGCATCTCGTCGAGATCGGTCAGGTGGGCGGTCACCCGCACCACCTGGGCGAGCGAAAGGTCCAGCCGGCCGAGCAGCGCATCCAAGGCTTCCATCACCACACGCGTCTCCGCCGCGACATCGCCGACCGCCGCGCGGCCGTCCGGCACGTCGGCGGCCACCAGGCCGCTGATGAACACGTAGCGGTCGTCGATCACGGCGTGGCTGAGCGGCGTGTCGCCGGTGTCGAGGGCGGGGTCGCGCAGGTGTTCCATGGTGCGGCGCAGTATGCCACGCGTGCTGCGTCGCCGGAACCTTGTGCGCGCGGGCGTGCGAGGCTATCTCTGCGGCCATGACCCTGAGCCCGACGCAGACCCAAGCCACCGTCGACAAGCCCGTCCACGTGATCGGCGGCGGGCTCGCCGGCAGCGAGGCCGCCTGGCAGCTCGCCAACCGCGGCGTGCCCGTGATCCTGCACGAGATGCGCCCCGAGCGGCAGACCGACGCGCACCAGACGGAGGGGCTCGCGGAGCTGGTCTGCTCCAACTCCTTCCGCTCCGACAACCCGGAGACCAACGCGATCGGCCTGCTGCACGCGGAGATGCGCCGTTGCGGCAGCCTGATCCTGGCCGCGGGCGATCAGGCCCGCCTGCCCGCCGGCGGCGCGCTCGCGGTCGACCGGCACGTCTTTTCCGACGCGGTCACGCAGGCGGTAAGCGACCATCCGCTGATCGACGTCCGGCGGGAGGCGATCGACGAGCTGCCGCCGGGAGACTGGGACAGCGTGATCGTCGCCACCGGCCCGCTGACCGCGCCCGGGCTGGCGTCGGCCGTGCAGCAGCTGTCGGGCGCGGAATATCTGGCGTTCTTCGACGCGATCGCGCCGATCGTCTACAAGGAGACGATCGACTTCGATAAGGCCTGGTTCCAGTCGCGCTACGACAAGGACGGCAACGACGGCGCCAAGCACGCGCAAGGCGAAGGCGACTACATCAACTGCCCGTTCGACCAGGCGCAGTACGAGCGCTTCATCGACGCGCTGCTGGAGGCCGAGACCACCAAGTTCCAGACCTGGGAAAAGGATACGCCCTATTTCGAGGGCTGCCTGCCGGTCGAGATCATGGCCGCGCGCGGGCGGGAGACGCTGCGCTTCGGGCCGATGAAGCCGGTCGGGCTGACCGACCCGCGCACCGGCGAGCGGCCCTACGCGGTCCTGCAGCTGCGCCAGGACAATGCGCTGGGGACGCTCTACAACCTGGTCGGCTTCCAGACCAAGATCCGCTACAAGAAGCAGAAGGAAATCTTCCGCCTGATCCCGGGGCTGGAAGAGGCGGAGTTCGCGCGCCTGGGCGGCCTGCACCGCAACACCTTCATCAACTCCCCGCAGGTGCTGGACGGCCAGCTGCGCCTGAAGGCCGCGCCCCGGATGCGCTTCGCCGGGCAGATTACGGGCGTGGAAGGCTATATCGAAAGCGCGTCGATCGGCCTGATCGCCGGGCGCTTCGCCGCGGCCGAGCGGCTGGGCGAGCCGCACAGCCCGCCGCCGGAGACGACCGCACTCGGCGCACTTCTGAACCATATTACCGGCGGCGGCGATCCCGAGACCTTCCAGCCGATGAACATCAACTTCGGCCTGCTGCCGGAGATCCAGCCGCTGGCGGGCCAGAAGAAGATCAAGCGCAAGGACAAGAAGCCGATGCTCTCGCGCCGCGCGCTGGACGCGCTGGACGCGTGGCTCGGCAGCGATCCCGCGCAGGTGGCGGCGGAGTAAGGCGCCGCGGGAGCTTCCTAACCCGTCAGGCATGCTTCGAGACGCGATCCCATGGATCGCTCCTCAGCATGAAGTCTCTGTTTTTGCAATATTCCGCTTCATGCCGAGCAGGCCCGAAGGGCCGTGTCGAAGCACGGCTGACGGGGATCAGCGCAACACCCAGCGCCCTAAAACCGTCCGCGCGCACTCGCCCACAGCAGCCGCCACGGGCGCCCCGGCGGCGGGGTCTGGACCTTGGGGGCGAAGATGTCGTGGTCGTGCGCGTCGAGCAGACGCAGGTAACGGCGGGTGAGCGTCGCCGGCAAGAGCGCCGGCACGGCCGCGCGCGGCGGTTTCGCGGCGCGCGCCCGGTCCAGGTGCTCCCCGGCGCGGTCGGCCATCTCCCGCACCACCGGGCGGACTTCCTTGGGCTGGCGCAGTTCGAACAGGTCGTGCGGGTCGAGGCCGTGGTTCCACGCCAGATTGCCCGGCAGCATCATCCGCCGCTGGGTGGCGTGGAACGGCACCGCGCGGGCGAGCCCGACCAGCGCGTGCGCGATGCCCACATGTCGCGCGGCCGTGCGGCTGGCGTCGTCGCGCGCGCCCAGGACCTCGCAGGCCAGTTCGACCAGCGTGCCGGAGGTCTCGGTGGCGTAGCCCTCCAGGTCCGCCAGCGTCGCCGGCGGATCGGTATCCAGGTCGCGCTCGCGCGCGTCCAGCAGGCGTTCGAACAGCTCGCGGGTGAGCTGGCGCTGGCGCACCGCCTCGGACAGCGGGACGGCGACCTGGTGCTTGCGCGGCGTGCCGCCGTACAGACCGTCCAGCGCCTCACGCCACCACTGGATGCGGATCTGCCCCGCCATCGGCTCGGTCACCACCTCGGCGACCTTGGCGATCTCCAGGTTGAAAGCGTAGAGCGCGAACAGATCCTCGCGCGCCCCGCTGGGGGCGAACAGACAGGTCAGGAACCGGTCGTGATCGTTGGCGCGGATCTGCTCGGCGCAGAAGGAGAGCTGGTCGGTATCGGCCATGACACGGCGCGACATAGGCGACCGATCGCTCCGCGCCAAGCCCGGCCGGTCGGGCGACCGGTGCCGACGGCGCCAAGATTCCGCCGCCGCGGCGGTTAACATGCGCCCAGTCCTGCCTATGTAGGGGGATAGCGGCGGCCGCCAGCGTGTTCTCGTCCGGCGTCCGTCTTCCACGCGCCCAACGACAAAAGCTTGAGGAGGGAGACAAGCGCGATGGCTTTCCAGCTACCCGACCTGCCCTATGCCAAGGACGCGCTCGAGCCGTATATGTCCGCCGAGACGCTCGAGTTCCACCACGACAAGCACCACAACGCCTACGTCACCACGCTCAACAGCCTGATCGAGGGTACCGACCTCGAGAACGAGAGCCTGGAGAACATCGTCAAGAAGACCTACAAGGACGAGTCCCGGGGCAAGATCTTCAACCAGGCTTCGCAGCACTGGAACCACGACCTGTTCTGGCCGTCGATGAAGCCGGGCGGCGGCACCAAGCTGCCGAGCGAGCTTGAGAAGGCGATCAACGACGCCTTCGGCGGCTGGGATCAGTTCCGCGAGACCTTCGTGAACACGAGCGTCGGCCAGTTCGGTTCCGGCTGGGGCTGGCTGGTGCAGGACGGCAGCGGCCAGCTGAAGATCTACGGCACGCCCAACGGCGTGAACCCGCTATGCTTCGGCGACCACGCCCTGCTCGGCTGCGACGTCTGGGAGCACAGCTACTACCTGGACTACCGCAACCGCCGGCCGGACTACGTCAAGGCCTTCCTCGACAACCTGGTCGACTGGGAGACCGTCGCCAGCCGCATGAAGTAAGCGGCGCCGGCCAACACGTCTTCCGACGTTCCAAGAGCCGTCCTGCGACAGCAGGGCGGCTCTTTGTGTGTCA
>CAYRCO010000194.1:0-3111 GCA_964422775.1 uncultured Rhodovibrio sp.
AGCGGCCAGGGCCTGCCGACCTCGATGCAGAACGAGCGCCCGCCCCGCCTGTTAAGCCCGCTTGCCAACATGATGGGCGAACAGCAGCAGCAGCGCCGCGGCGGGCGGTTGTCGCTGTCGACGCTGTCGATGCGCTCGCTCCTCGACGGCATCGGCAGCCGGATCAACGAGAGCCACGAGATCAGCCGCTACCTGATCGGCCTGCTGATCTTCCTGGGCCTGCTGGGCACCTTCTGGGGCCTGCTGGAGACGGTGAACTCGGTCGCGAACGCGATCGGCGATCTGAGCGCCTCGGGCCAGAACCCGGCGGCGTTGTTCGGGCAGCTGAAGGGCGCGTTGCAGGAGCCGCTGCAGGGCATGGGCACGGCCTTCTCGTCCTCGCTGTTCGGCCTCGCCGGCTCGCTCGTGCTGGGCTTCCTGGAGCTGCAGGCGGGTCAGGCGCACAACCGATTCATGAACGAGCTGGAGGAGTGGCTGTCCTCGATCACCAAGCTGACCGGCGGGGGCATGGGCGAAGGCGCCGGCGGCGGCGAGAGCGTACCCGCCTACATCCAGGCGCTTCTGGAGCAAACCGCCGACAGCCTGGACACGTTGCAGCGGACGATTTCCGGCGGCGAGGAAGACCGCGCCCAGATCAACCGCAACCTGATGCAGCTGACCGAACGCCTGACCACCCTGACCGACCAGATGCGCACCGAGCAGTCGGTGCTGATGCGCGTGGCGGAGACGCAGTCGCAGCTGAAGCCGATCCTGGGCCGGATTGCGGACGCCGGCGAGAGCGAGCAGCAGGCCGGCGGCATGGACGACGCCACCAAGGACCACATCCGCAACCTGGACGTCCGCCTGGAGCGGCTGGTGAGCGATCAGCAAACCGGGCGCGACCAGGTGGTGAAGGAGATCCGCAACGAGATCCGCCTGCTCGCCCGCACGATCGCCGCGATCGCCGAAGAGAGCGAGCCGCCGCAGGGCACCGGCGGCGGCCAGGGCGGCTACGGGTCTGGCGGGTACGGCTCCGGCGGATACGGCAGCGAGCGCTAGACGATGTACCGGATGGACCGCTCCGGCGGCAGTCAGCGGTCGGTCAACATCTGGCCCGGCTTCGTCGACGGGCTGGCCAGCCTGCTGCTGGTCGTCGTGTTCGTCCTGATGGTGTTCGTGATCGCGCAGTTCTTCCTGTCGGCCGCCCTGTCGGGCCGGGACGAGGCGCTGCAGCAATTGCAGGAGCGGGTCGACGAGCTATCGGACCTGCTGAGCCTGGAGCGCGACGCCAACGCCGAACTGCGCCTCAACGTCGCCCAGCTGTCCAGCCAGCTGCAGACCTCGGTGTCAAAGCGCGAGGACCTGCAGCAGCAGCTCGCCACCCTATCCGACCGCAACGAGCAGCTGAACCAGGAGCTGCAGCAGACGCAAGAAATCGCCGAGGAGCGCAAGCAGGAACTGGAGCAGGCCTACCAGACGATCGACGCCGACAAGGACAAGATCCAAACCCAGCTGAACGAGATCGCCACCCTGCGCAGCCTGCGCGACGAGTTGCGCAAAGAGGTCACCACGCTCGAAAACACCCTGGCGGCGCTCGAGGACGAGGCGGAAAAGCGCCAGGCGAAGATCGAGAGCCTGCAGCAGGACCTGGAAGAACAGCAGCTGACGGCCGAGGAGCGGCAGAAGCGCATCGAACAGCTGCTGGCGCGCCTGGCCGCCGAGCGCCGGACCGCACAGACCCGGCAGACCGAGATCTCGCAGCTGGAGGACGAGCTCGCCCAGCAGCGCGCGACCGCGCAGGAGCTGCAGGGCCAGCTGTCCGAGACCCGCGAACAGCTGCAGCAGGCCCAGCAGTTGAGCGAGGACCAGCAGGCGCGCCTCGACATGCTGAACAGCCAGCTGGCCTCCCTGCGACGGCAGGTGGCGCGCCTGAACGCCGCCCTGGAGGCCGCGGAGGCCAAGAACCAGGCGAAGGACGTGCGGATCGCCAACCTGTCCGAACGCCTGAACGAGGCGCTGGCCAACAAGGTGCAGGAGTTGGCCCGCTATCGCTCCGAGTTCTTTGGCCGGTTGCGCGAGGTGCTGGGCGACAACGAGAACATCCGCGTGGTCGGCGACCGCTTCGTGTTCCAGTCCGAGGTGCTGTTCGACAGCGGCTCGGCGACCTTAGGCCCGGCCGGCCGGCAGCAGATCCGGCAATTGGCCGACACGTTGAAGGGGATCATCGACGAGATCCCGGACAACATCGACTGGATCCTGCGCGTCGACGGCCACACCGACGACCGCCCGATTCAGACCGGCCGCTTCCCGTCCAACTGGGAACTGTCGACCGCGCGCGCGACGGAAGTGGTCAAATTCCTGATCGACCAGGGCATCCCCCCGGATCGCATGGCCGCCACCGGCTTTGGCGAATACCAGCCGATCGCCGAGGGCAACGGCGACGAGGCCCTGCGCAAGAACCGCCGGATCGAGTTCAAGCTGACCACGAAGTAGGCCAGCCGGGCCAAGGCGGGGCCGTGGCAGCGCTAGCTGCCGCGCGTGATCAGCCTGTCCCGATCGCCCAGGTCCAGGCACGAGTACCGCCAAACTGCGTGCGGCACGCCCAGCAGCCCGTTGCCCTCCGTCCCGCGAGCGTGGATCGCCGGAACCAACGGCCAGCGGCATTGTCGGTGCATCGCTTCGTGGAGTTCCGCCCGCTCGGGCGGGCAGAGCCCGAGACACGACGCGGTCGCCGTGACCAGAAACGCGTTCTCGTCGCCGCGCATCCGCTCCTGCTCGATCAAGGTGCAGCCGGAGACCACGATCAGGAGTGCTCCGATCATCACGCGGTGCATCGTTCCTCACGTCCGTTCGATCCGTTAGCGCATGCAGCTGGGCTGACGTCCAATACCGCGGGTTCCGGCGGTGCCTGACTGAAGGCGCTTTCGGCCGGGATCGCGGGTACCACGCCCACGCTGTAGCGGATCATAGGGCCAGCATGTCGGCAGTGGGCACGTGCATTCGAATGGTGGGCCTGGCCTTACGGACAGGGCTGCCGGACACCCGCTTGACGACCCCGGCCGGTTTCGTGGCCGCGGCCATGCTGGCACAGTCCGATATCTGCCGGTCCGACCGCCACGCCGTGACCGCCAC
>CAYRCO010000194.1:3121-6249 GCA_964422775.1 uncultured Rhodovibrio sp.
ATACCGCGGCCGCTACCTGGTAACGGGTTGCCGGATACACGCCTCACAGCCGCCGTTGTTTCAACACGGCGCTTGCGCTGGCACAGTCCGGTGCGCGCTAAGGAGCCGCCAAGCCCATCGCCAGCCGATGGGCCCCGTTGACCACCGGACCAACCCGGGAGGGCTCATGACGGCCGTCGTCGACTTCCTGAACAGCATCCTCTGGGGCTACGTCCTGGTCTACGGCCTGCTGGCCGTCGGCGTGTTCTTCACCGTCCGGCTCGGCCTGCTGCAGATCCGTCACTTCGCCGAGATGTTCCGGGTGATCCGCAGCGCCCCGGAAACCGACGTCGCGGGGATCACGCCGTTCCAGGCGCTGACCGTCTCTCTCGCCTCCCGCGTTGGCACCGGCAACCTCGCCGGCGTCGCGGTCGCGCTCTACCTGGGCGGTGCGGGCGCGATCTTCTGGATGTGGATCGTGGCGCTGGTCGGCATGGCGACCGCCTACGCCGAAAGCACGCTCGCCCAGCTCTACAAGGTCAAGAACCAGGACGGGCAGTACCGCGGCGGCCCGGCCTTCTATATCGCCCGCGGCCTCAATTCGAAGATCGCCGCGGCGCTGTTCTCGATCGCCCTGATCCTGTCGTTCGGCCTGGTGTTCAACGCGGTGCAGGCGAACGCCATCGCCTCCGCGATCCAGGGCGCCTTCGGCGTGCCGCAGATCGCAACGGGCGTTGTCGTCGCCGCGGTCGCCGGGGTCGTCATCTTCGGCGGGATTCCGCAGATCGCGCGGGTCGCCTCCTACGTCGTGCCGTTCATGGCGATCGCCTACGTGCTGATCGCCCTGGTCGTGCTCGCCCTCAACATCGGCGAGGTGCCGGCGATGCTGGCGACCATCGTGCAGAGCGCCTTCGGCTTCGAGCCCGCGGCCGGCGGCGTCACCGGCGGTGTCACAGCGGCGATGCTGAACGGGGTCAAGCGCGGGCTGTTCTCGAATGAAGCGGGCATGGGCTCGGCACCCAACATCGCCGCGTGCGCCACGCCGCAGCCGCACCACCCCTCCTCGCAGGGCTTCGTCCAGGCGCTCGGCGTGTTCATCGACACGCTGATCATCTGCACCGTGACCGCTCTGATCATCCTGCTGTCCGGTGTGTTCGAGCCCGGCAGCGGCATGACCGGGACCAAGCTGACCCAGGCGGCCTTGGCCGATCACATCGGGGTGGCCGGCGACTACTTCATCGCGCTCGCGATCCTGTTCTTCGCCTTCACCTCGATCATCGGCAACTACAGCTACGCCGAAAACGCGCTGACCTACTGGGGGCTCGGCGGGCGTACGCCGATCATGGTGCTGCGCGCGGCCGTGCTCGCGATGGTGATCTGGGGGACGCTGCAGACGGTCGAGACGGTGTTCAACACCGCCGACGCATCGATGGGTGTGATGGCGACGATCAACCTGGTGGCGATCGTCCTGCTCTCCGGTACGGTCGCGAAGCTGACCAAAGACTACTTCGCCCAGCGCCGGCAAGGCGATGAACCGAAGTTCCACGGCCGCGACTACCCCGAGTTGGAAGACAAGATCGAGCATGACATCTGGTGGCGGGCCAACCGTTGACGGCCGCACGGGGCGGGCCGGCTTACGGCTTCCCTGCGATCCTGTCGGTCGCCGGCCGCCTTAAGGGTGTAGAATGCCGGTCGGACAACCGGGAGAAGGGTATGGTCGAAACCAAGGGCGTCACGGTCGCGCGCGCCGAACTGCATTTCCAGGGCGGGCACACCTACACGGTCAATTTCGGGCGCCGCGTCGGCATGGACGACCTCAAGCGCGCGATGAACGAAGGCGACGTCTGGGTCGTCACCGACGACGCCAACGCGCCGCTGTTGGTTCGCATGGCGCACGTCTCGCTGATCGTGCCCGCGGTCGCGGACGGGTGACAGCCGGACGGGACGCGCACCTCGCGGCGCGCCGGCCCCGGTCAGTTGTCGCAGCTTCCCATCGATCCGCGGGCGCACACCGACCCGTCGATCCAGGTCGCGCCACTGAGGTTGGCCGACGGCTGCCAGGCGCCGCCCGAGAGTTCGGCCCCGTCGAGCGTGGCCCCCTCCAGGTTCGCGCCCGCCAGCGTCGCGCCCACCAGCACGGCCCCGCTCAGATCGGCGCCGCGGAAATCGACTTTTTGCAGCTGCGCGCCCTCGAAATTGGCGTCGCTGGCATCGGCGCCGCGCAGCACCGCGGCGTCCATCCGCGCGTCGGAGAAATTCGTCCGGCGCAGCGTGGCCGCGCTCAGGTCCGCGCCGATTAGGGTCGCGCCGCGGAGGCTCGCGTCCGTTAAATCCGCCTTCCGCAGAGTGGCGTCGGTCAGGTAGGCGCCCTGCAGGTCGCTCGACCGCAGGTTCGCCCCGTCCAGCTTGGCGCGCTTCAGCTGGCTGGCCCGCATCTTCTGGTTGGCGAGATCCGCCCCGGTCAGGTCAGCGTCGTTGCACGTGGCGTACGGCCCGATCTTACACCCGCTCCCTTGCGCTTTCAGGGGTGTCACGGCGCTCACGGCCAGGACGGCCAGGACGGCGAGGACGAGCGCGGCGGCAAGAACGGCGGGCAGGCGGACGGTGCGTTTCATGGGGACTTCCGTCCTTGTGACGTGAGCGGGCGTTTCGGGGTAGACAGGCACGCGACCCGCGGACGCCGGGGCCGGCGCCTCTACCGTTCAAGTGGCCTCGATTCTGGGAGATGGAAGACAGGCTTCCGGAGGGATAGGGCACGGCGCGCCGACTGTTATCATGTGTTAACCCCGATGGCAAAACCGAACCGTCGGACGAAAGCCACGTCCAGGTCCACCCATAGCCTGGCGTCGGCCGCCAATCGATCACACGCAGGCGCGCCGTCGACAGCCGAAGCCAGGCTGTTCATGCAGGTCGCCGCGAACGGCCGCGCCGATGGTTTCACGATCGGGGGAATGCAGGCCGGTTGGCAGCTACCGACCCATCTCCCGACGCGCGTCACCCGGACTACGCAGGCGGAGATGGGTCAGGACCAGACATCCTCTGCGTCGACAGGGAACTGGCATAGGGCTGCGTCAGGCGCACATTGGAGGAGCCGGGGGACGGTTGTCACACTTCCCGTCCCCGCGCGCTGGCTAGGCGACGAGAGGACC
>CAYRCO010000195.1:0-6216 GCA_964422775.1 uncultured Rhodovibrio sp.
GCCCTACCCCCGCCTGGGGATCAGGACGGTGTAGTCCAGGTCCAGGATCACGGCGGGGTCGTACTTCCCGTCGGCGCCGTTCAGCGGATGGTCGGCGCAGCTCCGGTCCTTGGTCGCGATCGTGCGCAGCCGAAGCGCGCCGACGTCCCCGCGGCCCGGGATTTCCATGCAGTCCAGGACTTGCGACCAGGCGTAGACCGTGTCGCCGGCGAAGCAGGGCTTGGTGTGCCGGCCGGCGTTGATCGCGGCGACCTTGATCGCGTTGCCCAGGCCGTTGAAGGTCAGCGCCCGGGCGATCGAGATCACGTGCCCGCCGTAGACGATCCGCTGGGCGAAGCGGCCCTGCGACTGCTGGTGCTGGTTGAAGTGCACCCGGGCAGTGTTCTGGTAGAGGCGGGTCGCCATCTGGTGTTCCGCCTCCTCGATCGTCATCCCGTCGACGTGGTCGATCTTCTCGCCGACGGCGAAATCCTCGAACAGGTGCGGCTGGCCGGTCAGACCGGTGTCGAACTTGCCGAAATCGGTGTTGGCGGGCAGCTCCAGTTGCTCGGCCGGCACCGCTTCGGCGAGGTCGGGTACCTGCGGTTCGGGGGCCGGGCTCTCCGGGTCGCGCTTGTGCACCATCACCCAGCGGACGTAATCCAGCACGGGCGTGCCGTCGGCCTTGGCCCCGCTGGAGCGGACGTAGACCGTGCCGGTCTTGCCGTTGGAGTTCTCCTTCAGGCCGATCACCTCGGAGACGGTGGAGATCGTGTCGCCCGGATAGACCGGCTGGCGGAACACACCTTCGGCATAGCCGAGGTTGGCCACGGCGTTCAGCGAGATGTCCGGGACCGACTTGCCGAACACCAGGTGGAAGGCGAGCCAGTCGTCCAGCGGCAGGCCTTGGTAGCCGACCTCGCGCGCCGCCGCGGCGGAGCTGTTGAGGGCGAAGCGCGCCCCGGTCAGCGACAGGTAGAGCGCCTGATCGCCTTCGGTCACCGTGCGCGGCGTCGCGTGCCGCAGCTCCTGGCCGAGCCGGAAATCCTCGAAGTAGTTGCCTTCGATCTGCTTGCCGGCCGGCGCCTGGGTGGCCGGCCGTTCCTGCGTGTCCTGCATGGTTCTCTTCTCCTAGGCCGCGTGGCGGTGTTCGATCGCCTCGGCAAGCGCGAGCACGCGCCGGGCGTTCTCGACGTGCAGGTTTTCGATCAGCTGGCCGTCCAGCACCGCGAGCCCCTCGCCGCGGCGCTGGGCCTCGGCGTGCGCGTCGATGATCCGGCGGGCGTGGGCGATCTGCTCCTCGCTGGGCGCGAACACGCGGTTGGCCGCCTCGACCGTCTTCGGGTGGATCAGCGTCTTGCCGTCCATGCCGAGTTCGCGGCCCTGGCGGCACTGCGCTTCCAGGCCGGCCGTGTCGTTTAGGTCGAGGTAGACGCCGTCGACGATCGCCCGGCCGTGCGCGCGGGCGGCGAGCACGCACCAGGAGAGCGCCGTCAGCACGGGTTGGCGGTCCTTGGTGTGCTCGGCGTGCAGGTCCTTCACCAGATCGCTCGTGCCCATGACGAAAACCGCCAGGCGGTCGCTGGACGCGGCGATCTCGCGGGCGTTGAGGACGCCCTTGGGCGTCTCGATCATGGTCCAGATCGCCATGTCTTGAGGCGCGCCGGCGGCGTCCATGCGCGCTTCCAGATCCTGGACCATCGCCGCGCTCTCGACCTTGGGCAGCAGCAGGGCGTCGGCGCCGCAGGTCGCGGCCGCCTGGACGTCCGCTTCGCCCCATATGCTGTCCAGCGCGTTCACCCGCACGGCGATCTCCCGGTGGCCGTAGCCGCCGCTTTGCACCGCCTGGACCACCTGCTCGCGCGCGGTTTCCTTGGCGTCCGGCGCGACCGCGTCCTCCAGGTCCAGGATCAGGGCGTCGGCGGAGACGTTGCGGCCCTTTTCCAGCGCCCGGGCGTTCGAGCCCGGCATGTAGAGCACGCTGCGCCTTGGGCGCGCGGCCGGTTGTTCGCTCATGCGTGGCACCTCCTTAAACGTGCGCTCACTCGGCGGCGGCGCGCCGATGCTGCACCGCGCCGACCGCTATGCTGCAGTGCGGCATTCCGTGCGCGACTATAAACAACGTGACCCACGTGGCAAGGTGGCCGGCAGCGCCCGCCTGCAGCGCGCCTTTCCCGACCCGGCGCCCTTCCGCCGAAACCGTCGAGTGCGAACCCACGCCGGACCCGCCGATGCCCGTGCTCTGCCTGAATTCCCACGTCGCCTACGGCTACGTCGGCAACGACGCGGCCGGCTTCTGCCTGCGCCGTCTGGGGGTGGAGGCCTGGCAGATCGACACGGTCGCGCTGTCGAACCATCCGGGCTACGGCGCCTGCACCGGGCGCGTCGTGCCGGCTGCGGACCTGCGGGCGCTGGTCGACGGCGTGACCGGGCGCGGCGTCCTCGCCGGAACCGATGCGCTGTTGAGCGGCTATCTGGGCGCGGCCGATCAGGCGGCGGTGGTGGCGCACGCCGCGACCAGCCTGCGCGCCGCCAACCCGCAAGCCCTGGTGATCGCCGACCCGGTGATGGGCGATACCGACCCCGGCCTCTACGTCGGCCGCGAGGTGGCTGACGCGCTGGCGCAGGAGGTCGTGCCCCTGGCCGACGTGGTGACGCCGAACGCCTTCGAACTCGGCTGGCTGACCGGCCGGCCGGTGGCGACCCGCGCCGACGCGCTTGCCGCGGCGCGCGCCCTGGGCGCGCGCGGACCCGGGCTCGTGATCGTCACCTCGATCCCCGAGGGCGCGGACAGTCTGGGCCTGCTCGCCGTCACCGCCACGCGGGCCTGGGCGCTCAGCGTCCCGCGGCTGGCGTTTCCGGTCGCGCCGAACGGGGCGGGCGACGCGATCGCCGGGCTGATCGCCGCGCACCTGACCCGCGGTGCCGGGCCCGACCAGGCGCTGGCCGCCGCTGGCAACGCCATCCACCGGGTGCTGGAAGCCACGCGCGACGCCGGCCGGCGCGAACTCGCCCTGCCGCAGGCCCAGGACGCGCTGGTCGATCCCGGCGGGCGTTTTGAGGTCGAGGCCGTGTAGCCCCGTGCGGGGTTCAAGCCGGCCGGCGCCATGCCAATCTTTCGAACCGGGTTCGGACGCGCGGCGCCGTACGGCGATCGCGCGGCCCGATGCAGGAGAGAGGCGATGGACTTCCGGGAATTCGCCGGCTACGCGGCCGGAACCGCGTTCGTGCTGGGCGGAGCGGCGCTGGTGCTGGGCGTCGTCGTGCTGGTGCTGAGCTCGGTGCCGGTGCTGCTGCTGATCTTCCCGATCAGCCTGGGCGCGCTCGCGCTGTTTCTGTTGATCGGCTACGTCCGCCACCGCCAGGATCGCCAGCGTCGGCGCCGCCCGTAACGCCGGCGCGAACCGGCCTTTGTTACAACCGCGTTACGGCGCCGCAGCATGCGCCTTCCAGGCTTGCCGCCGGGCGAATGTGTCCTTAAGTTGTGCAGTGCAACAAGGCCGTTTGAGCGCGGTCGGCCGTGTGTGCGGCGGACGGTCGGCGGCCAGGTGTGTCAGGCGCAAGCGAGAGCGGGAGGCCCGCGGTGAGCATCCGGAACCTGGACAAAGCCTTCAAGCCGCAGTCGGTCGCGCTGATCGGGGCGAGCACGAAGGACCACTCGGTCGGCCAGGTGGTGGCCAAGAACCTGTTCCACAGCGGGTTCAACGGCCCGATCATGCCGGTGAACCCCAAGCACCGCTCGATCGAGGGGGTGCTGGCCTACAATTCCGTCGCCGAGCTGCCGATCGTCCCGGACCTGGGCGTGATCGCCACGCCGCCGGATGCGGTCGCGGAGACGGTGCAGGCCCTGGGCGAGAAGGGCTGCCGCGCCGCGGTGGTGCTGACCGCCGGCTTCGGCGAGGGCGGCAACGCCGAGGGGCAGGCCCGCCGGCAGCAGCTGCTGGACGCCGCGCGGCCCTATACCCTGCGCATCCTGGGACCGAACTGCGTCGGCGTGATGCTGCCGGAACTGGGCCTGAACGCCAGCTTCGCGCACATCTCGCCCAATCCGGGCAACCTCGCCTTCGTCACCCAGTCGGGGGCGATGGTGACCGCCATGCTCGACTGGGCGACGCCGCGCGGGATCGGGTTCAGCCACGTCGTCTCGCTCGGCGACATGACCGACGTCGACTTCGGCGACACGCTGGACTACCTCGGCAACGATCCCCACACCCGCGCGATCCTGCTCTACGTCGAGGCGATCTCGGACGCGCGCAAGTTCATGTCCGCCGCCCGCGCGGCCAGCCGGACCAAGCCGGTGATCGTGATCAAGGGCGGCCGCTTCGCCGAGGGCGCCAAGGCCGCCAGCTCGCACACCGGCGCGCTCGCGGGCTCCGACGCGGTCTACGACGCCGCCTTCCGGCGCGCGGGCATGCTGCGGGTCTACGACCTGCACGAACTGTTCGACGCCGCCGAGACGCTGGCGACCGCGCCCACGATCAAGGGCGACCGCATGACCATCCTGACCAACGGCGGCGGGTTGGGCGTGCTCGCGACCGATGCCCTGATCGGCGGCGGCGGCAAGATGGCCGAGCTCACCGACGAGACGATCCAGAAACTGGACCAAGTCCTGCCGCCCACCTGGTCGCGCGGCAACCCGGTCGACATCATCGGCGATGCGCCCGGCAAGCGCTACGCCGACGCGCTGCAGATCCTGCTGGATGAGAAGCAGTCCGACGCCGTGCTGGTGATGAACTGCCCGGTCGCGGTTGCCGACCCGAAGGACGCGGCGGACGCGGTCGTGCGCACGATCGGCGGACGCCGGCGCCCGGTGTTCACCGCCTGGCTGGGCGAGGGCGCGGCCCGCGAGGCGCGCCAGCTGTTCGCCGAGCGCGGCATCCCCACCTACGATACGCCCGAGGAGGGCGTACGCGGCTTCCTGCACCTGGTGCGCTACCGGCGCAGCCAGGAGGAGCTGATGGAGACCCCGCCGTCGATCCCCGACCAGCGCCCGGCCGACGTCGAGACGGCGCGCGCCGCGCTGAAGAAGGTGCTGGACGAGGGGCGCGAATGGTCGAGCGAGCCGGAGGCCAAGCAGATCCTGAAGGCCTACGGCGTGCCGATCGTCGACACCCGGATTGCCGCCGACGTCGAAAGCGCGGTCCAGGCGGCCGACGAGCTGGGTTATCCGGTGGCGATCAAGGTGATCTCCGGGGACATCACCCACAAGTCCGACGTCGGCGGCGTCGAACTCGGCCTTGAATCGGCGGAGGAGGTGCGCCACGCCGCGCAGCGGATGCAGCACACCATCCAGGAGCTGCGCCCGGACGCCAAGCTCGACGGCTTTTCCGTGCAGCAGATGGTCAACCGCCCGGAGAGCCACGAGCTGATCGTGGGCGCGACCGAGGACCCGCAGTTCGGCCCGATCATGATGTTCGGCCACGGCGGCACGGCCGTGGAGGTGCGCCGGGATCAGACTCTGGCGCTGCCGCCGCTCAACATGAACCTGGCGCGCGGCATGATCGAGAGCACCCGCGTGCACGGCCTGCTGCAGGGCTACCGCGGCCATCCCAAGGCGGACATCGACGCGGTCGCGCGCGCGCTCAACATGGTGAGCCAACTGGTGATCGACTGCCCGGAGGTGGCCGAGCTCGACATCAACCCGCTGCTCGCCGACGAACACGGCGTGGTCGCGCTGGACGCCCGGATCAAGGTGCAGCAGCCCAAGGTGCGCGGCCCCGAGCGGCTGTCGATCAGCCCCTATCCCAAAGAGCTCGAGCACACCGAGGCGCTCAATGACGGCACGCCGGTGTTCCTGCGCCCGATCACCCCGGAGGACGAGCCCGCGCTCAGGGCCTTCTTCAAGCGGATGACGCCGGAGGACATGCGCCTGCGCTTTTTCTCGCCGATGAAGGAGCTTTCCCACGCCTTCGCCGCGCGCCTGACCCAGATCGACTATGACCGGGAGATGGCGATTGTCGCCGTCAATCCGGACGACGGGGCGGACATCCACGGCGTGGTCCGGATCACCTGCGATCCCGACAACGTCGAGGCGGAATACGCGGTCGCCGTGCGCTCCGATCTGAAGGGCCGCGGGCTCGGCTATCTCCTGATGCGCGAGATCATCGGCTACGCCAAGAACCGCGGCATCCGCCGGATCACCGGCGACGTGCTGGCGGAAAACCGGGCGATGCTGCAGATGTGCAAGGACCTCGGCTTCCAGTCCAAGCACGCCCCCGACGACCCCCAGCTGATCCG
>CAYRCO010000196.1:0-6175 GCA_964422775.1 uncultured Rhodovibrio sp.
CTCCCCGGACGATCTCAAGGGCCTGCGCTTCCGCACGGCCGGGTTGAACCTGGAGGTGATGTCGCGTCTCGGTGTGGCCGCGCAGGCGATGAGCGGCACCGAAATGTACCAGGCGCTGCAGTCCGGGACGATCGACGCCGGCGAGTTCATCGGGCCCTGGACCGACAGTTCCCTGGGCTTTTACGAGGTCGCCAAGTACTACTACTGGCCCGGGGTCGGCGAGCCGTCCTCGGCGGAGGAGTGCGCGGTCAACCTCGACGCCTACAACAAGCTGCCCGACGACCTGAAGCGGGCGGTCGCCCTGGCCTGCCAGTCGCTCTACGACGAGGTGCTCACCGAATACAACACCAAGCACGCCCGCGCCTTGCCAAAGCTGGTGAACGAGCAGGGCGTGCAGGTCCGGCGCCTGCCCGATGCCGTTCTGACGGAACACGGCAACGCCGCCGGTGCCCTGATGCGCGAATTGCTGGAGCACGACGACGAGCTGGTGCGCCGAATCACCCGGAGCTTCCTCGACTACCGCAACATGATGGCGAATTACATGACCCACGCGGATGGCGGTGTGATCAACGCCCGTGCGCTGGATTACGACTATCCCGGCTGACCGGAGGACGGGCTTGACCGACGGGTCTCGGGCTGACCGGGGCTTCGGGGCAAGACGTGGCCCCGCAGCCCTCGGGCCGGTGAGCCGGCTCTTGTGATGGTGCGTTCGGCTCTTGCCCTGGCCGCCGCGATCGACCGGCTGAACGCCGGCGTCGGCCGCGCCGCGCGTTGGCTGGTTCTCGGGATGCTGCTCGTACAGCTCTCTAGCGTGTTGCTGCGCTACGCGTTCGGCAGCAGCTACATTTTCGTCTCGGAGGCCGTGCTTTACCTGCATGCCGGCTTGTTTATGCTGGGCGCCGGCTACACGCTCTTTTGCAACGCGCACGTGCGCGTGGACATCGTGTACAGCCGCCTGTCACCCCGCGGGCGTGCCTGGATCGACCTCCTGGGCACCGTCGTCTTCCTGTGGCCGACGACGATCGCCGTCGGCGTATTCACCTTCAATTTCGTCGCCAACAGCTGGGCCGTTTTGGAAGGACCGCTGTCCGTCGGGGGCATCCCGGCGGTGTTCGCGCTGAAGACGCTGATCCCGGTTTTCGCCGGCCTGATCTTCCTGCAGGGGATCGCCTGGGCGATCCGCTGCGCGCTCGAACTCACCGGCCACATCCACCAGGACCAGGACCGGGCCGGATGATCGAGGCCCTCGCCCACAGCCTGGACATCCTGATGTTCGCGGCGATGTTCGGGGCCATCCTGCTCGGCTTCCCGGTGTTCCTGTCGCTGACCGGCGTGGCGTTGATCTTCGCCGGGCTGGGCACGGCCGCCGGCGTGATGCCGATGACGCGCTTGCAGGCGATCGGCCCGCGGGTGTTCGACATCCTCACCAACAACACGCTGCTCGCGATCCCGCTGTTTGTTTTGATGGGCGTGATCCTGCAGCGCTCGGGGATCGCGGAGGAGTTGCTGGAGGAAATGGGCCGGTTGTTCGGCCGCATCCGCGGGGGGCTCGGCGTCTCGGTGACAATCGTGGGCGGCCTGCTCGCCGCGTCGATCGGGATCGTCGGGGCCACCGTCGTGGCGATGGCGATGGTCGCCCTGCCGACGATGCTGCGGAACAACTATGACCCGCGCCTCGCCGCAGGCACGGTCACCGCGGCCGGCACGCTGGGGCAGATCATACCGCCGTCAACCATGCTGATCATCCTGGCCGACGTGATGGCCTCCGGTTACCAGCAAGCGCAATACGCCCAGGGTGAGTTCACCGTCGAGACGATCTCCGTGGGCGAGATTTTCGCGGCCACGCTGCTGCCCGGGCTCGTCCTGGTCGGCCTCATGGTCGTCTTTCTGCTCGCCGTGTCCTGGCTGCGACCAGCCCTGGCGCCGGCGATGCCTGCGCGCGACGTCCGGGTGTCCTGGGCGAAGGTGCTGGCCGTGCTGCTGCCGCCGCTCGTGTTGATCGTGCTCGTGCTGGGCTCGATCCTGTCCGGGATCACCACGCCCACCGAGTCCGCCTGCGTGGGCGCGGCCGGCGCCTTAATGCTCGCCGGCCGGCGGATCGCACCGGGCGCCGGCACCCGACAGGTCTGGCTGACGGGCGGGGCGGCTGCCGGGCTGCTCGTGCTGTCCCAGACGGTCGACATGCGCTTCGCCACGGCGGCAACCGTCGACGCGTACGCCGGGGTCGGCGTCGGCATCGGGCTCAGCGCGGTGGTGCTCTACGGGCTGGGCGCCGCGCTTTGGCACAGCGCCCGCGCGCGGATTCTCGGGGACATCCTGGACCGCACGCTGCGCGTCACCGCCATGATCTTCGCGACCATTATCGGCGCGACCGTGTTCTCGCTGGTCTTCCACACCCTGGGCGGGCAAACACGGGTGACCGGGCTTTTGGAAGCCATGCCGGGGGGGATGGTTGCCGCGCTGCTCTTCGTGATGGCGGTGATCTTCGTCATGGGGTTCTTCCTCGACTTCGTCGAGATCTCCGTGATCGTGCTGCCGATCGTGGTGCCGGTGCTGATCATCAAAGGCGCCGAACCGATCTGGCTGGCCGTTTTGATCGCGATGAACCTACAGACCTCGTTCATGACCCCGCCGTTCGGCTTCTCGCTGTTCTACCTGCGCGGGGCCGCGCCGCCGGAGATCACGACGGGCGCGATCTATCAGGGGGTGCTGCCGTTCATCGTTTTGCAGGTGATCGGGATGGGGATCGTGCTGCTCGTGCCCGGTCTGGCCTCGTGGCTCCCTGGGCTGTTGTTCGGCTAGAGGCGCGCCGGCGACCGGCTTTACCGATGGCGCTTGCGCACGCGGGCGGAACGAGCTGGGCGCGCGGGATGTCTCGCGTAACCGCGCGATGCCGTCGCGACCCGGCATCCCCAGTATCGGCGGTGCCGGGGCGCCGACGTTCGGCGATCGGCCTCAGACCAGATCAAAGGCTCAAAACCCCGGGGCGTTGGCGGGAGACACGCCATCACACCGCCTCGGCGTCTGGCCGCGGACGCATCGGGGCGGCGCGTAGGCGCCGGGCCGGCGCGGTGGCCGCGCCATCAGCTTGTCAACCCGCTCCGGACCGGACATCAGCCGGGCTGCTGTTCCCCCGGCCAACCCCTGTCTGATACGTCGGATACGGGTTTCAGGAGCCGTCGATCCATGCGTCGACGGCCGTGTGTCCGTGGATGGCGCACGGATCGCCGATACGCACCGT
The DNA here is from genome assembly GCA_964422775.1 of uncultured Rhodovibrio sp. Taxonomy (GTDB): domain Bacteria; phylum Pseudomonadota; class Alphaproteobacteria; order Kiloniellales; family Rhodovibrionaceae; genus Rhodovibrio. The sequence goes on from CAYRCO010000196.1 coordinate 3,242, forward strand.
TTTGACGCCGTCGCGCCGCGCTGCATGGGCCTCTTGGCTGAGACCTCGGGTCGTCTGTGACAGGAGAGCACCACCATGACCGCCACCGACGTGATCCGGCTGACCCCCGGGGCGCTAAGCCTGCAAACGCTGCGACGGGTCGCCGAGGGCACCGCCCGCCTCGCCCTCGACCCGGCTGGTCAGCCGAACGTGGACGCATCGGCCGAGGCGGTGGCCGAGATCTGCGCCGGGGAGCGGGCCGTCTACGGTATCAACACCGGTTTCGGCAAGCTCGCCCAGACGCGCGTTCCCCGGGATCACCTCGACCAGCTTCAGCGCAACCTGGTGCTGTCCCACGCCGCCGGCGTCGGCGCGCCCTTGCCGGCGCGGACCGTCAGGCTCACGCTCGCCCTCAAACTGAACGCGCTGGCGCAGGGCTATTCGGGGGTGCGTTGGCCGATGCTCCAGGCGCTGGAGAACTTGCTGGCCCATGACGTGCTGCCCGTGATCCCGGAGAAGGGCTCGGTCCGGGCTGGCCCCGCTTGATCTGGCGCCGAAGGAGGGGCTGGCGCTGCTCAACGGAACCCAGGTGTCGACCGCCCTGGCGCTCGACGGGCTGTTCCAGGCCGAGGACGTCTTCGCCGCGGCAACCGTCGCCGGGGCGCTGTCCGTGGATGCGGCCTTGGCGAGCGCGGTCCCGTTTGATGCGCGGATCCAGGCCGTGCGGGGTCAATCGAGGCAGCGCGAGATCGCCGACGTCTACGCCGAGCTGCTTCGGGACAGCGCGATCCTGGAGTCCCACCGAGACTGCGCGCGGGTGCAGGACCCCTACAGCCTGCGTTGCCAGCCGCAGGTGATGGGCGCCTGCCTGGACGCGCTCCACCGCTGCGCGGAGACGCTGTTAGCCGAGGCGAACGGGGTTTCCGACAACCCGCTCGTTTTCGCCCAGGACAGGGCTGTGTTGTCAGGCGGCAACTTCCACGCCGCCCCCGTCGCCCTCGCCGCGGACCAGATGGCCGTCGCGCTCGCCGAAGTCGCATCGATCAGTGAGCGGCGCGTGGCGGTGCTCATCGACCCGAGCCTGAGCGAGCTGCCGGCTTTTCTCGTCCCCGAACCGGGCCTGAATTCCGGTTTTATGATCGCACAAGTGACAGCTGCCGCCCTGGTCAGCGAAAACAAGGGGCTGGCCCATCCCGCGAGCGTGGACACGATTCCCACCTCGGCGAACCAGGAAGACCATGTGTCCATGAGCACCTACGCCGCCCGGCGTACAGTCACGCTCGCCGGCAACGCGCGCGACGTCGTTGCGATCGAACTCCTCGCCGCGACGCAAGGCATCGATCTCCGCCGGCCACTCGAGACGAGCGAGACCTTGGAAGACATGGTCGCGGCTGTACGTGCGTCCGTGCCGTTCTACGACCGCGATCGCCCTTTCACCCCGGACATCGCCGCGATCGGACACCTGGTGGCCGCCGGGACCTTCCGCGGACCAGCGAAGAACCTGCTGCCAAGCTGGCGTCGCCCCTGACGACGCCTCGACCGCTCCGGCCGCGATACCGCAGCGCGGTTTTCCGGGAGAGCGGGAATCCCCGCCAGGACCGGGTCGTGCCGGATCAGCTGGTTGGCCTTCCTGGTGGCCGCCCGCGTCCTGTAGTCGAGCAGGGCGAGCCGGCACGCCTTGATCCGGGCCTCGCAGTCGCCCGGCGTCCGGGACCCGTTCATCGACGCGGTCTGCGGCGTCGCGTTCGGCCTCGGCGAAGGCGGAACGCTCGAGCTGGTCGGCCGAGGCCGGCGCCGACAAGTCGGCGATCGCCCGGGCTGTGATGGGCCTAGTGCCCGCCGCCGACGGCCGCGTGAAGGTCGACGGGCCGAAAGCCGGTGGCCCAGTTAGGCCGGGCGATCAACCAAGGTCGCCCGGCTAGTAATGCTGTAAGCCAACTTCCGTTCCTGGCCCGAGGCCGCGATATAAGAGTGGGCGGAGCGCGACCGCTCCGCCCTCAGCTTCAGACGTCGACCTTCTCGGCGATCGCAAGGGCGTCGTCGACCTCGACACCCAGGTAGCGCACGGTGCTCTCGATCTTCGTATGACCGAGCAGAAGTTGGACGGCTCGCAGGTTACCGGTTCGGCGGTAGATCAGCGTCGCCTTCGTCCGACGCAACGAGTGAGTGCCGAAGAGCGCGGGGTCGAGGCCAGCGAGCGCGACCCAGTCGGACACAAGCCTGGCGTACTGGCGCGTGGATAGATGCTGTTCGCCGTCCCCACGCCCGTCGAAGACGTAGTCCCCGCCGCGTTTCCCCGAAGCCCGGACATGAGCATCGATGGCTTCGCGGGTTTGTTCGGTCAGTTCGAACTTCACCGGGCGACCGGTCTTACGCTGCCGGACCGTGGCACGATCGAGGGCGTATCCATGAGGCGCGATATCGGCGACCTTCACCGCCACGACGTCGCAGCCGCGGAGCTTGCTGTCGATCGCCAGGTTGAACAGGGCGAGGTCGCGGGGCTTTTCAGCGAGCTGGAGGTGCGTGCGGATCGCCCAAACGTGCTTCGCTTGAAGGGGCGGCTTGGGGCCGATGAGCTTGCCGGAATTCCACGCGGTGCCCCGGCCGGGCTTCGAGGTCGTCACGGACATTGGCTCGTCTCCTTGCTTTCAGGTTCGCAAAGAGCCGAACGTGCCAGCGTCTTCCCTGGAGATGCCCGTTAAACCACGCCGACGCTCCCAAACACGCTTAAAGGTGGCCTGCACGGGGTGGATGACGTTGTAATGCCGTTGACGGTTCGCGTTTCTGTTGCATCATTATCCGCATGAAGCAGAAACCCTACGATTCGGCTCTTGCCACCGTCCTGCGCCGCAAACGCGCGGAAGCAGGTTTGTCCCAGAATGAAGCTGGAAGGCGGATCGGCGTCACCTTTCAGCAGCTACAGAAGTACGAGAAAGGCACCAACAGGGTGTTCTT
>CAYRCO010000197.1:0-6158 GCA_964422775.1 uncultured Rhodovibrio sp.
ATGGGCGAGATCGACTACGCCCTGCAGCAGGGCGCGGTCACGCTGCAGTCCAAGGTGAAGGCCCGCTTCGACACCGTTGACGAGAACAACAACGAGGTCACGCAGACGATCGAGACCACCCCCGGTCGGATGCTGCTGGCCGAGGTGCTGCCGCGCCATCCGAACGTGCCGTTCAGCCTGATCAACCGTCTCCTGACCAAGAAGGAGATCACCGAGGTCATCGACATCGTCTACCGCCACTGCGGTCAGAAGGACACGGTGATCTTCGCCGACAAGGTGATGGCGCTCGGCTTCTCCTGGTCGACCAAGGCCGGGATCTCGTTCGGCAAGGACGACATGATCATCCCGGACGCCAAGCACCAGCTGGTCGGCAACGCCGAGTCCGAGGTCAAGGAGTTCGAGCAGCAGTACCAGGACGGCCTGATCACCCGCGGCGAGAAGTACAACAAGGTGGTCGACGTCTGGTCGCGCTGCACCGACGACGTCGCCGACGCGATGATGGCGGAGATTTCCAAGAAGACCGGCGGGGCGATCAACTCGGTCTACATGATGGCGCACTCCGGTGCCCGCGGCTCGCCCGCGCAGATCCGCCAGCTGGCCGGCATGCGCGGGCTGATGGCGAAGCCCTCGGGCGAGATCATCGAGACGCCGATCATCTCCAACTTCAAGGAAGGCCTGACCGTGCTCGAGTACTTCAACTCGACGCACGGCGCGCGTAAGGGCCTGGCCGACACCGCGCTCAAGACGGCGAACTCGGGCTACCTGACCCGCCGTCTGGTCGACGTCAGCCAGGACGCCGTGATCTCCGAGGAGGACTGCGGCACGCGCAACGGCCTGACCGTGAAGCCGGTGGTCGAGGGCGGTGAGGTGATCGCCCCCTTGAGCGACCGTGTGCTCGGCCGCACGGCGCTGGAGGACGTCTACGATCCGGTCTCCGGCGAGCTGATCATCCAGCAGGACCAGATCATCACCGAGGAGCTGATCGACAAGATCGAGACCGCCGGTCTGGATCAGGTGAAGATCCGCTCGGTGCTGACCTGCGAGTCCCGCAAGGGCATCTGCGCGCAATGCTACGGCCGCGACCTGGCCCGCGGCACCAACGTCAACATCGGCGAGGCCGTGGGCGTGATCGCCGCGCAGTCGATCGGCGAGCCGGGCACGCAGCTGACCATGCGCACCTTCCACATCGGCGGCGCCGCCCAGGGCGGTGGCGAGCAGTCGAGCGTGGAGGCCTCGGTCGAGGGCGTCGTTCAAATCCGCAACAAGAACGTCGTCGAGAACTCCGAAGGCCAGCTCGTGGTCATGGGCCGCAACAGCGAGCTCGTGATCTCCGACAACGACGGCCGCGAGCGTGCCAGCTACAAGGTGCCCTACGGCGCCAAGGTGCTGGTGCAGGAGGACGCCGAGGTCGAGAAGGGTACACGGCTGGCCGAGTGGGATCCCTACACCCAGCCGGTGATCACCGAGCGCGAGGGCACGGCCCACTACGAGGACCTGGTCGAGGGGACCTCGGTGCGCGAGGTGACCGACGAGACGACCGGCATCACCAACCGCGTGGTGGTCGACTGGAAGCAGCAGCCCAAGGGCTCGGAGCTCAAGCCGCGAATCGTCCTGCGCGATTCCAACGGCGACGTGGTCCAGCTGGCCAACGGCGCGGAAGCCCGCTACTACCTGAGCGTCGACGCCATCCTGTCGGTGGAAAACGGCGACCAGGTGAAGGCGGGCGACGTGCTGGCCCGCATCCCGCGCGAGTCGTCCAAGACCCGCGACATCACCGGCGGTCTGCCGCGCGTCGCCGAACTGTTCGAGGCGCGCAAGCCGAAGGACTACGCGATCCTCTCGGAGATCCCGGGCCGGGTCGAGTTCGGCAAGGACTACAAGACCAAGCGCCGCGTGATCGTGGTCCCGGACGACGAGAGCCAGACCTCGCGCGAGTACATGGTGCCGAAGAACAAGCAGATCACCGTGCGCGAGGGCGACTGGGTCGACACCGGCGACATGATCGTCGACGGCAACCCGGTGCCGCACGACATCCTGGACATCCTGGGCGTCGAGGCGCTCGCCGAGTACCTCGTCGAGGAGATCCAGAGCGTCTACCGGCTGCAGGGCGTGAAGATCAACGACAAGCACATCGAGGTGGTGATCCGCCAGATGCTGCAGAAGGTCGAGATCAGCGCCCCGGGCGACACCACCTACCTGGTGGGCGAGCATGTCGACCGGCTGGAGTACGAGGAGGTCAACCGCAAGATGGCCGAGCAGTCGATGGCCCCGGCGCACGCCCGGCCGGTGCTGCAGGGCATCACCAAGGCCTCGCTCCAGACCCGCTCGTTCATCTCCGCGGCGTCCTTCCAGGAGACCACCCGGGTGCTCACCGAGGCGGCCGTCTACGGCAAGTCGGACTACCTGGAAGGCCTCAAGGAGAACGTGATCGTGGGCCGCCTGATCCCGGCGGGCACGGGCGCGACCATGAACGAGTACCGCAAGCTGGCTTCCCAGCGCGATCGGAAGCTCCTTCAAGAGCGCGAGCAGCGCGAGGAACTGGCCGGCGGCGGCGACGCGGAGCAGTCCGCGGCGCAGTAATTCCGGGAAATCGGCCCGGAACGCAGATGCGATGTGACGACTCGGTTGCGACCGCGGCGTTACGTCGTTAGGTTCGCGCGGGACTTGGCCGGCCGGCGCCGCTTAAGGGCGGTGCCGGCCGGTTCGGGTTCCGCGCAATGCGTATCGGCGGTGGGGCGTTGCAGTGCCCGCTGGCGCCAGTCCGAGACGAGGCTGGAATCGGCGGAAAAGAGCGGTTTTTGACCGCTTGACGCACACCGGCGCCCTCACTAGGATGCGCCAGCCTTTACGGGGGCTGGTGGTAGGTCGCTTACGGCGCTTCGCCGGTCTTGCGGCCTAGACGCAGTCCCGCGCGACCAGACTGGAACATAGCCAACGCAACGCTAACCGGCGGATGTCCGCGTGTCCGCACGTCGGGGCGGCCTTACCCAAGGCCTGGCTCCCGACGGCGTTTTGCTTGGTAACGACAAGGGTTGAATGACGAATGCCGACGATTAACCAGTTAGTCCGGCGGGGCCGTAAGGACCGCACGGTGCCGAACAAGGTGCCGGCGCTCGAAGCTTGCCCGCAGCGCCGCGGGGTCTGCACGCGCGTCTATACCACCACGCCGAAAAAGCCGAACTCGGCGCTGCGTAAGGTCGCCCGCGTGCGGCTCACGAACAGCTACGAGGTCACCAGCTACATCCCGGGCGAGGGGCACAACCTGCAGGAACACTCGGTCGTGCTGATCCACGGCGGCCGCGTGAAGGACCTGCCGGGCGTACGCTACCACGTCATCCGCGGCGCGCTGGACGCCCAGGGCGTCAAGAACCGCAAGCAGCGCCGCTCGAAGTACGGCGTCAAGCGTCCGAAGTAAGGAGCGCAAACCGCATGTCTCGCCGGCACAGCGCGGAAAAGCGGGAAATCCTGCCGGATCCGCTGTTCAACGACGTGATCGTCACGAAGTTCGTCAACAACTTGATGTACGACGGCAAGAAGGCCACGGCCGAGAAGCTGATGTACCAGGCCTTCGAGCGCATCAAGTCGCGGACCGGCGGCGATCCGCTGCAGACCTTCCACGACGCCTTGGAGCACGCGACGCCGGACATCGAGGTCCGGTCCCGGCGCGTCGGCGGCGCGACCTATCAGGTCCCCGTGGAAGTGAAGCACAACCGGGGCCAGGCGCTCGCCATCCGCTGGCTGATCCGCGCCGCCCGGGCCCGCTCGGAGCACACCATGACCGAGCGGCTCGCCAACGAATTCATGGACGCGTCGAACAACCGCGGCGCGGCCGTCAAGAAGCGCGAGGACACGCACAAGATGGCCGAGGCCAACCGCGCGTTCTCGCACTACCGCTGGTAACCGGCCACACGCGCCGCCCGCACGCGAAAGAGAGCAGCCATGACGTCCCGTCAGACCCCGCTCGAGCGTTATCGTAACATCGGCATCATGGCCCACATCGATGCCGGTAAGACGACCACGACCGAGCGCGTCCTGTACTACACCGGCCGGTCGCACAAGATCGGCGAGGTGCACGAGGGCGCCGCGCAGATGGACTGGATGGAGCAGGAACAGGAGCGCGGCATCACGATCACGTCCGCCGCGACGACCTGCTTCTGGAACGACCATCGCATCAACATCATCGACACGCCCGGCCACGTCGACTTCACGATCGAGGTCGAGCGCGCGCTGCGCGTGCTGGACGGCGCGGTCGCGGTGTTCGACTCGGTGGGCGGCGTCGAGCCGCAGTCCGAGACGGTCTGGCGCCAGGCCGACCGCTACAAGGTTCCGCGGATCTGCTTCGTCAACAAGATGGACCGCATGGGCGCGAACTTCGATCGCTGCGTCCAGATGATGCGCGATCGCCTGGGCGCCACGCCGGCGGTGATGCAGCTGCCCTACGGCACCGAGAACGAGCACAAGGGCGTCATCGACGTCATCGAGCAGCGCGCGGTGGTCTGGCAGGAAGAGACGCTGGGCGCGAAGTGGGATTACGAAGAGATCCCGGACGACCTGAAGGAAGCGGCCGAGAACGCCCGTCAAGAGCTGATCGAGCACGCGGTCGAGCAGGACGAGGAGGCCATGGAGGCCTGTAACCTCTCCTTCGTGCCGGTCTTCTGCGGCTCCGCGTTCAAGAACAAGGGCGTGCAACCGCTGCTCGACGGCGTCGTCGATTACCTGCCCTCGCCGATGGACGTCGAGGCGATCAAGGGCGTCAAGCCGGGCACCGAGGAAGAAGACAAGCGCAAGGCGGGCGACGACGAGCCGATGAGCGCGCTCGCCTTCAAGATCATGACCGACCCGTTCGTGGGCACGCTGACCTTCGTCCGCGTCTACTCCGGCAAGGTCACCAAGGGCTCGCAGATCCTGAACTCGGTCAAGGACAAGCGCGAGCGGGTTGGCCGCATGCTCTTGATGCACGCCAACCACCGCGAGGAGATCGAGGAAGCGCTCGCCGGCGACATCGTCGCGATCGCGGGCCTGAAGGACGTGACCACCGGCGAGACGCTATGCGACCCGAAGTCGCCGATCGTTCTGGAGCGCATGGAGTTCCCGGACCCGGTGATCGAGGTCGCGGTCGAGCCTAAGTCCAAGGCGGACCAGGAGAAGATGGGTCAGGCGCTGGGCCGCCTGGCGCAGGAGGACCCGTCCTTCCAGGTGCAGACCGACGTCGAGAGCGGCCAGACCGTGATCAAGGGCATGGGCGAACTGCACCTCGACATCCTGGTCGACCGGCTGCGGCGCGAGTTCAAGGTCGACGCCAACGTCGGCGCCCCGCAGGTGGCCTACCGCGAGACGATCTCGCAGCGCGCGGAGATCGACCACACGCACAAGAAGCAGACTGGCGGCGCCGGCCAGTTCGCCCGCGTGAAGATCGTGTTCGAGCCGCTGGAGGCCGGCGAGGGCTTCCAGTTCGAGAACGCGACCGTCGGCGGCTCGGTGCCGAAGGATTACATCCCAGGCGTCGAGCGCGGTCTGCAGAACGCCCGCGAGGGCGGCGTGATCGCCGGCTTCCCGGTGATCGACTTCAAGGCCACGCTGGTCGACGGTGCCAGCCACGACGTCGACTCCAGCATCATGGCCTTCGAGGTTGCGACGCGGCAGGCGTTCCGCGACGGCATCAAGAAGGCCAAGCCGGTTCTGCTGGAGCCGGTCATGAAGGTCGAGGTGGTGACGCCGGACGAGTACATGGGCGACATCATCGGCGACCTGAATTCCCGGCGTGGCAGCGTCGGGGCGATGGATCACCGCGGCAACGCCCGCGTGATCAACGCCGAAGTGCCGCTGGCCAACATGTTCGGCTACGTCAAGACGCTGCGCTCGATGAGCCAGGGCCGGGCCCAATTCACGATGCACTTCAGCCACTACGACCGCGTCCCGCAGGCGGTGGCTGACGAGGTCGTGTCGAAGATGGCCTAACGCCGCTGGCGCGCGACGGCCGCGGGCGACCCCTGCGGACCGCGCGGACGAAGCGGCCGGACGTACGCGAAACGCATCAAGACAAAAGCGCCCGGCGGCGGACCGCGGGGCGGCAGACAGATACCGGGTAACGGAGACAGACAGCGATGGCGAAGCAAAAGTTCGAGCGCGACAAGCCGCACTGCAACATTGGCACGATC
>CAYRCO010000198.1:0-6140 GCA_964422775.1 uncultured Rhodovibrio sp.
GCGACTCCGCGAGCGCCTCCGGCACGTCCGGCAGCAGCAGCGCCAAGGCCCAGAACACGAAGAGCACTGGCACGAAGAACACTGGCACGAAGAGCACTGGCACCAAGGCGTCCGGCAGCCAAACCGGCGGCACCAAGTCGGCTGGGACGAAGTCGAGCTCGACCAAGACCGGCGGCACCAAATCCACCGGCACGAAATCCACGTCCGCCAAGTCCTCCGGCTCGAAATCCACGGGCGGCAGCAAGTCTTCGGGCACCAAGACCGGGGGCACCAAGACCGGCGGTGGCGGCAAGTCGGGCGGCAACAAGAAAGCGGACACCACCGCGTCGAGCTAGGCAAGGCGCGCACCCGGGGGGTGATGCGGCGAGCCAGGGGCGCCACGGCTGGGCAGCTGAGCGTTAAGCCCCGGCGCGGCGAATAAGAAGGGCGCATTCGGGCGTGAGCGACGACACCTACGACGACCGCAAAATGCCGCTGCTCGATCACCTGATCGAGCTGCGCAACCGCATGCTGTGGAGTATCGGCGCGCTCGTCGTCGGTTTCCTGATCTGCTTCTACTTCGCCGAACCGCTGTTCAATTTCCTGGTCGATCCGCTGGCGGACATCCTGCAGCGCCGCGGGCTCGAGCAGGGCTACCGCCGGATGATCTTTACCGACCTCACCGAGGTCTTCTTCACCTACATCAAGGTCGCCTTCTTTTTCGGCGCCTTCATCACCTGCCCGATTTTCCTCACCCAGTTCTGGCTGTTCCTGGCGCCCGGGCTGTACCGGCACGAGAAGAAGGCGCTGGCGCCCTTCCTGGTCGCCTCGCCGATCCTGTTCTTCATGGGCGGCGCGCTGGTCTACTGGGCGATCTTCCCGCTCGCCTGGGAGTTCTTCCTGTCGTTCGAGACCAGCGGGGCCGGCGGCAACCTGCCGATCCAGCTGGAAGCCAAGGTGAACGAGTATCTCGGCCTGGTGATGAAGCTGATCTTCGCCTTCGGCCTGTGCTTCCAACTGCCGGTCGTCATGACCCTGATGGCGCGCGTCGGCCTGGCCACCAGCGAGGGCATGCGGCGCAAGCGCAAGTACGCCATCGTCGGCGTGTTCGTGGTCGCGGCGATCTTCACCCCGCCGGATCCGCTGAGCCAGATCTCGCTCGCGGTGCCGATCATCCTGCTCTACGAGGTGTCGATCTGGATGGCCCGGATGACCGAGCGCAAGCGCGCCGAGGCCGAGGCCGAGGTCGACCGCGAGGTCAACGACGAGTAGCGCCGCCAACCCCGCGACCCGGGTAACGGGTCGCGGGCCGGGCGCGCCGACGGGGCGCGCGGCGCTGGCCCGGTTCCGACGCGGGCGGGCGCGCTCCCAGGGCGCGGTCATGGACGGGTAACCACCGAGGCCTTATAACGCCTGCGGTTTTCGCCGCGCGCCGTTAGACGGCGGCGCGCCAGCCGAGTCTAGAACGAAAGACGTCATGCACGACCTCAAGTGGATCCGCGAACAGCCCGACGCGTTCGATGCCGCGATGGCGCGCCGCGGGCTGGACCCGCAGTCCCCGCGCTTGCTGGAGCTCGATCAGGAGCGCCGGCGCCTGCACCAGGACCTGCAGGAGATGCAGACCCGCCGGAACGAGGCGTCCAAGGAGATCGGCCAGAAGATGAAGGCCGGCGAGCAGGATGCCGCGGAGCAGGCGAAGCAGGAGGTCGCCGACCTGAAGCGCCGGATGACGCAAGTCGAGGAGCGCGAGCAGCAGCTGCAGGGCGAGCTCGACGAGCTGCTAGCCGGGCTGCCGAACGTGCTGGCCGACGAGGTGCCGGACGGCGACGACGACGACGACAACGTCCTGGTGCGCAGCTGGGGCGAGCCGCACACGCCCGACCCGGCGAAGCAGCACTTCGAGCTGGGCGAGGCGACCGGCGAGATGGATTTCGAGCTGGCCGCCAAGCTGTCCGGCAGCCGGTTCGTGGTGATGAAGGGCGAAATCGCCCGGCTGCACCGCGCGCTGGGGCAGTTCATGATCGACCTGCAGACGGGCGAGCACGGCTATCAGGAGGTCAATCCGCCGGTCCTGCTGCGCGACGACGCGCTCTACGGTACCGGCCAGTTGCCCAAGTTCGGCGACGACCTGTTCCGCACCACCAACGGCTACTGGCTGTCGCCCACGGCCGAGGTGCCGCTGACCAACCTGATGGCCGACGAGATCGTCGCCGAGGCCGACCTGCCGATCCGCTACACCGCGCTCACGCTGTGCTTCCGCGCCGAGGCCGGGGCCGCCGGCAAGGACACCCGCGGCATGCTGCGCCAGCACCAGTTCGAGAAGTGCGAGATGGTGTCGATCGCCCACCCGGACAAAAGCTGGGACGAATTGGAGCGCATGGTCGGCTGCGCCGAGGCGGTGCTGCAGAAGCTGGAAGTCCCCTACCGCGTGGTCACGCTGTGCACCGGCGACACCGGGGCGGCCGCGCGCAAGACCTACGACCTGGAGGTCTGGCTGCCGGGGCAGGGACTGTACCGGGAGATCTCCAGCTGCTCCAACACCGGCGACTACCAGGCCCGGCGGATGAAGGCGCGCTTCCGCCCGAGCGAGGGCAAGGGTACCCGCTTCGTCCACACCCTGAACGGCTCCGGCATCGCCGTCGGCCGGGCGCTGATCGCGGTGTTGGAGAACCACCAGCAGCCGGATGGCAGCGTGCGCGTGCCCGAGGCGCTGCGGCCCTATCTCGGCGGGCGCGACACGATCCTAGCCGGCGGGGCCGCGGCATGAGCGCCCTCAAGCCGATCGACCCCACCGGCGCGCGCATCCTGATCACCAACGACGACGGCGTGCACGCCCCCGGCATCCGGGTGCTGGAGGAGATCGCGCGCACGCTCTCCGACGACGTCTGGACGGTCGCCCCTGAGACCGAGCAGTCCGCCACCAGCCATTCGCTCACCGTGCGCCGGCCGCTGCGCCTGCGCCAGCTCGAGCCGCGGCGCCATTCGGTCGACGGCACGCCGACCGACAGCGTTGTCGTCGCGACCGCCAAGGTGCTGGCCGACCGCAAGCCGGACCTGGTGCTCTCGGGCATCAACCTCGGCTCCAATCTGGCTGAGGACGTGACCTATTCGGGCACCGTCGCCGCGGCGATGGAAGCGGCGCTGTTGGGGCTGCCGTCGATCGCGCTGTCGCTCAACCGGCGCGGCGACCACGACTTCCGCTGGCAGACGCCGAAGGCGCACGCGGCCCGGGTGATCCGGCAGATCTGCGCCGCCGGCTTCGGCCCGGACACGCTGGTCAACGTGAACTTCCCCGACGTTGAGCCGGACCAGGTCCGGGGCGTCCGGGTGGTCCGGCAGGGCCGGCGCGACGTCCAGACCGAGGTGGTCGAGGGCAAGGACCCCGGCGGCCGGCCGTACGTCTGGATCGGCGACTACATGCGCGACGACGGGATGTCCGACGACACCGACCTGGCGGCGATCGCCGAGGGGTACGTGTCGGTGACGCCGCTGCACCTGGACCTGACGGCGCGCGATCTGATGGCCTCGCTGAGCGGGGCGTTCGACTGAACCACGGTACTGCTTCACGCCTGGGGGCTGGGAACGACGTGAGCCTGGCGGCGCGCAAGATCCGACTGGTCATGCAGTTGCGGCAGACGGGCGTGATCGACACGGCCGTGCTGTCGGCGATCGAGCGGATCCCGCGCGAGGCGTTCGTGCCCGAAGCGTTCCAGGACCGCGCCTACGAGAACATCACGCTGCCGATCGGCCAGGGACAGACCCTGAGCCAGCCGCAGGTGGTCGCCAAGATGACCCAGGCGCTCAAGGCCGACCGGCGGATGAAGGTGCTGGAAATCGGCACCGGCTCCGGCTACCAGACGGCCGTGCTGTCCAAGCTGTGCCGGCGGGTCTACTCGGTCGAGCGCTACCGCGAACTGCTGCAGACGGCAGAGAAGCGCTTGGCCGATCTCAGGGTGCACAACGTCACCACCCGGGTGGGCGACGGCTGGCAGGGCTGGCGCGAGCAGGCGCCGTTCCAGCGGATCATCGTGACCGCCGCGGCGACCAGCCTGCCGGAACGGCTGATCGACCAGCTGGGTCCGGGCGGGATCATGGTCTGTCCGGTCGGCGCAGAAAGCCGGGTGCAGCGGTTGATGCGGATCAGCCGGGACGAGAGCGGGCTAGTGCAGGAGGAGGATCTGGGCGAGGTGCGGTTCGTGCCCCTGGTGGCCGGGCTGCCGCAGGGGCAATCGCGCGCCGCGGGGGGACCGCAGGGCGGATGACGGGCAAGAGAACAGCGATCGACAGTCTGACCGCGCCCGTCCGTGCTGGACGTCTGCCCCGGTTGGCCCGGCGCCTCCCGCTGATCCTGATCGTCGTGGTGGCGATCGGCGTCACGGCGTGCGCGCGCTCCGGCCCGCCGGCGCCCGTGGTCTACGGCAGCGGCGGACCGGCGGAAAGCCAGTCGAGCGGGCAGCGCGCGTCCAACGGCGCGGCCGATCGCGCCGCCCAGTCGGACAGCCGGCAGGCCGACCGCTCCGGACGATCCAGCGCGCCCGATACGGCACGCTCCCGTGACACCGGCAGCCAGCCCGCCAACCAGGCGCAAAACCGCCGCACGACCGCCAACGTCAGCTGGGCGCGCACCGGGCGGGCGGGCATCCATACGGTCGCCAAGGGCGACAGCGTCTTCGGCCTCGCCCGGCGCTATCAGGTGCCGATCCGCGCGATCATCGACGCCAACGACCTTGAGCCGCCCTATACCCTCTACGTCGGGCAGGAGATCCGCATTCCGGTGCCGCGGCGCCATGTCGTGGAGCGCGGCGACACGGTCTACGGCATCTCGCGCGCCTACGGCGTCGACATGAGTGAGCTGACCCGGCTGAACGAGATCCAGCCGCCCTACGAGATCACGCCCGGACAGGTGCTGGTGATCCCCGGCCGCGGCCGGGAGGCGGCGCCGACCCGCACGGCCGGCCAGTCGGACGACGCGCAGACATCGACGGGCAGCGCGGACGCGTCGACCGCGCAATCCCAGCAGGCCGGGCAGGTCAAGGACGGGCAGCAGGCGAAGAACAGGCGCGATGCGGCGGAACAGACGGCGGTCGCCAGCCTGCCTTCCGCGCCTGCGGGCACGCCGACCCCGCCGCAGCCGCCGGCCCGCAAGGCCGAACCGTCCAGCCAGACCCGGAGCGCGCAAACCGGCCAGAGCGCCCAGACGCGCGACGCGCAGGGCCGGGCGAGCGCTCAGTCGGCCGCCGCGCCGCAGCCCAAGAGCATCCCGCAGCCGCCGCCGCGCGCCGAGTCGCGTTTCCTCTGGCCGGTCCGCGGCAAGGTGCTGTCCAGCTTCGGCCCGATGGAAGGCGGCCTGCACAACGACGGCATCAACATCGCCGCGCCCGCCGGCACGCCGGTCAAGGCCGCGGAGAACGGTGTCGTCGCCTACGTCGGCAACGAACTGCGCGGCTTCGGCAACCTATTGCTGATCAAGCACGCCGACGGCTGGGTCACCGCCTACGCGCACACCCAGGAAATCCTGGTCAGCCACGGCCAGCAGGTGAAGCGCGGCCAGATCGTCGCCCGTGTGGGATCGACCGGCTCGGTCGCCCAGCCGCAACTGCACTTCGAAATCCGCCAGGGCTCCAAGGCCAAGGACCCCGCCCAGCTGCTGGGCAGCCAGCAGGCGGCGCGGTAGCACTGTCGCGCCACTTGAATAGGCGATTGCAACGCGGTGGCGGTACCCGTCAGCGATCCTTCGAGACGGCGCACTTCGCGTGCCTCTTCAGGATGAAGATGGCGGCTTTTCAATAAGATATATAGCTTCTTGCTGAGGAGCTTTGCGCCGCAAAGCGTCTTGACGCATTCTCATGGATGTTGCCGGCCGACACGCAATCCGGCCCGGTCCACGGAGAGGGGCCCGCCTCCGCGGCCGTGCAAACTCGGCTGAAAGCGCTGAGCGGATTATTCCAGCCGCTTACCCAGCCGGCCGGCCAGGTCTTGGATGTATTGCCAAGCCACGCGGCCGGAGCGGGCGCCGCGGGTGGTCGCCCATTCCTTGGCCTCGGCGTGCAGCGTGGCGCGGTCGATCTCCAGGCCGTAGCGTTCGGCGTAGCCTTCCACCATCGCGAGGAAAGTATCCTGGTCGCAGTTGTGAAAGCCCAGCCACAGGCCGAACCGGTCGG
>CAYRCO010000199.1:0-3870 GCA_964422775.1 uncultured Rhodovibrio sp.
GACCCACGGGCCGCGGCTGGAGCACGACCCGCTGTTCCCCGAACGCGCCAACATCTCCGCCGCGCAGGTGCTGGACGCGGCGACCATCCGCCTGCGGGTGTGGGAGCGCGGCGCCGGCATCACCCAGGCCTGCGGCACCGGTGCATGCGCGACGCTGGTGGCCGCCGTGCGCCGCGGCCTGACCGGCCGGCGTGCGACGCTGCGCCTCGACGGCGGCGACCTCGAGATCCACTGGCAGGACGACAATCACGTGCTGATGACCGGCCCGGTGGCGGAGAGCTTCACCGGCCAGCTGAACGGACGGATGCTGGCGGCATGACCACGGCCACCCGACACAAGCCCGAGCAGGCGGAAGCGGTCCAGCCGGACACCGCGGCGGCGGACCCGCCCGCAGCCGACCCGCAGGTGATGACCTTCGGCTGCCGCCTGAACGCCTACGAGTCCGAGGTGATGCTGCGTCAGGCCCGGCTCGCCGGGCTGGGCGAGGCGGTGATCGTCAACACCTGCGCCGTCACCGGCGAGGCGGAGCGTCAGGCGCGTCAGGCGATCCGCCGCGCCAAGCGCGAGCGCCCGGAGGCCAAGATCGTGGTCGCCGGCTGCGCCGCGCAGCTGCACCCGGACAGCTTCGCCGCGATGCCCGAGGTCGACCGCGTGCTCGGCAACGAGGCGAAGCTGCGCCTGGAGAGCTACGCGCCCGAGGCGCCGGCGAAGATCGTCGTCGAGGACATCATGGAGGCGCGCGAGACCGCCTCCCACCTGGTGCAGTCGTTCGAGGCGCGCACCCGGGCCTTCGTGCAGATCCAGCAGGGCTGCGACCATCGCTGCACCTTCTGCATCATCCCCTTCGCGCGCGGCAACAACCGCTCCGTGCCGATCGGGCAGATCGTCCAGGAGGTCCGCCAGCTGGTCCAAAACGGCGTGCGCGAGGTGGTGCTGACCGGCGTCGACATCACCGGTTACGGCCCGGACCTGCCCGGCCAGCCGACCCTGGGGCAGCTGTGCCGACGGCTGCTGCAGCTGGTGCCGGAGCTGCCGCGCCTGCGCCTGACCAGCGTCGATCCGGTCGAGCTGGACGACGACGTCTTCCGCCTGCTGGAGAGCGAGCCCCGGCTGATGGGGCATCTGCACCTGTCCTTGCAGGCGGGCGACGATCTGATCCTGAAGCGCATGAAGCGCCGCCATTCGCTGGCGGACGCCCAGGCCTGCGTCGAACGCGCCCGCGCGGCCCGGCCCGACGTCGTGTTCGGCGCGGACATCATCGCGGGCTTCCCGACCGAGGACGAGGCGCGCTTCCAGACCACGCTTGAGGCGGTGGACACGCTCGACCTCACCTGGCTGCACGTCTTCCCCTATTCCGAGCGCCCGGGCACGCCGGCGGCGCGCATGCCGGCCGTCTCCAAGGCCGAGCGCAAGGACCGCGCCCGGCGCCTGCGCGACGCCGGGTCGCGGCAGGTGGCCGCGTTCCTGGCAAGCCGCGTCGGCCGGGTGGAGACGGTGTTGCTGGAGGAACCGGACGAGCACGGCCGGATGAAGGGCCGCAGCGAGCAGTTCGCGCCGATGCGCGTGGTCCCGGGACCGGACGGCACCGCCGGCCAGGCCGGGGAGATCGTGCGCGCCCGCGTGAGCCATGTCGAAGGGGGCAGCCTTGTGGCCGAGACGCAAGCGTAAGAAGCAGAACGAGCAGGCCGAGGGCCAAAAGACCGCCGAGCCGCAAACGGGTGCGCAAGGGACGGGCGACACGCGCGCCGAGGCCGAGCAGCCGCCCAAGCGGCGCTACGGCTGGGTCCCGCCGCCCGCCAAGCCGGCACCGGGGTCGGAGGCCAAGCGTCCCGAGCCGGAACCGGCGCCGCAGCAGCCCGCACCGGGACCAGAGCCGGCGCGCCAAGAGAGCGCGCCCGAGACGGCCGAAGCGCCCGCGCATCCGGCGGCCCCGACGCAGCCGGCCCCGAAGCAGCCGGCCCCGAAACAGCCGGCCCCGAAACAGCCGGCCTCGAAACAGCCGGCCGGGGAGCCCGCCCAGGCCAAGGCCGAGAAGCCGGCCGACAAGGACGCGCAGCAGCCGCGCAAGAATTGGGTGGCCCGCCTGCGCGACGGGCTGTGGCGATCGTCCAGCAAGCTTGGCGACGGCATCGGCTCGATCTTCACCAAGCGCAAGCTGGACGCCGAATCGCTGGAGGAGCTGGAGGAGCTGCTGATCGCCTCCGACCTCGGCGTGACCACGTCAGCCAAGCTCGCCGGCGGGCTGCGCAAGGAGCGCTTCGCCAAGGAAGCCGGCCCGGAGGAGGTGCGCGCCGCGCTCGCCGAGGACATCGAGGAGATCCTCAGCCCCGTCGCCCAGCCGTTGGAGGTCAAGACGGACGCCAAGCCGCACATCGTGCTGGTGGTGGGCGTCAACGGCTCCGGCAAGACCACCACGATCGGCAAGCTGGGCAAGCAGTACGCCGACCAGGGCTACAAGGTGCAGTTCGCCGCCGGCGACACCTTCCGCGCGGCGGCGGTCGAGCAGCTGCAGGTCTGGGGCGAGCGCACCGGCTGCCCGGTCACCGCCAAGGAGACCGGCGCGGACGCCGCGGGCCTCGCCTACGACGCGGTGGCGAAGGCGCAGAAGGACGGCGCCGACCTGCTGCTGATCGACACCGCCGGGCGGCTGCACAACAAGTCCAACCTGATGGCCGAGCTGCAGAAGGTCATCCGGGTGATCAAGAAGCTCGTCCCCGACGCGCCGCACGACGTGCTGCTGGTGCTGGACGCCACGACGGGGCAGAACGCGCTCAGCCAAGTCGAGACGTTCAAGGAGCTGGTCAACGTCACCGGCCTGACCGTGACCAAGCTGGACGGCTCGGCGCGCGGCGGCGTGCTGGTGGCACTGGCGGAGAAATACGGCCTGCCGGTCCACGCGGTGGGGGTCGGCGAGACGGCGGAGGACCTGCGCTCCTTCTCCGCCCGCGCGTTCGCGCGCTCGCTGATGGGCCTCGACCCGGAGAAGTAGGGCAAGCCGCCGGTTAGGCGGCTTGCCCCGTTCTTCAAGAAGTTAGACCAAACCGGCCGTTACCCCGCCTGGAAGCGGCGCTTGTCGTCGGCGGCGTACTGCGCGACCGCGCGGTCGGCCTGCTGGGCCGTGGCGAGCGCGTCCAGCGTTTGCTCCAGCTTCGCCGCGGGGATCGCCACCGTCATCTCGTTCGACGGCATGCCGGTGCGCACCCGGCTCACCATGCAGCCGACCGACATCGCCGGCTGCTGCCGTTCCTTGGCGATCGCGATGATATGGCACTGCGGCTTGCCCTCGCCCAGCATGTGCGGCAGCGCGTCCTTCAGGATCATCGCCTGCTTGCCGGTCACCCGCAGGAACACGACGTCGGGGTCGACCGGCGCGTCCTTGAGCGGGCCGTAGACGATCGCCGCCGGCTTTTCCTGCACCGCCGGCACAGCCTGCACCGATTCCTGGTCGACCCAGCCGCACTCCAGCAGCGCCTTGGTGTCGTCCTTGCTCGCGGCCTCCTCGAGCGAGATCAGGCCGTGGGTGTAGCTGCCGACCGAGCAGTTGCCGTGGTCTTCGCCCACGGTGGCGAAAGTCCGCTCCGCCGCGTGCATCCAGAACACGCAGCCGGCGGACACCCGGCCGGTGCGCCCGTCGGCCGCCGGCTCGGCGAACGGCGCGTCGAACCGGGGCACGCCGTCCGGCACTTGGCTAGTGAAGGAGATCGCGAGCGGCGGGCTGGCCAGGCTCAGATGGTCCTGCAGCTCCTGGGCCGCCTGGGCGAGGTCGCGGGGCATGTGCAAGCCTCCAGATGGTGCGCGCGCGGGCGCGTACGGTATTGCGGGCGTTAACCCAGCAGATGGTCGATCACCGCGTTAAGGCGCAGCCGCCCC
>CAYRCO010000199.1:3970-6113 GCA_964422775.1 uncultured Rhodovibrio sp.
TTGCGGGCGTTAACCCAGCAGATGGTCGATCACCGCGTTAAGGCGCAGCCGCCCCTCGGCGGTGGCGACCAACCGCCGGTCGTCGAGGGTGAGGTAACCCTCCGCCACGAGCGCGTCGAGGCGACCGGCGTCGAACAGCGCTTCCGGCTGGGCGCCCAGCTCGCGGGCGAAGGCGTCGCGGTGGATGCCCTCGGCCAGGCGCAGGCCCATCAGGGTCATCTCCTGGCGCTTCTGTTCGGCGTCCAGCGGATCGCGGGCGCGGGTGGCGTGGCCGTGGGTCGCGACCGCCTGCAGCCAGGCTTCGGGCGCCGAATGCTGGCGGGTGGCCTGCTTGACCCCGCCCACCGTGAGACGGCCGTGCGCGCCGGGGCCGACGCCCAGGTAATCGCCGTAGCGCCAGTAGATCAGGTTGTGCCGGCTCTCCGCGCCCGGCACGGCGTGGTTGGAAACCTCGTAGGCCCGCAGGCCGCGGCGATCCAGCGTCTCGCCGGTCGCCTCGAAGATCGCGGACTGCGTCTCCTCGTCCGGTAGGGCGAGTTCGCCGCGCCGCCAGGAGGCGTGGAACGGCGTGCCCGGCTCGATCGTCAGCTGGTAGATCGAGATGTGCTCCGGACCCTCCGCGAGCGCGCGGGCCAGCTCGTCGGCCCAACTCTCCGGCGTCATGCCGGGCCGCGCGGTGATCAGGTCGAAGGAGATCCGCGGGAACGCCCGGCGCGCCAGATCGACGGCCGCGAGCGCCTCGTCCGCCGAATGCTGCCGGCCCAGGAAGGCGAGCGCGCGGTCGTCCAGCGCCTGCACGCCGAGCGATACGCGGTTCACACCGGCCGCCCGGAAACGGGCGAACTTCTCCGCTTCCACGCTGGTCGGGTTGGCCTCCAGCGTGATCTCGGCGTCCTCCGCCAGATCGAACCGCTCGGCGATGCGCGCGATCAGCGCCTCCGCCGTCTTCGGGTCCATCAGCGAGGGCGTGCCGCCGCCGAAGAAGATCGAAGTCACGCGCCGCCCGGCCGTTTCGTTTGCGTAATGGTCTAGCTCGGCCAGCAGCGACCGGCGCCACAGGTCGTGATCGACCGTATTGCGCACGTGGCTGTTGAAGTCGCAGTAGGGGCACTTTTTCAGACAGAACGGCCAGTGGAGGTAGACGCCGAAGCCGGGGTCGGGTGCGGCCTTGGAGGGCATCTGGGCCGTGGGCGCCGGGGCGGCGGTCATGCCCGGAACACCGCGTCGACCAGCTGGTGGAAGGCGCGCGCCCGGTGGCTCATGGCGTGCTTGGCTTCGGGCTCCATCTCGCCGAAGGTGATCTCGTAGCCGTCGGGCACGAACACCGGATCGTAGCCGAAGCCCCGCTCCCCGCGCGGCGGATAGACCAGCGTGCCGTCGATCTCCCCCTGGAAGGTGCGTGACCGGCCGTCCGGCCAGGCGAGCGTGAGCGCGCAGACGAAGCAGGCGCTGCGGTCGCCGCCTTCGCCGCCGTTGGCCTCGCGCAGCTCGCGCTCGACCCGGTCCATCGCTTGGCGGAAGTCCTTGTCCGGCCCGGCCCAGCGGGCGGAATGGATGCCGGGCTTACCGCCCAGCGCGCGCACCGCAAGCCCGCTGTCGTCGGCGAGCGCGGGCAGCCCGGCGCCATCGGCCGAGGCGCGCGCCTTCAACTCCGCATTCTCGGCGAAGCTCGTGCCGGTCTCCTCCGGCTCCGGCAGGCCCAGGTCGCCCGCGGACTTCACGGTCACGCCGAACGGCTCCACCAGCTCGGCGATCTCGCGCACCTTGCCCGGATTGTGGCTGGCGATCACCAGCGTCTCGGCGCCCAGCGGCATGCGGTTTCAAGCCTCACTCTGTGTCGGGCACGGCGCTGACCCCTCTCCCTCGAGGGGAGAGGGAGGGGCCCGCGACCCGCAGGGTCGTGGGAGGGTGAGGGTGGGACTCCCCGGCGCGCGCTGGGGAGTCCCACCCTCACCTGTCCTCTCCCCTCAAGGGAGAGGGACCCGCCGCCGCGGCCGTGATCCCCGGCGGCAGGCGGTGGATTGCCGCTTGCGCGGCGAATCCACCCTACAACCCATGACCTAGACCCCGACCCCGAGCGCTTCCAGTTGCTTGCGGCAGAGCTGGCCGACACCGCCTTCGGCGAGGTCGAGGAGCTGATTGA
>CAYRCO010000200.1:0-6096 GCA_964422775.1 uncultured Rhodovibrio sp.
CGACCGCTTCCGCTACCGGACCCTGCGCCAGAAAGACATCGTCGGGCAGACGTAAGCCGCATCGGCCCGACCCGGCCTTGCGAACTACGGGTGTGAAACCGGATCGTTTGTGCCAATATTTGTGTATCAATAGGTTATGGCCCCGATCGCTGTCGGTCAGGGCCGCCCAAGCCGGTAACCGATCCGTTCGATGACGCAAGACCAGATCGTCGATCCGCGTGCCGAACGGGCGGAGTCCGCCCGGGCACGGGCAAGGTTGTGGCTCCAGGTGGCGCTGCCGTTCGCGATCGTGGTGCTGATCGCAGCCGGGCTCGTGGCCGGCACCTGGTACCAGTACCAACGCAACCGTGCCGACGTGCTCGCCCTGTCGCAGAGCTTCGTGGCCTCCGTCGAGCAGCGGGTGCAGCAGCAGGTGGCCGGTTTCCTACGCCCCGCGGCCGACGGCGCGGCCACTCTGTCGGCGGTCATGCCGTCGGGCGACTGGTCCGGACGCGGTCGCGAGACGGTCGAGGCCGTGGGCATGCGCCTGATGGACCGGCACGATCAGATCGGCCTGGTCTACGTCGGCCGCGGCAACGGCGACTTCGTCATGCTGCGCCGGACGGACTATGGGTCGATCGATACCAAGCTGATCCGCCACCAGGACGGCGCGCGCCGGACCACCTGGATCCGCCGCGGCCCCGAGGGGAACGTGACCGACGTCGAGGCGGCGCCGGAGGACACCTACGATCCGCGCACCCGCACCTGGTACAAGGGGGCGCTTAGCACGGACGGGACCTTCTGGAGCGAGGTCTACGTTTTCTTCACCGATAAATCGCCCGGCATCACGGTCGCCAGACCGGTCGCCGCCAGCACCCGCGATGCGGTGGTCGGTGTCGACGTCCGGCTGAGCACCCTGAACGATTTCCTGGCCGATCTGCAGTCGACCGTGCGTGGGCGCGCGGTGATCGTCGACGGACGCGGCCGCGTGGTGGCCGCGCCCGGGGTCGACCGGATGCTCGCCGACGGTCGCGGCGGCGACGGCGGCGAGCTGGCGATGCCGAGCGTACAGGCGGTCGGCGACCCCGTGCTGTCGGAAGCCTACGACCGTACCCGGCTGCGCGCCGACGGCAGCACGGTCGTGGAGATCGACGGCACCCGGCACATCGTCGCCACCGCCTCGCTCGCGCAGGTCACCGACCGCAGTTGGCGGCTGCTGCTGGTCGCCCCGGAATCCGCGTTTGCCGGCTTCGTCGCGGCGAACAACCGGCGCAGTCTGCTGATCCTGGGCGCGATCGTGCTGCTCGCGGCCGGCATGGCGGGCACGCTCGCTTGGCAGAGCGTGCGGGCCGAACGTACCCGCCGCCGCCTGGCCGCGCGCGAGGCCGACCATCGCCAGCAGCTGGCGATGATGGACGGCGTGATGGCCGCGGCCGCCGACGGCGACGCAAGCATGCCCGCAGACGGCGATCCCGCGTCGCGGTTGGCCGAGCGTCTGGCGCGCAGCACCGGGGCCACGCGCGCTGGGATTTGGCGGCGCTACGGCGATGAACTGGTCTGCCGGACCCTCTACGACGCCGCGGGCGACGCCTATACCGCGGGCACGACGATCGAGCGCCACGAGTCTCCGGCCCTGTTCGACACGCTGGACCAAGAGATCGCCGTGTCTGACGCCGCCCGCGAGCCGCGGACCCGGGATCTGGCGACCTGCTACCTGA
Organism: uncultured Rhodovibrio sp.; assembly: GCA_964422775.1. GTDB lineage: Bacteria > Pseudomonadota > Alphaproteobacteria > Kiloniellales > Rhodovibrionaceae > Rhodovibrio. Next base: position 1,698 of record CAYRCO010000200.1, read on the forward strand.
CGCCTGCGGGAATGCGCGGCCTCGTGTCGGTACCGGTGCGCAGCCGGGGCGCGGCCGTGGGCGCGATCTGGCTGGAGACACGCGACGTTCGCGATCTGGCTGACGAGTCCGTGCTACAGCTGGCCCGCTTGACGGCGGGAATCCTGGCGCTGCGCTGGCAAGCCGATGGGGAGCCCGCCCAGCAGCCGCGCCGTACAGGGCCGGAAACGGCATCGGAGACGGACACTGAAACGCCGACCGCCACGGCGACCGGGACCGGGGCGCCGCCCGCGGCCGCGGCCGCACCGGCGTCCGTCGACCAGCTGCGCACCAGCACGCTGGCCCCGGAGCGGGCACGGGCGCAGCGCGAAGCCATGCAGGTGGCGCGCCAGGGCGCTGACAGCGACGCCGACGGCCAGGACATGGCCGGCGCCACGCTGTATCCGCGCGCCAGCGTGGCGGTCGTGCGTCTGCTGGACGATGCGGCGCTCGCCAGTGCGCCGTCGGCGGCGGCCGGACCGACCGTGGCCCGGGTGATCGATGCCGCCGACCGCGCGGCGCGGGAGGTCGGGCTGCCGTACATCAAACTGCTGGGAGCACGGATCGTTGCGGTCGACGGGTTCGAGGAGACGGACGCGGAGGCTGCGGCGGCGCGGGTGGCCGAGTTCGCGCTCAGATTCCGCGAACCCTGCGCGGAGGCGTTCCGCGCCCTCACCCGACGGCCGGCGTTCAGCATCGGCATCGATACCGGTCCACTGATGGGCGCGGCCGTTGGCTTCGGCCAGGGGCTGTACGACGTCTGGGGCGAGGCCCTGGAGGTCGCGGACAGCCTGGCGGCCGAGGCGACCGCCGGGCGCATCCAGGTGTCCGGCGGCAGCTACGAGGCATTGCAGCACCGCTATCTGCTGCGTCCTCTTGGCACCTATTTCCTGGAGCGCGCTGGCGAAATGGCGACCTACGATCTGAGGGCGGCGCTGTGAACCCGGGCGCGCGCACCAGCAGCCCGGCTACGCCGCGAACGCACCCGACCACCCGGCGGGCGCGCGCGTCCTTCGGGCCGATCGGGTTCGCGGCGGCAGTCGCGGACGGCTTCGCCACCGCGGCGGGCGTACTGCAGCGAACCGTCCGCGCGGGCACCTGGCGCCGGCCGGTGCGCCGGGAGTTCCTGCGGGTCCTCGACATCGCCGGACCCGGGTGCGTGGCGACGGTGCTGGCGGTCGCGGTGCTGGTCGGCCTGGGCTTGGTCGGCCAAGCCTACTACTGGATCGAGCAGGTCGGCGAGGACATCGCGATCGAGAGCGTGATCGCCCAGGTGATGATCCGAGAGATCGCGACCATGGTCACGGCTGTCGTACTGATCGGCCGGGCCGGACTACGGCTGCTTTCCGAACTCATGCAGCTGCGTCGGGAAGGGGCGATCCGCGAGCTCGACCGGCAGGGGATCGACCCGTTCCTGCTGCTGATCGTGCCAAGGGTACTGGCACTGCCGGTCGGGCTTTTCTGCCATGCCGTCCTGTTCGTCGGGGTTGCTTTTGTCACTGGTTTCCTCGGCGCAAGCGCGATCGGCGTGGTGAACGACAGCTTCGGCGTCTTCGTCGGCCGGGCGCTCGGCAGCCTGGGCGACTACGGCGCGCTGGTGCTGCCGGTGAAGGCGCTGGCGATGGGCTTCGCGATCGGCGTGGCGCTGTGCCTGACCGCGCTTGGGGCGCGCGGCGATCAGGGGGCCGTGCTTTCGCGCGGGTTCGTTCACATGTGGCTGAGCGCGGCGGCGGTGAACGTGATGCTGAGCCTGGTGCTGTGAGCCCGGCCGAAGCCCCCCGAGCGGAGCGCCCGCAGGAGGTGCTGGCGATCGAGTCCGTTCGCCTGGCGCTCGGGCCCGGCGGGACGGTCGACGCCGACTTCGCGCTCCACGCGGGCGAACTCGCCCTGGTGGTCTCGGACGATCCGCTCGCGACCGATCCGCTGATCGACGCGCTGTGCGGCCTGGCCCGGCCCGAGGCGGGGCGCATCCGGGTCCTGGGGCGCGTCTGGGCCGGCCTGCCCGGCGACGTCGCCAACGCCCTGCGCGGGCGGATCGCGACGATCGCAACCGATCCCGTCTTCCCGTCCAACATGGGTGTCGGCGACAGCGCGGTCATGGCGCCGCTGTACCACACCCGGCGGCCGGCGCCGGAGATCCTGAGCGAGGCCGCCCGGCTGGCGCGCAGCTTCGGCCTGCCCGGCCTGCCGCTCGCCCGGCCGAGGGACCTGGGGCGTGATGAGCTAATCCGGGTGGCCTGCGTCCGCGCGCTGCTGGGCGCACCCGACCTTTTGGTCCTGGATGAGACGCGGGCCCGCCTTCCGGAGCCGCTGGAAGGGCCGGTCATCAATGCCGTGCGCGGGGTCTGCGCGCGCGGCGGCGCGGTCCTGTGGCTGACCGGCGAAGCGTGGCGCGGGTCGGACGCTCGGTTTCCCGCGACCGCGCGCCTGGAATTGCGCAACGGCCGGCTGGAAGCCGGCGCCGACACGCGGGCCGCGGGTGCCCGGTCGTCGGGCGCACCATCGCCGACGACCCGCGCCGACGAGGCGAGAACTGAGGCGCACGCCGGAGCCGAGGGAACCCAGGCGCAAGCCGACGAGGAGAGCCGATGAGATATTCGCCCAGTCACGAGCGGCACACCAGCCGCCGGATCGGCGTGCTGGTCGCCGTCGCGGTCGGCCTATTCCTGACCGCCCTGCTGCAGGCCGGCGTGTTGCAGGACTTTTTCCGCGACCGCCTGCAGCTGCGCGTGGAACTGCCCGAAAGCGGCCTGGCCGGGCTGTCCGCTGGCGCCACAGTGGAGGTGCTGGGGACCGAGGCCGGCCAGGTCACCGACGTGGTGCTGCAGACCGATGGCCCGTTCTACGCCAAGGTCGAGCTGGCGCGTGAAATGGAGCCGTTCGTCCGCCGCGATTCCACGGCGGAGATTCGCAAGCGCTTCGGCATCGCGGGCAGCAGCTACCTGCACATCACGCGCGGCACCGGCGAGCCGCTGGACTGGGACTACGCCGTGATCCAGGCACAAACCGGCTCGGCGCCGACGGAATCGGCGAGTGAACTGCTGGCGGATTTGCGCGATCAGGTGTTTCCTGTGATCGACGACGCCAAGCGCACCGTCCAGGCGATCGCCCAGCTGAGCGACGCGCTGGCTCAGCCGGAGGGCGACTTCCGCAGCGCGCTCGCCAACCTGGAAAGCGTGACCGGCGCGGTCGCGTCGGGTGAGGGCACGGCCGGCCGGCTGATCACCGACGACCGCGCGGCCCGCCGGCTGGAACGGGCGGTCGGGAAACTGAACGACAACCTGGACCAGCTGGGCCGGGTCATCGACAACCTGGAAAGCGGCTCCGGCGATTTGGCGGACGCGGCGGCCAACGTGCGCGATCCGGAAAACGGGCTGCCGGCCGTCCTGAAGCGCGCCAACGCCAGCCTGCGGGCCCTGCAGCAGGTGCTGGACAGCGCGTCACAGAGCATGCCGGCCGTGCGCAAGACCCTCGACAATACCGCCGGCGCTTCGGAGAACCTGCCCAACCTGCTGATCCGCACCGAGGCGACCCTGAGCGAGCTGAACGGCGTCCTGGAACAGCTGCGCCGCAGCTGGCTTCTGGGCGGCGCGGACGGCGAGGGCGCCCCGCGCCCGATCTCCCCGGTCCGGGAGCAGGAGCAATGAGGTGTTGCCGACCGCTGGGCGCGGCGCTCGCTGTCCTGCTCACGCTCGCGGGCTGCGGCGGCGGCTCGGACCCGAGCGAGGCGCCGGCGGACGCCGAGGCGCCCGGCATCGCGCAGGCGCGCGAGCTCGGCCGCTTCGCCATGGACCGCGGGCGCTACGCCGATGCCGCGCGGATGTACGCCCAGGGCCTGTCGCAGGCGAGGGCCCGCGACGACATCCAGGCGATCGCGGATCTGGGCTACGCCCGGGCGCTCGCCGAACTGCGCGCCGGCAACGCGGGTGCCGCGGCCCGGCATGCCGGCCGCCTGCGCGGCGAACTGACCCGGCGCGATGAACCGGTGCCGGCGCGCCTCGACCTGGTGCTGGCGGAGGCGCGGTATCGCTTGGACTCGCCCAAGGGCAGCCGCACGGCGGCCCGCCGGGTCCTGGCGGCGAGCGACGATCCGCTGCTGACCGGACGGGCGCATTACCTGCTGGGCATGATCGCGGCCGACCGGGGAGAGCGTAGCGGTCTGGCGGAGGCGCACCGGGCCATGGCCGGGACGCAGGCGTCCGCCCTGCGCGCCGACCGGGACCTGTTGGGCGGGCGGCTCGCCCAGGCCCGCGGCGACGCCGCGGCGGCGGTCGACCGTTTCATCGCCGCGGCCGAGCGTCGCCGTCGCTTGGGCGACGAGATGGGCATGGCGCGAGCGCTCGCCTTGGCGGGCACGGCCGCGCGCGAAGCCGACCGCTCG
>CAYRCO010000201.1:0-6034 GCA_964422775.1 uncultured Rhodovibrio sp.
GGCCTACGCGCAGTACGCCTCGATCGAGCCGTGGCTGAAGACGCGCACCCCCGCGCCCGAGCGCGAGCGCCTACAGAGCCCCGAGGAGCGCGCCCAGCTGGACGGTCTGTGGGAGTGCATCCTGTGCTTCTGCTGCACCACCAGCTGCCCCAGCTACTGGTGGAACGGCGAGCGCTACCTGGGCCCGGCCGTGCTGCTGCAGGCCTACCGCTTCATCAACGACAGCCGCGACGAGTATACCGGCGAGCGCCTCGACCAGCTCGAGGACCCGTTCCGCCTGTACCGCTGCCACACCATCATGAACTGCACCCGCACCTGCCCGAAGGGCCTGAACCCGGCCAAGGCGATCGCGGAGATCAAGAAGAAGATGGTCGAACGGCGGGTGTAGCGCGACGCGGCGAGGCCGTGCCTGGCGGGGTCGTCACCAAGGGCACGCAGGACACCAAGACGCGCGAAGGGCGCCGGGGACAGCCTCGGCGCCCTTTTTGTCGGCAGGCGACGTGTTCCGTTGGCAGAGCGCGGCAGCGGGTTCCCTCTCCTCCCAGTGGACGAGAGGGAACCCGCCGAGACGGCCGTTTTACGCCGCCGCCTTTACGCCGCCGCCTTTACGCCGGCGGCCTTGATGTCGTCGTCGACCACGTCGGCGAACTGCTCGAAGTTGCGGGCGAAGCGCTGGGTCAGGTCGCGGGCGACGCGGTCGTATTCCGCCTTGTCGGCCCAGGTGTTGCGCGGGTTCAGGACCTCGGTCGGCACGCCCGGGCATTCGGTCGGGATATGCAGGCCGAAGTGCGGGTCGGTCTCGGTCGCGACCTTCTCCAGCTCGCCGTTGAGCGCGGCCGCGATCATCGCGCGGGTGTGCTTGATGTCCATGCGCTTGCCGACACCGTAGCCGCCGCCGGTCCAGCCGGTGTTGACCAGCCAGCAGCGGCAGCCGTGCCGCTCGATCTTCTCGCCCAGCATACGGGCGTATTCGACCGGGTGCAGCGGCATGAAGGGCGCGCCGAAGCAGGTGGAGAAGGTCGCGGTCGGAGAGTTGCCCATGCCCTTCTCCGTCCCCGCGACGCGCGCGGTGTAGCCGGAGATGAAGTGGTACATCGCCTGCTCGGGCGAGAGCATGGAGATCGGCGGCAGCACGCCGAAGGCATCCGCCGTCAGCATGATCAGGTTGGCCGGATGGCCGCCCAGGCCGTCGTCGCTCGCGTTCGGGATGAAGTGCAGCGGGTAGCTGGCGCGCGTGTTCTCGGTCTTGGCGTTGTCGTGCAGGTCGAGTAGCCGCGTCTTCGGATCGCAGGCGACGTTCTCCAAGAGCGTGCCGAAGCGCTGGGTGGTCGCGTAGATCTCCGGCTCCGCCTCCTGGCTGAGGCGGATCACCTTGGCGTAGCAGCCGCCCTCGAAGTTGAAGGTGCCGTTGTCCGACCAGCCGTGCTCGTCGTCGCCGATCAGGGTGCGGGAACTGTCGGCCGACAGGGTCGTCTTGCCGGTGCCCGACAGGCCGAAGAACAGCGCGGTGTCGCCGTTTTCGCCGATGTTGGCGGAACAGTGCATCGGCAGCACGTTATCGCGCGGCAACAGGAAGTTGAGGACGGTGAAGATCGACTTCTTGATCTCGCCCGCGTATTCGCTGCCGCCGATGATCACGATCCGCCGGGTGAAGTCGACGCAGATGAAGGTGCCGGAGTTGACCCCCTCGGGATCGGGGTCGGCCTCCAGGCCCGGCGCGTGCAGCACCGTGAACCCCGGCGCGAAGTCGTGCAGGTCCTCGACCGGCGGGCGGATGAACATGTTGCGCGCGAACATCGCCTGCCAGGCGCGTTCGCAGATCACCCGTACGGGCAGCCGGTAGTCGCGGTCGGCGCCGGCGTAGAGATCCTGGATGAACAGCTCCTGGCCCTGCAGGTAGGCCAGCACCTTGGTGTGCAGCCGCTCGAACGCCTCTGGCGTGATCGCGCGGTTGACGTCGCCCCACCAGACCCGGTCGCGGGTCTCGTCGTCCTTGACGATGAACTTGTCGTTCGGCGACCGGCCGGTGTGGTCGCCGGTCTCCACCACGAGCGGACCGTCCGCCGCCAGCAGCCCTTCGCCCAGCCGCAGGGCATGCTCGGTCAGCGTTGCGACGGGCAGATTCCAGTGCTCGGCGCGCGCAGTCTTGATACCCTGTTGGCTCAGGTCGAAACGGCTTACGACAGGTCCCGTCACACTCACGTCGGCCTCCCTCGAGACGTTGATACCGGCTTCGCTACGCGTCGCCGCCCGGCCCGGCACGCGGCCCTCCCTCGAAGCCTTGCGTGTCCGGCCACCCCGTTTTTCGCGCCGCGAAAGGGGGGTCTTGCCTTAGCCCGTTTCGCGCGGGTGTTCAACAGCCAACGGGCGACAAATCACACTTTGTTCGTGTTTAATTCTGGCTCCGTTGTCGCGCGCGGTGCGTGGCGCGGACCAATTCGCGCCGGCATCCCTCGGCATCGGTCACCCGCACTGCGAAATCCAGGCGCAGGCGCTGTGGACCGCGTGCCAGATCCGCGCCGTCGGGATCGACGCCGGCTAGGATCCACGCGCCGTCGTCCGGCCGCGGGCCGCCGGCGAGCGCGCCGGCGATGTCCGCCAGGGCATCCAGGTGGTCGCTGTTCATGTGGGCGACGATGTCCGCCTCCCGTTCCGTCAACGCCGTCGCGTCCTGGAGGTTGCGCTGCAGCGCCGTCGGTGCGAGCCAGTGCACCTTCCCGAACCCCGCGACCAGATGCCCACGGGTCAATTCCAGACGGTAGATCCGGAAGTCGGTCAATTCGGCATACTGCGCCGCCTGCGGCTGCCAGCGCAGGTAGCGCCCGCGCGTCGCCGGCGTGTCGTCCAGGCGCAGGCGGCCCTGCAGGCTGGCGCGTGGCCCGGCCAGCGGCGCGTCGTATCCGGCCGTGCCGTCCACCAGCAGGCAGGCGCGCGGGTCCGCGCTCAGGTTGCGGGTGTGCTGCGCCAGGTCGGACAGCAGCAGCAGCGGCGCACCCGCCATGTCCGGCGCCGGCGCGACCAGCGAGGCATAGGGCGCGCCAGTTTCGTCGTGCGGCGGGCCGTCCGGCGCGTCTTCCCCCGCGTCGTCCCCCGGGCCCTCGCTGGGCGCCATCGCCGTCGCCAGGCTGGCGGTCGCGGCCGCGTGCACGAGTGCGCGAACCTGCCGGCCGCGGGCCTCGTCGCCCGCCGTCGGATCCTGGTGCGCACCGCCGTCTGCCGCCATGTCGCCTCCTTTGCACCCGGGCACCCGGGCGCCTTCGCCATCCGCTGGTCCGAAGTCTAGCGGATTTCCTCAAGCCCCGCAGGGCGCCGACGGGGAACTCCGATTGCACCGCTGAGCCCGGTCCCAAGCGGACCGACGGCACGCAACGGTCACGTGACGCACCCGTGCCCGCTGCGCCATCCGCTCAGTGACCGGCTGGGCGGTGCCGAGGCGCGATCGTCACCGATCCGCCGCAATCCCGCCCCACGGCCGCCGCGCCCGCGGGCCATAGGGAGCAGGCTGTCCGCCCGTCCGGACCCGGCGCCGCGGGGACGTGCGCCGGTGATCCGGCCAATTCCCGTGTAGAATTCGTGCCAAGGGGCAACCACATGCACAACGAGACCGTCACGCAGACGCGCACGGCCGCAGCTTCCGCGGGTACGATGACAACCGCCATGCAGAACACGATCGCCCTGGTCGACGACGACCGCAACATCCTCACCTCGGTGTCGATCGCGCTCGAAAGCGAGGGCTTCAAGGTCCGTACCTACGCCGACGGAACGGAAGCGCTGCGGGGTATTCAGGCGCATCCCGTCGATGTCGCGGTGCTCGACATCAAGATGCCCCGGATGGACGGCATGGAGCTGCTCAACCGGTTGCGCGAAAACTCCAACCTGCCGGTGATCTTCCTGACCTCCAAGGACGAGGAGGTCGACGAGGTGCTGGGCCTGCGCATGGGCGCGGACGACTACATCACCAAGCCGTTCTCGCAGCGCCTGCTGATCGAGCGAATCCGGGCCCTGCTGCGCCGCGAGCGGCTGGCCGGCCGGATCGAAGAGGCGACGCCGGAGGAGCAGGCGATCCAGCGCGGCAACCTGATGCTGGACCCCAGCCGCCACCTCTGTTCCTGGAAGGGCCAGGAGGTGAACCTGACGGTGACCGAGTTCCTGATCCTGAAGGCGCTGGCCCACCGGCCGGGCCATGTGAAGTCGCGCGACCAGCTGATGGATGCGGCCTACGGCGAGAGCATCTACGTCGACGACCGTACGATCGACAGTCACATCAAGCGCCTGCGCAAGAAGTTCCGGCAAGTCGACAAGGAGTTTCAGCAGATCGAGACGCTGTACGGCGTCGGCTACCGGTACCGCGAAGCGTGACTCCGCGAGGTTGAACCGTTTTGGCGAGGGGGGACAGAGGCGCACGCGCGCAGAGCGCAGCCGGGCCCGCCGGGGGGACCGGCCCGGGCGATCCAAGGGCGGCCGACCGTGAGCGCGGTAAGCGCCGACGTGCGCGCGGCGCGTGGCGATCGCCGCTGACACGGCGGATCCTGGCGCTCAACGTGTTCGTGCTGGCGGTGCCCGTTTTGGGCCTGCTGCACCTGGAACAGTATCGCGACAGCCTGGTCGAATCAGAACTGGACGCGCTCGGGACCCAGGCGCGCGCCTTCGCCACCACGCTCGCCGGCAGCGCCGTCGTGGTGACGCAGTCCGGCGAGGAAAAGCTGCTCGCCGAGGGCACGCGCCATGCCATGCGCGTCCTGCTGTCCGGCAGCGATATCCGCGCGCGCCTGTTCGGGCCCGGCGGCGATCTGGTCGCCGACAGCTTCGTCCTGATGGGGCCGGGCGGGCAGGTCACGGTCGAGGAACTGCCCCCGCCGGAGCCGGGCGGCTGGATGCCGGAGGCGGTCCAGCGGGGCTTCGACTGGGTGCTGGACTACGTGCCCGACGACGAACTGCCGGTCTACAGCGAGGCGCGCCAGCAGCGCGCGGCGCAATACCCGGAGGCTGAGCGCGCGCTGGCCGGTGACGCGGACACCCGCGTTTACCGCGATCCGGACGGCGGGCTGGTGCTATCGGTTGCCATGCCGGTGCAGCGCTACCGGCAGGTGCTGGGCGCGCTGATGCTGACCAAGGATGGCTCTGAGGTGGAGGCCGCGGTGCGCGACCGGCGCCTCGACATTCTGGTCGTCTTCGCGGTCGCGCTGGGCGTCACGGTGCTGCTGTCGTTCTATCTCGCGGGCGCGATCGCCCGGCCGCTGCACCGCCTGGCGGAGGCCGCGGACCGCGTGCGCCGCGCCCAGGGCCGGCAGGTCGAGATCCCGGACCTGTCGAAGCGCCGGGACGAGATCGGCGACCTGTCGGTCGCGCTCGACGACATGACCCAGGCGCTGTGGGACCGGCTGGACGCGATCGAGCGGTTCGCCGCCGACGTCGCGCACGAAATCAAGAACCCGCTGACATCCGTGCGCAGCGCGGTCGAGACGGTCGCCCGGGTGGACGATCCCGAACAGCAGAAGAAGCTGATGGGGATCATTCTGGACGACGTGCAGCGCCTGGACCGGCTGATCTCGGACATCTCCGACGCCTCGCGCCTGGATGCCGAGCTGTCGCGCGCCCAGAGCGAACCGGTCGGTCTCAGCCGGCTCTTGGACGCCCTGGTCGAGGTCGAGGGCGCGACCTCCAAGGAACGCGGCGGCCCGACCTACGCGATCGACCTGCCGCGCGCCGCCGACAGGTCGGTCGACCCGCTGACAATCCAGGGGTTGGAAGGCCGGCTGGGGCAGGTGTTCCGCAACCTGTTGTCGAACGCCGCCACCTTCTCGCCGGCCGACGGCACGATCCGTGTGACCGCCCGCCGGGCCCAGGGCTGGGTTCAGGTGACCGTCGACGACGACGGGCCCGGGATCCCGGAGAACAAGCTGAACGCCATCTTCGACCGCTTCTATACCGAGCGGCCGCAGGACGAGAAGTTCGGCACCCACTCCGGCCTCGGCCTGTCGATCTCCCAGCAGATCGTGGAGGCGCACGGCGGCAGCATCGTCGCGGAAAACCG
>CAYRCO010000202.1:0-3808 GCA_964422775.1 uncultured Rhodovibrio sp.
CGAGTCGCCCTTCATCGTGAATTTTGCTCTAACTGCTTGAAGATAGGGCAAGATTCAGCTGAAAGGTGGCTTCACCTTTCAGCATCTTGCTCTAGTCGACGCCGATCAGGCCGGCGTCGGCGAAGGTCGGCTCCTCACAGCCGCCGCAGACCCACGGATAGGTCCAGTCGGCCGTCAGGTTCTCGCTCTCCGGCAGGTAATCGGACCAGGGATCCCCGGGGATCGCCTCGTCGGTCTTCTGCACGATGTTGAACTGACCGCCTGGACCGATCTCGCCGATCATCACCGGCTTGGAGAGGTGGTGGTTCTCGTTCATCTCCACCTCGAAGCCGGAGAGCGACTGCACCGTCTGGCCGTACATCGCCGAGCGGACCGCCTCGACGTCGGTGGTGCCGGCCTGCCGGACCGCCTGGACCCACATGTTGAAGCCGATGTAGTGGGCCTCCATCGGGTCGTTGACCACGCGGTCCTCGTCGCCGGTGAAGTCGCGGAAGTTCTCGATGAACTTGTCGTTATGCGGGGTCTCGACGGACATGAAGTAGTTCCAGGCCGCCAGGTGCCCGATCAGCGGGTCGGTATCGATGCCGGAAAGCTCCTGCTCGCCCACCGAGAAGGCGACGACCGGAATGTCGAGCGCGTCGACGTTCTGGTTCGACAACTCCTTGTAGAACGGCACGTTGGCGTCGCCGTTGATCGTAGAGATGATCGCGGTGCGCTTGCCCTGGTTGGCGAACGACTTCACCCGGCTGATGATCGACTGCCAGTCGGAGTGCCCGAACGGCGTGTAGTTCACCATGATGTCCTCGTCCGGAATGCCGTTCTGGTTCAGGTAGGCATCCAGGATCTTGTTGGTCGTGCGCGGGAACACGTAGTCGGTGCCGAGCAACGCGAACCGCTCGAAGCCCTGGTCGAGCAGATACTTAGTCGCCGGGATCGACTGCTGGTTGGGCGCGGCGCCGGTGTAGAAGATGTTCTTCGACGCCTCCTGGCCCTCGTACTGCACGGGGTAGAACAGCAGGCCGTTCAGTTCCTCGAACACCGGCAGCACGGCCTTGCGGCTGGCCGACGTCCAGCAGCCGAACACCACGTCGACGTCCTCGACCTCGATCAGCTGCCGCGCCTTCTCGGCGAACAGGTCCCAGTCGGACGCGGGATCGACGACGACCGTCTCGACTTCGCGGCCGAGCAGCCCGCCGCTGTCGTTGAGGTCGGACACCATCATCTCGACGGTATCCTTCAGCGTGCTCTCCGAGATCGCCATCGTCCCCGACAGGGAATGCAGCACGCCGACCTTGATCGGCTCGCCGCTCTGCGCGGCCGCCTGACCGCCGGCCAGGGCGAACGCCGCCGCCGTCAGGCCCAACAGGCGCGCGCGAAATTGCATCGAGGGAAATCGCATTGGGGGAAGTCGCATCGGGCTGGCCCTCCTCATTGGCTTTCTTTCCAGCGTCTGCGAACGCATGCTGCGCCCCGCAAAAGCCGTGCCAACCCGTTAACCACGTCGTTCTCCGCGGAAATCGGCGCTTCTCCCGATCGGCGCCTGATACCGTACCGCACACCGTTTGTGCAGCGCATGATGCTGCGCCGCACAACTGCCTACACATTACGCATGCGATGCGTACACTACATGCCGCCCCGCGTAATTCGCATACTTGAGCTGACCGCACGCGGCTACGGCATCGCACGAACGCCGAACCAAACGAATTTTGCGGGATGATGCTACGGGGACAAAGATGGCGGAGAGGGTGGGATTCGAACCCACGGTACGGGTATTAGCCCGTACACTCCCTTAGCAGGGGAGCGCCTTCGACCGCTCGGCCACCTCTCCGCAGATGTCGCGCATGCCGGGAACCGCCGGGGCACATCGGCGGACCGCTTGCGCCCCCGCCTTCTAGCGACCGGCCGGCGGGGTTGTCAACGCGCCCGCGACACGCGGGCGTCCGGAGCGTGTTTCGGACCCCGCAACGGACCCCGCGCACGCACGTGCCGCCAATTCCCGAACGCGCCCGGCGGAAAAGGTTAAACCGGCAACGCCGCGTTAACCTTTGCGGGTCTTTGATATCCCCTCCGCAGCCCGGGACGGGCCGCTTGGCAAACCGGAGAGGAGCGCCTGCGATGACCCTGTCGACCCCGACGATCGAAACGCTGATCGACCTCGTGGAAATCAAGCTGAGCTGCTTCGAAGTCTGGGACCGCGAGGACAAGCGGGAACTGAAGGCGCTGCAGAGCGCGCGCGACGAGTTGAGCCAGGCCCGCCCGGCGGCCGAGCGCGAGCGCCGCCGCCCCCGCGCGGTGCCGGACCCGGCCGAACGCCGCGTGGCGGTCGGCTGACCGACCGGCGCCCGGCCGATCACCGTTTGGGCACATCCATGCCGGCCGCAACGGCCGGCCGCGCGGCGAGCTCGGCGTACCAGCGCTCGACGTTGGGAAACTCCGACAGCTCCACGCCGTGCCATTCGTGGCGCTGCGCCCAGGGGAAGGTCGCCATGTCGGCGATCGTGTAGCTCGTGCCGGCGAGATACGGCACCTCGCTCAAGCGCTTGTCGAGCACGCCGTAGAGCCGGCGCGTCTCGTTCGTGTAGCGTTCGATGCCGTAGGGTACGTTCTCCTTGGCGAACCGGCGGAAGTGGTGCGCCTGACCCAGCATCGGGCCGAAGCCGCCCATCTGCCACATCAGCCATTCCAGGGCGCGGTAGCGCTCGAGCGGATCGGACGGCCAGAACAGCCCGGTCTTCTCGGCGAGATAGACCAGGATCGCCCCGCTTTCGAACAGCGAGAACGGGCTGCCGTCGGCGTTCGCCGGGCCGTGCGCATCGACGATCGCGGGGATCCGGTTGTTCGGGCTGATCTTCAGGAACTCGGGCTCGAACTGCTCCCCTTCGCCGATGTTCACCGGATGCACGCGGTAGTCCAGCCCGCACTCCTCCAGCATGATCGAGACCTTGCGGCCGTTGGGCGTGGTCCAGGTGTAGAGGTCGATGGTCATGGCAGGTCTCCGTCGCGGATGCGGGGCGACATGGGCGCGCCCGGTGGCGGATGCTGGGAGACGCGACCTTTTGCGGTTCGCTCAGGACCGCTCCTCAGCATGAAAGAGCAAGGTAACGGCCTTAGGCAATTCTAGCTTCATCTTGAGGAGCTTTGCGCAGCAAAGATCCTATGCGGGCGACGCCCGCTACTCTACCGTCCTGGGCACGTTGAGCCCGCGCTCGACCGCGGGCCGCGCGCCGATCTCGTCGAACCAGCGCTTGACGTTGGGGAACGCGCCCAGGTCCTCGATCCCGTGCCAGGGGTGGAAACGCGCCCACGGCCAGGTCGCGATGTCGGCGATGGTGTACTCCTGGCCGGCGACGTAGGGCACCTCGCCCAGGCGCGCATCCAGCACGCCGTAGAGGCGCCGGGCCTCGTTGCTGTAGCGCTCCTGGCCGTAGGGGACGGTCTGCTTGGCCAGCTTGTTGAAGTGGTTTGCCTGGCCCAGCATCGGCCCGAAGCCGCCCATCTGCCACATCAGCCATTCGACGGTGCGCCAGTAGGGCTCGGACGCGCGCGGCCAGAACCGGCCGGTCTTCTCGGCCAGATACATCAGGATCGCCCCGGTCTCGAACAGCGGCAGCGGGTGGCCTTCCGGTCCGGCGTGGTCGACGATCGCCGGGATCTTGTTGTTGGGCGAGATCTTCAGGAATTCGGGATCGAACTGCTCGTCCTTGGAGATGTCGACCGAGTGGACCGTATAGTCCAGGCCGAGCTCCTCCAGCAGGATCGAGACCTTGTGTCCGTTGGGCGTGCCGAAGGTGTAGAGGTCGAGGGTCAC
>CAYRCO010000202.1:3908-6002 GCA_964422775.1 uncultured Rhodovibrio sp.
CTCACGCCTGCTCCAAGGCCTGCTCCAGGTCGTGGATCAGGTCCTGGTCGTGCTCGATCCCGACCGACAGGCGCAAGAGGTCGTCGGGCACGGGGCTGTCGTCGCCCTCGATCGTCGCGCGGTGCTCGATCAGGCTCTCCACCCCGCCGAGCGAGGTCGCACGGACGAAGCGCTTGCACGCCCCCAGCACCTTGAGCGCGCTCTTGCGCCCGCCGTTGACGCGCAGCGACAGCATGGCGCCGAAGCCGTCGGTCATCTGCATCGCGGCGATGCCGTGGCCCGGATGGCTTTCCAGTCCGGGGTAGAGCACCTGCTTGACCTTGGGATGGCCGTCGAAGTGCTGGGCGATGGTCATGGCGTTCTGGCTCGCCCGCGGCACCCGCAGGTAGAGCGTGCGCATGCCGCGCAAGAGCAGCCAGGCCTCGAACGCGCCCAGGATCGCGCCCACGTTGGCGCGGTTGGCGCGGATCCGCTGCCAGATCGCCGTGTCGGGATCGTCGGTCACCAAGGCGCCGGCGACGACGTCGCTGTGGCCGTTCAGCGACTTGGTCGCGGCGTGGAACACCAGGTCCGCGCCCAGGTCCAGCGGGCGGGTGTGGACCGGCGTGGCGACGGTGGAATCGACCGCCAGCAGCGCCCCCGCCTGATGCGCGACGTCGGCGGCGCTGGCGATATCGACCACCTCCCAGGTCGGGTTGCAGGGCGTCTCGATCCAGATCAGCGCGGTCTCGCCGGGCCGGACCGCGGCCTCGATCGCCTCGGGATCGCTTGCGTCCACCAGATCGAGCTCAAGGCCCCAGTCGCCGCAGAACTGGACCAGCCAGTTGCGCAGCGACCAGTACATCACCTTGGGCGCGATCACGTGGTCGCCGGGCTTCAGCGCCTGGAACACCGCCGCCGCGCCCGCCATGCCGGAGGCGAACAGCAGCGCGGCCTCCCCGCCCTCGAGTTCGGCCAGCAGGCGTTCGGCCGGGCGCACGCTGGGCGACTGGTCGCGGGCGTAGACCGCCTCGCCGATCAGCTTGTTGTCGGGGTCGCGCGCGTAAGTGGTGGCCGGCTTGATGTCGGGCACGACCGCGCCGTCGCGCGGGTCGACGCCCTCCAGCGTCTGCGCGGCCAGGGTGGCGGGGTGCGCGGCCTGCTTGGCGCGCTTCTTGGCGGCCTTGTCCTTCTTCTTCGCCATGACGCAGCAGCCGGCCCTAGCGCCGCTGGTACTGGCTGGCACCGAACAGCAGTTCGCGCGCCTTCTCGTCGAAGCCTTCCTTGCGCCGGTCGGCCAGGATCTCCAGGCCGCGCTGCACGGCCGGGCGGTCGGCGATCTTGTCGCGCCAGGCCTGGACGTTCGGGTAGTCCTCGATGTCCACGCCCTGCTTCTCGGCCGAGCGGGTCCAGGGGAAAGCCGCGATGTCGGCGATCGTGTAGTGCTCGCCCGCCAGATACGGCGCCGCGGCGAGCCGGCGCTCCATCACGCCGTAGAGCCGCGCGGTCTCGTTGGTGTAGCGGTCATAGGCGTACTGGATGCGCTCGGGCGCGTACTGGCGGAAGTGGTGCGCCTGCCCCGCCATCGGACCCAGGCCGCCCATCTGCCACATCAGCCACTGCAGCGTGCGGTAGCGCTTGGTCGGCTCCGAGGGCAGGAAATAGCCGGTCTTCTCCGCCAGGTACTGCAGGATCGCGCCGCTTTCGAACAGCGGCAGCGGATGGCCCTCGGGGCCATGGCGGTCGACGATTGCCGGCATCTTGTTGTTCGGCGAGATCTTCAGGAACTCGGGCTCGAACTGGTCGCCATTGGTGATGTCGACCGGGTGGACCTCGTACTCCAGGCCCGTTTCCTCCAGCATGATGTGGACCTTGTGGCCGTTCGGCGTCGGCCAGGTGTAGAGCTCGATCATGCGGCTTCCTGCTCCCTGTTCGCTCGCGCGCGGGTCTCGATATCGCGGGCGCGCGGCAGATGGGTGGGACCCTCGCCGCCTGGGCGACGGCCGCAGCGTTTCCGGCTGCTTAGGGCATGATGCTGAAACACGGAATCACGTTTCAGCTGAATCTTGCTCTCTCTTCAAGAAGTTAGAGCGAAATTCAGCTTGAAGGCCGATT
>CAYRCO010000203.1:0-1943 GCA_964422775.1 uncultured Rhodovibrio sp.
TTAACATGGCACGCACGCGCGCGCCGTGAAAACCCGGATATCGCGCCCGCCAGGGACGGCAACCGCGGGCCTTGCAGATGCCAAAGCGCTTTCGCCGGACCGCTCCGGTCGGCTATCAGGGCGGCCCACGCCAGCCACGAGACTCCCGCATCCATGTCCCTCTTGCGTTCGCTCGCGACCGTCGGCGGCTATACCGGGATCAGCCGGCTCCTGGGGTTCGTGCGCGACATCCTGATGGCGGCGGTGATCGGCACCGGGCCGGTGGCGGACGCGTTCTTCGTCGCCTTCCGGTTTCCCAACTTCTTCCGCCGGCTGTTCGCCGAGGGCGCGTTCTCCGCCGCGTTCGTGCCGCTGTTCTCGCGCCGGCTGGAGGAGGACGGGCGGGCGGCCGCGGTGCGCCTGGCGGAGGAGACGCTGAGCGTGCTCGCGGCCGTCCTGCTGGCGCTGACGCTGGCCGCGCTCGCGGCGATGCCGCAGCTGATGCACCTGCTCGCCCCCGGCTTCGCCGAGGATCCGGAAAAGTTCGACCAGGCGGTGCTGCTGACCCGCCTGACCTTTCCCTACCTGCTGTTCGTCTCGCTGGTCGCGCTCTACGGCGGGGTCTTGAACTCGCTCTACAAGTTCGCGGCGATGGCGGCCGCGCCGATCCTGCTCAACGTCTTCTTCCTCGCCACGCTCCTTTTCGTGATCCCGCTCGCCGACGCGCCCGCGGGCCCGGCGCTCGCCTGGACGGTGACGCTGGCCGGGATCGCGCAGTTCCTGGCGCTGATCTGGGCGGCCCGGCGCAACGGCATCATCCTCGACTTCCCGCTGCCGCGTCTCACCCCGGGCGTACGGCGCACGCTCCGGCTGATGGGCCCGGGCGTGGCCTCGGCGGGGGCGCTGCAGCTGAACCTGGTGGTCGGCACGATCGTCGCCTCGCTGCAGCCGGGGGCGGTCAGCTACCTCTACTACGCCGACCGGGTGTATCAGCTGCCGCTCGGCCTGATCGGGATCGCCTTCGGCGTGGTGCTGCTGCCCGACCTGTCGCGCAAGCTGCGCGCGGGTCAGGACCAGGCGGCGCGCGACAGCCTGAACCGCGGCATCGAGCTCGCCCTGCTGCTGACCCTGCCGGCGACGGTGGCGCTGGTTGCGATCCCCTGGCCGATCGTCTCCGTGCTGTTCGAGCGCGGCGCGTTCGACGCCGCGGCGGCCGTCGCGACCGCCTGGGCGCTGGGCGCCTTCGCGCTCGGCCTGCCGGCCTACGTGCTGATCAAGATCCTGCAGCCCGGCTTCTTCGCTCGCGAGGACACCTGGAGCCCGTTCGTCGCCGCCGCCTGGATGGTCGGCGTCAACGTCGTGCTGACGATCGGTCTGTTCTATTGGATCGGCTTCGTCGGCATCGCGCTCGCGACCGCGATCGCGGCCTGGGTGAACACCGGCCTGCTGGCGCTCTGGCTGCGCCGCGCGCGCTTCCTGGTCGCGGACACGCGGCTGAAAAGCCGCCTGCCGCGGATCGCGCTCGCCAGCCTGCTGATGGGCGGCGTGCTCGTGGCCGGGCAATACGCCGCGACGCCCTGGCTGACCGGCGACCTCGCCCTGCGCGTGGCGGCGCTGGCGGCGCTCGTGCTGGGCGGCATGGCGGTCTACTTCGGCTTCGCGGTGGTGACCCGTGCAGCGGACCTGCGCGAGATCGTCCGCACCTTCCGCCGGCGGCGCGTGGCGGAGTAGGTGGGGGTCACCACCAAGACACGAAGACACCAAGAGGCCGTGCCCAAAGGAGAGTCACCACAGAGGCCACAGAGGACACTGAGAAGAGAGATCGCGCGCGAAGCGCGCAGGAAAGCATCAGTCGTTCATTCCAGGTCACGCGCCGTCCACCGCGTTGATTTCCGCTGGATTTCCTCCGTGCCCTCTGTGCCCTCTGTGGTGATCCCACCTTGGGCACGGCCTCCCCTTGGGCA
>CAYRCO010000203.1:2043-5978 GCA_964422775.1 uncultured Rhodovibrio sp.
TTTCAGCCATGAAGCGCATCTTCTCCGGCGTGCAGCCGACGGGCGCCCTGCACCTCGGCAACTACCTCGGCGCGATCCGGAACTTCGTCGATCTGCAGCACGAGGCCGAGGCGATCTACTGCATCGTCGACCTGCACGCGATCACCGTCTGGCAGGAGCCGAGCGAGCTCGGCCCGAACACCCGCGAGGTCGCCGCCGCCTACCTCGCCGCCGGCATCGACCCCAGGAAGAGCATCATCTTCAACCAGTCGCGGGTCTCCGCCCACGCGGAGTTGTCCTGGATCTTCAACTGCGTCGCCCGGATCGGCTGGCTGAACCGGATGACCCAGTTCAAGGAGAAGGCCGGCAAGCACCGCGAACAGGCGTCCGCCGGCCTGTACATCTACCCCGCCCTGATGGCCGCCGACATCCTGGCTTACAAGGCGACCCACGTGCCGGTCGGCGACGACCAGAAGCAGCACCTGGAGTTCGCCCGCAACACCGCGCAGAAGTTCAACTACGACTACTGCGGCGGCGACGAGCAGGGCGTCTTCCCGCTGCCGGAGCCGATCATCATGGGCGCGGCCGCGCGGGTGATGAGCCTGCGCGACGGCTCGAAGAAGATGTCCAAGTCCGACACCTCGGACATGACCCGGATCAACCTGTCGGACGACCGCGACACGATCGCCGACAAGATCAAGCGCGCCCGCACCGATCCCGACATGCTGCCGGGTCCCGACGTGCTCGACGAGTCGGGCGACCTGCCGGAGGAGACCCGCAAGAGCCGGCCGGAGTGCTACAACCTGCTCGGCATCTATGCCGCGCTCGCGAACGAAAGCTGGCGCGACGTGCTGGAGCGCTACGCCGGCCAGGGATTCGGTCAGTTCAAGCCGGAGCTGGCCGAACTCGCGGTCGAGAAGCTGGGCGGAATCGGCCAGGAGATGACCCGCCTGCGCAACGACCCGGCGGAGATCGACCGGATCCTGGCCGACGGCGCCGACCGCGCCGCCGAGATCGCCCAGCCGGTGCTCAAGGAAGCCAAGCAGGCCGTCGGCTTCCTGCTGGACTAGCCGGGCGGCCTGCGATGGGTGCCCGTAGGACGGGTTCGCCCGAACAGCCCGCCGACACGCCGTCCAGCACCCGCGGCGGTGAGCGGTGGATTGCCGCTAACGCGGCGAATCCACCCTATGATGCCCGGTTTTCCCGGCGCTCGTAGGGTGGGTTCGCGAAGCAACCCACCAAACGGCGCCCGCGCGCCAACGCATCCGGTTAAGAACGTTCGCCGCCGCAACAATCGGGGTCCGTCCAGCGTTTGCGCGTGAAGCGGCGCGGCAGTAGGCTGGTTGGTATCCCGTCCGCCCGAGGGTCCGCGCCCGGTTGAGCCGGGCGACGTGCCCGACCCACCCGACGTCCGTCACATCACCGCGGTTGCGCCCGATTACGCGATGCAAATCTACCTGCCGATCGCCGAGCTTTCGCTGGACGTGTTCCTGCTGCTCGGTCTGGGCGGGGTGATCGGCTTCCTGTCGGGTCTATTCGGCGTAGGCGGCGGGTTCCTGATGACGCCGCTGTTGATCTTCATCGGCGTGCCGCCGCCGGTGGCGGTGGCCACCCAGGCGAACAACGTCGTCGCCTCCTCGATCTCCGGCGTGCTGGCGCATTTCCGGCGCGGCAACGTCGACGTCAAGATGGGCACCGTGCTGCTGGTGGGCGGCCTGGCCGGCTCGACCTCCGGGGTCAGTCTGTTCAAGCTGCTAAGCGACATCGGCCAGATCGACCTGGTGATTAACCTGTCCTACGTCTTCGTCCTGGGCACGGTCGGCGTCCTGATGACCTGGGAGGGCGTGGCCGCGTTCCTGCGGACCAGCCGCAAGCTGCCGGCGCGCAAGCTGCACCAGCACAACTGGGCGCACGGCCTGCCGTTCAAGATGCGCTTCCACCGCTCGCGCCTGTACATGTCCGCGCTGCTGCCGCTGGGGATCGGCTTCGGGGTGGGCGTTCTCTCCGCGATCATGGGCGTGGGCGGCGGTTTCGTCCTGGTGCCGGCGATGATCTATATCCTGGGCATGCCGACCTCCGTGGTGATCGGCACCTCGCTGTTCCAGATCATCTTCGTCGCCGCCAACGTCACCTTCCTGCAGGCGGTGCAGAACCAGACGGTCGACGTCGTGCTGGCGCTGATGCTGCTCTTGGGCGGGGTGGTCGGCGCGCAGTACGGCAGCCGGCTGGGCAGCCGCCTGCCGGGGGAGACGCTGCGGATTCTGCTGGGCGTGTTGGTGATCGGCGTCGCGCTGCGCCTGCTCTACGAACTGGTGAGCGTGCCAACCGACGTCTATTCGATCGGGGTCGGAGCATGAGCGCGCGCGACGCGATCTCCCGGCTGCGCCGGCGGCTGAAGCCGCTCGCGACGCTGATGCTGACCGCGGTCGTCCTGGCGGGCGTCCCCGCCGAGCGCGGCGACGGTCAGGACCTCGTCGCCGACCTGTCGCAGCATCTGGTGGCGATCACCACCGGGTTCACCGGGACCGAAGTGCTGCTGTTCGGCGCGGTCGAACGGCCGGCTGACGGCGGGCCTCCGGGGGAGGTCGCGGTGGTCGTGCGCGGGCCTACGACGCCGGTGACGATGCGCCGGAAGTCCCGGGTGGCGGGCATCTGGATGAACACCGCGTCGATGACCTTCGAGCGCGTGCCCAGCTTCTACGCCATCGCGGCGAGCGCGCCGCTCAGCCAGATCGCCACGCCCCAGGTACGCCAGCGCAACGGCATCGGCCTGGACGCGCTCGACATCTCCCTGCCGCCCGCCAAGGCGAGCCCGAACGTCGCGCGGGAGTGGCGCGATGCCCTGATCCGCGCCAAGCAGCGCAACGGCCTCTATTCCGCCAGCGTGCGGCCGGTCGTCTTTCTGGGCGCGCGCCTGTTCCGCACGGAGGTGTATTTTCCGGCGAACGTCCCCACCGGCAGCTATCAGGTGGAAACCTACCTGCTGCGGGACGGGCAGGTGGTAAGCGCGCAGACCACGCCGCTGATCGTCTCCAAGGTCGGCGTGGAGGCGACCCTGACCCGATTCGCCACGGAGTATGCTGCTGTTTACGGGCTCGTTGCGATCATCGTCGCGCTGCTGGCAGGATGGGGCGGCTATGCCCTGTTCCGGAAGGCCTGAGCGTCGTGCCCGCCCGCAGTCGACATGGCCGTGCCGGGCCCGCATGCGCCCGAGCCGCCTACGCCCGGTCCCGATGGGCCAAACCGTGAGCCTCGCCCGATGAGCGCCGACACCCCGGAAAAACAATTCGCGGATTATCCGACCGCCACCACGGGCAGCGAGCGCCGGGTGTTCCTGGTGGTGGTCGACGAGACCGAGGAGATGGAGCTCGCGCTGCGCTTCGCCTGCGGCCGGGCGGCGAACACCGGCGGGCGGGTGGCCCTGCTGCACGTGCTGGAGCCGAACGACTTCCAGAACTGGATGGCCGTGGGCGATTTGATGCGCCACGAATCCCGCGCCGAGGCGGAGAAACTGCTGCAGCGCTACGCCGCCAAGGCGCAGGACTGGTCCGGCAGCACGCCGATCCTGTTCCTGCGCGAGGGCCAGCGCCACGAGGAGCTGATCCGCCTGATCCAGGAGGAGCCGGCGATTTCGATCCTGGTGCTGGGCGCCTCGACCGGTCAGGGCGGCCCCGGACCGCTGATCTCCGCGCTGACCGGCAAGCTGGTCGGCAAGCTGCGGATCCCGATGACCGTGGTGCCCGGCAACCTGCAAGAATCCGACATCGCCAGCATCGTCTGACCCGTTCGGGCGATCGTTCCGCGCTCGTATCGACGTGGTGGGGCTGACCCTGCGTGTCCCGGCTAGAGCTACATGCCCGAAGGCCGAACCGGCCTTCGGGCTGAATGTTGCTCTAACTTTTTGAAGAGCGGGCAAGATGCTGAAACGTGATTCCACGTTTCAGCATCTTGCCCTA
>CAYRCO010000204.1:0-1725 GCA_964422775.1 uncultured Rhodovibrio sp.
GGGCGCAGCGCGAGCAGCACCATCGCCGCCGCGAGCGCGTGCCCCGCCGCGCCCAGCCAGAAGGCCGCCGGCCAGCCGCCCAGCGCCGCCATCTCGCCGGACGCGAACACGCTGCCCGCCGTGCCGAGCGAGAAGGTGGCGGTGTAGAAGGCAACCGCGCGCGTGGACCCCGGCGCCCGGTCGGCCAGCATGCGCGCGCCCACCATGTAGGTCCCGGCAAGCGCGACCCCGTCGAGCGCGCGCAAGGCCGCCGCACTGACCGGGCCCACGGCCAACAGCGCGAAGCCGACCGTGGCCAGAACCCCGAGCAGCTGCGAGGCCAGATAGATCGCGCGGGCGTCCAGCCGGTCGGTGTAGGCGACCAACAGCGGCACCGCGGCGACGTAGCCGGCGTAATACATCCCCGCGACCCAGCCGGCGGTGCCGCCCGAAAGCGCCCAGGCGTCGACGAAGGTCGGGATCAGCGCCGGGAAGCTGGCGTTCGACAGCATGCCCACGAACTGCGCCGCGCACATCAGGGTCGTGATCCGCGCGACGCTCACAAGCGCGGCTCCGACACTCCCGTGGCGGCGGGCCTATAAGCGGCGACTCTGAGACGATTCGCCGTTACCCGCGCAGACAGCCGCAGAGGCGCCAGGCTTTCAGCCGACGCGGCTTGCCGACCCGAAGACCGGCCGGCGCTCATCGCCCACGGCCGGCGCCCGGCCCGCCGCCGGGCGGTTCGGAACCGGGGGCGTTGGACGGCGGATCGCCGCTCACCTTGGCGTGCAGGTCGCGCAGTTTGCCCTCGCCGGTCGCGAGCAGCCGGGCGGCATCGGGGAAGCGCTTTTCCAGTTCCGCCCGCCGGTCGCGCACCCAGGGCTGCTCGAACGACAGCAGGTAGAGGCCGAGCGCCAGCAGCAGGACACCCTCGAGGACATCCTCGAACAGCTCCAGGGCGCCGAAGACCCCGAACCCCCAGCCGAGCACCAGCACGAGCGCGCGTTGCATCGAATCCGCTTCCCGTTCGCCGCGGTTCCGGGATTGAGCCTAGCTGTGGATCGGCTTGCCGGTCACCGCCATAGCGGCTTCCTTGACCGCCTCGTTCAGCGTGGGGTGGCCGTGGAAGGCGCGGGCCATATCCTCGCTGGTCGCCTGGAACTCCATCGCCATGACCGCTTCGTGGATCAGGTTGCCCGCCTCCGGGCCCATGGCGTGGACGCCCAGCACGCGGTCGGTCTTGGCGTCGGCCAGCACCTTGATGAAGCCCTCGGTGAAGCCGTTCGCGCGGGCGCGGGAGTTGGCGGCGTTCTGGAACTTCCCGACCTTGTAGTCGATCCCGCGTTCCTTGAGCTCTTCCTCGTTCCGCCCGACGTAGGCGATTTCCGGCCAGGTGTAGACGATGCCGGGGCAGGTCTCGTAGTTGACGTGGCCGCTGTGGCCGGCGAGCTGCTCGGCCAGCGCCACGCCCTCTTCCTCGGCCTTGTGCGCCAGCATCGGGCCCGGGATGACGTCGCCGATGGCGTAGACGCCGGGGACGTTGGTGCGGAAGTGATCGTCGACCTGGATCACCCCGCGCTTGTCCATCTCGAGGCCGATGTCTTCCGCGCCGAGCCCTTCGGTGTAGGGCTTGCGGCCGATCGCGACCAGCACGGTGTCGGCCTGGATCTCCTCGGCGCCGCCGCCGGTCGCGGGCTCGACCGTCAGGGTGACGCCGGACTTGGTCGTCTTCGCCCCGGTCACCTT
>CAYRCO010000204.1:1735-5957 GCA_964422775.1 uncultured Rhodovibrio sp.
ACGGCCACGAGCACGTTGTCCGCCTCCAGGGTTTCGCTGTCGCCGCCCGCGGCCGGCTCGACCGTGAGCTTGACCTTTGTCTTCATGGTTTTGGCGCCGGTCACCTTGGTGCCGAGCTTGAAGTTGAAGCCCTGCTTGTCCAGGAAGCGCTTGAAGTTCTTGCCAAGCTCGCCGTCCATGCCGGGCAGCAGCCGGTCCAGGTACTCCACGACCGTGACCTCCGCGCCCAGCCGGTGCCAGACCGCGCCCATCTCGAGACCGATGTAGCCGCCGCCGATCACCACCATGTGCTTCGGCACCTTGGCGAGATCGAGGGCGCCGGTGGAGGAGACGATCTTCTTCTCGTCGATCTCCACGCCCGGCAGGTCGGCGTGGGTGGACCCGGTGGCGATCACGATGTGCTTGGCCGACAGCTTGTCCTTGCCGTCGACCGTGACCTCGCCCGCGCCGGTGATCTTGCCGGTGCCGGCGACGTAGGTGACCTTGTTCTTCTTGAACAGCCCTTCGATCCCCTGGGTGAGCGACTTCACGACCTGGTCCTTGCGGCCCAGCATGGTCTTCAGGTCGAGCTCGGCCTTGGAGATCTTGATGCCGTGCTGGGCGAGTTCGCCCTGCGTCTCCTCGAACTTCTCGCTGGATTGCAGCAGCGCCTTGGAGGGGATGCAGCCGACGTTGAGGCACGTGCCACCGAGCGCGCCGCGCTTTTCCACGCAGGCCACCTGGAGGCCGAGTTGGGCGGCCTTGATGGCGCAGACGTAACCGCCGGGCCCGCCGCCGATGACGACGAGATCGTAGGACTGATCGCTCATGGCTTGCGCTTGCTGCTCCCTGGTCTGATGGGCCGTGCGCGGCGCTCGGCCCGGAATGCGCCGCGGACAGTGCCCGAAACCGCCCCCCGGAACAAGGCCCCGGCGCGGCGGCGCGTGGGGGTCGAGGCGCGCCCCTCTTGAAGCGCTAAAGCACTGCACTAACTGGAAAAATGAACGCGGAAGGAAGGCGGCGGCGAGCCGCCGCCCCGCTAACAAGCCACCTGCGCAAAGCAGGCTTGACGGGAGAGCCAGGGCAAGACGTGAGGTTGTTCACTTCAGGAGAGACAAAGGGAGGTGATGGCCATGCGTCGGACCCTGTTCCCTGCGACCAACACCGACCTGGCGAACCGCACCGATCGTAACGTGGCGTTCCGCGATCCGTTCGCCGCCCTGCAGACCGAGATGAACCGCCTGTTCGACGACGTCTGGAGCGGCTTCGGCACGCCGGCGGCGAACATGGCGAGTGTGATCGCTGCGCCGCGGATCGATCTGAAGGAAGACGACAACAACTGGTACATCACAGCTGAACTGCCGGGCATGAGCGAGGACGACGTCGAGGTGACCTACGATGACGGCGTCCTGCGGATCGCCGGCGAGAAGAAGCAGGAGAACGAGGACAACAACCGCAACGTCCACGTCACCGAGCGGGCCTACGGCCGCTTCGAGCGCCAGCTGCCGCTGGGGCACGGCGTCAAGGACGATCAGATCGACGCCTCCTTCAAGGACGGCGTGCTGACCATCACCGCGCCGAAGGCGGCCGAGAAAGAGCAGACCAAGAAAATCAACGTGAAGCGCGCGGCCTAACCGCAAGGCCCGCTCTTTCCGCGTTGAGGCGCATGTGGCGGCTTCCGGCCAGAAGCGGCTGGAAGCCGCCTTTTTCGTGGATGCCGACGCGCCCTCGCAAAGCAGTGTCTCTTCTGCGAAGAGGAAACAGAACCAACGGCGCCAGCCGGCGCGCGTTTACACCGGGCCCAGCCAATATGCCCACCATCCACGACCGCCGCTTCCTTTACGGCCGCGACACGCACGATCCGATGCGCCGGATCGACGACGTGCTGGCCGAGGTCGCGGCGATCTACCGCTCGGCCGTGCAGACGGTCGGGCCGTTCTATTACGAGGCCCGGCAGGTCGCGGCCTGGGCTGCCGCGTCGGACAAGCCGACGGTGCTGGGCGAGACGCTGGGGCGCGGGCTTGCGCTTCTGCGCACCGTGGACGGCCGGCCGGCGGCGGTCGGCCAGATCGATTGCGGGGGGCACGTCGGCCTGCTCTATGTCCACGGGGATTTCGCACGCCAGGGCCACGGCGGCCAGCTGCTGGTCCAACTGCTCGACCACGCCCGCCGGAACGGCGCCGCCGAAGCGACGATCGACGCCAGCTTCTTCTCCGCCCGCGTCGCCGCGCGCCATGGCTTCACGGTCGAGGCGGAGGAAAACCCGGAATACGCCGGCGTCCGCTTCAGGCGCTGGCGGATGCGGCGCAGTCTCTGTAACTAGGCCATGGCTCCTTGCCCACATGCTGCAGCACGCGGCATACTCGCAACTGAGCTATTCAGGTGACCGCAATGGCCGAACAGCGCAAAATCAGCCTCACAAGCGACCAAGTCGCGTTCGTGAACCGGCTGGTCAAATCCGGGCGCTACCAGTCCCCTGAGCGCGTCTTGCAAGAAAGCTTGAACCTGTTGCAGCAACGCGAAGCGGACCTGTCCGCGCGGCGCGAAAAGATTGCTGAGGACTTGGAACGCCGGGCACAGGAGCCGAGTCAGGCGTTCGACGAGACGACGGCGCGCCTCAACGCCTGGCGATCGCAGCGCGACGGTGACGACGCGGCGTGACCCTAACCGTCTTTACGGTGGTCGAGGCGGAATCGGTATTCAGTGACTATGTCGCCATCAACGCGTACATCGAAAACGCAACCGGCGACCGGGCCCTCGCAGACCGCACAGTCGACGCAATCCGTGCCGCCGTCGGTGGCTTAAGGCACATTCCCCAACGAGGCGTACCGCGGGACGACTTACGCGAAGGTCTGCGGTTGTTGTTTTTTCGTCGGCGAACCGTCATCGCCTACGACATCGATCGGGAACGGCACGTCGTCCGGGTTCTGCGAGTATTCTACGGCGGTCAGGATTACGAAGCCTTGCTTGTAAGCAGCTGACCACCGAGAAGCAGCGACACACGAAAACGCCCCGCGAGCCGTGTGCCCGCGGGGCGCTTGTCGGGTCAGCCGTGAGAGGCCGACGGCTGCTTAGATCGACTGCTCGACCCAGCTTTTCAGCTCGTTCTTGGAAACCGCGCCGACCTTGGTCGCCGCGACCTGGCCGTCCTTGAACAGCATCAGGGTCGGGATGCCGCGCACGCCGTACTTCTGCGGGGTGCCCGGGTTGTCGTCGATGTTCAGCTTGGCGACGTCCAGTTGGCCGTCGAGCTCGCTCGCGACCTCTTCCAGGGCCGGCGCGATCGTCTTGCAGGGACCGCACCACTCGGCCCAGAAGTCGACAAGCACCGGCTTGCTGGCCTTGAGAACGTCCTGATCGAAGCTGCCGTCACTGGTCTGAGTCATGCTCATGGAGATCTTCCCCTTGGCGTGTCTTGTGTGCGCCGCGCGCGGTTTTTTGCCTACGGGCATCCTCGCGCGGCGCGTCCCGAAGACGTAGGTAAGAAACGCCGTGCGTTCGGTCAAGCTGGTCCGGCGACCGGTCTGGCGCCGCATGCTTGCAGGCGGAACACGGGCTGCAGGCCGAAAGGCGCTCTAACGTCCTGACCCGCGGGCTAGATTCAGCTGCGAGGCGGGTTGCCCTTCCAGCATCTCGCCTTACGCATCGGTGATCTGCATCAGCCGCGGCCCGTCGGTCCACAAGAGCCAGGTCTCCACCCGGCGGTCCGGCCAGATCCGCTGCACCAGCCGGCGGTAGGTGGCCAGCTGCGCGCGATAGACCTGTGGCACCTGCTCGGGCGTCTCCGGCGGCGGCCGGTTGGTCTTGTAGTCGACGATCACGACGGCCTCCTCCGTTACCGCCAGGCGGTCGATCTGCCCGCTCGCCGCCTCCGGCCCCAATCCGCGGTCGAGCAGCCCGACCACCGGCACCTCCGGACGGCTCGCGGGGCCGAACAGGTGCTGGAACTCCGGCGCCTCCACGATGGCGAGCGTCTCCGCCAGAATCGCCTCGGCGTCCGCGGCGGCCAGCTGATGGCTCGGGCTGTCCAGGTAGCGCCGGCCGGCGTCCCGGCGTTCGCCAGCGGGCAAATCCGGCAAGGTCTGCAGCAGGCGGTGGATCAGCCGGCCGCGCTGGTAGGCCGCGCCGCCGTCGCCCGACAGCGGCGAGCGCACCGGCGGCTCCGCCTCTGGCGCGCGCGAGGGCGCGAGCGGGCGCGGCGGGGCCGGCTTCCCGGCGGGGATCAAATGGGGCTTCATGCCCA
>CAYRCO010000205.1:0-5951 GCA_964422775.1 uncultured Rhodovibrio sp.
GCCTTTATCGGCGCAACCGCCAGAACATGCCGGGTTCCCAGCGCGAGGTCGCCAACGCCGAGGAGGAGGGCGTGGAATTCGTCTGGCTCGCCGCGCCCAAGGCGTTCCTGGGCGACGACCATGTCACCAAGGTGCGCGCCCAGCGCGTCCACCTGGGCGTGCCCGACGCCAGCGGCCGGCAGGCCCCGCAGATCGTCGAAGGCAGCGACTACGACCTGGACGCTGACATGGTGATCAAGGCGCTCGGCTTCGACGCGGAGGATCTGCCGACGATGTTCGACTGCCAGGAGCTGGAAACCACGCGCTGGGGCACCGTGAAGGTCGACTTCCGCACCCTGATGACCAGCATGGACGGCGTGTTCGCCGCCGGCGACATCGCCCGCGGCGCCAGCCTGGTGGTCTGGGCGATCCGCGACGGCCGCGACGCCGCCGAGCAGATCGACGGCTACATCAAGCGCCAGACCGGCGAGAAGGGCGCGAGCGCCCGCCCGGCCGAGGCGGTGGCGGCGGAGTAAGGAGCGCGCCATGGCGCTGCCGCGAGAACAGAGCGCGTATCGCGCGGTCGTCGATCTGACCGGCACCGAGCGGCTCGATGAGGAGCTTGGGGAGTTCGGCCGCGATGTCGGGCCGCGCTTCGACCGTCTGACCGGCCTGAGCCGTATGCGCGCCCGGGGCCGCGAGGGTGAGGATTGGTGTCTGCGCCGTCTCCTGATCGCGCTGATTGCGAGTGATCGTCTGCGTTTGCCGGCAACCCTCTGCGTGAGCGACCCGGCCGCGGGTCGTAAGTTGCCGGACGCGTTGCTGGATACGGGGGACGGCGATCGTGTGGGGATTGAGGTCACGGAAGCGACGTCGCGGACCTATCAGCGTGACCTGAGCGCCGCCGACCGTGACGCGACCGAGCAGGGCAAGGAGGTCTACGTCCTCGATCCCGGCGATGGGCGCACTGGCGATGAGCCGGAGCGGCAAGCCGTGGCGGAAATCCAACAGGCTTACGCTCGCAAGGCCGGGAAACTGCGTGCCGGCGATTACGCCGAATGCCAGAGCGTCGATCTGCTGATCTATCTGAATTCCAGCGCGGATATCTTCGTCGACCCCGGCGATGTGGCGCAGCGGATCCGGGCGGCTGGCCTGGCGGATGGCGAACAGGGGCAGTTCCGGCAGCTGCATGTGCTGTTCGGCGACACGATGATCCTGGATGCGCTCGGCAAAGCCGGCGACACGGTCTCTCTCCACGGCCGGTACGAGCACGACTTCAATCAGTGGTGCCTGGACCAGGCGCGGGCCGCGCGCGAAGGCGAAACCGACCGCCTGGACCTCGACAACATCGCAGAGGAGCTTTGGAGCTTGGGTGCGAGCGACCGGCGGGCGCTCGAGAGCCAGATCAAGCGCGTGCTGGAGCACCTGTTGAAGTGGACGTACCAGCCCGACAAGCGTTCACGGAGTTGGCTCACGAGCTTGAATGATGCGCGGGACAAGATCGACTTGATCCTCGACGACAGTCCGAGCTTGGCGCGCGAGGACGTGATCCAGCAACTGATCGCGTCGAGCTATTCCAAGGCGGTGAAGAGCGCTGTCCTGGAAACCGGTTTGAAGCGTGACAAGTTTCCGGAGGTCTGTCCGTTCACGGGCGAGCAGATTTTCGCGTCGGACTTCCCGCGCGAGGACGAGTATCCGGAGCACGACCAGTGACCTATCGCCTGTTCGCGGACCCGACCTCGGGCAACTGCTACAAGGTGGCGCTGATCCTGCATCTGACCGGTCGCGATCTGCAGGTGGTGCGCACCAGCGTGGTCGAGGGGCACACCCAGGATCCGCGTTTCCGCGCCCTCAATCCGGACGGGCGGGTGCCGTTCCTGCAGTTCCCCGACGGCCGTGGCATGGGGGAATCCAATGCCCTGCTGCTGTCGCTCGCCCGCGGTACGCCCTACCGCCCGGACGATCCCGACGACGAGGACGAGATGCTCGAATGGCTGTTCTTCGAGCAGTACAGCTTCGAGCCCAACATCGCCGTCGCCCGGGTCTGGCGCCACTTCACCGGCGTGCCGGAGGGCCAAGAGGAGGGGCTGCGGGCCAAGATGGCGAACGGCGCGCATGCGCTGAAGGTGCTCGATCAGGCGCTGGAAACCCGGCAGTTCCTGGCCGGCCGGCGCTTCACGGTCGCCGACATGGCGCTCTACGCCTACGCGCATCTGGCCGGTGACGGCGGGTTCGACCTGAACGACGTGCCGGCGGTGCTGGCGTGGATGGAGCGGGTGTCCGGTCAGCCGGGCTTCCTGGAAATGCCGGCGCTGTTCGAGAGCGCGCCGACGGTGAATTTCGACGACGCCCTCGCGGCGTAGGACGCGCGCCTGAAGCGGGCGCGCGCGCAGAACCGAGAGAAGAGGAAGACGCCATGACCAGCGTTTGGGGCCAGGGCCAGGATGCCGCGATCCGTGCGTGGGAAGACAACGCCCGGCGGCTGAGCGAGACCGGTCTTTACGACCCGTCGGATGAGCACGACGCCTGCGGCGTCGGGCTGATCGCCTCGGTCGACGGCAGTGCGCGGCGTGACGTCGTGCAGGCCGGGATCGACGCCCTGAAGGCGGTCTGGCACCGCGGCGCGATCGACGCCGACGGCAAGACCGGCGACGGCGCCGGCATCCACGTCGAGATCCCGCAGGACTTCTTTCACGAGCACATCGCCGCCGCCGGCCACAAGCCGGGCCCGGAACGCGTGGCCGTGGGCATGATGTTCCTGCCGCGCACCGACCTCGACGCGCAGGAGCGCTGCCGGGTAATCGTCGAGCGTGAGATCCTGAAGTACGGCTACACGATCTACGGCTGGCGCCAAGTGCCGGTGAACACCGGGGTGATCGGCGAGAAGGCCAACGCCACCCGCCCGGAGATCGAGCAGATCATGATCTCCAACGCGCGCGGGCGCTCGGCGAGCGACTTCGACCTGGACCTCTACGTCATCCGCCGGCGGATCGAGAAGGCGGTCGCGGAGGAGTCGATCAAGGACTTCTACTGCTGCTCCCTGTCCTGCCGGTCGATCATCTACAAGGGCATGTTCCTGGCGGAGCAGCTGACCTCGTTCTATCCGGACCTGGAGGACAAGCGCTTCGTCTCCTCCTTTGCGATCTTCCACCAGCGCTATTCGACCAACACCTTCCCGACCTGGCCGCTCGCGCAGCCGTTCCGCGTGCTCGCCCACAACGGGGAGATCAACACGCTGCGCGGTAACGTGAACTGGATGAAGGCGCACGAGTGCCGGCTGGACCATCCGCGCTTCGGCGACCGGATCGAGGACGTCAAGCCGGTGGTCCAGGCGGGCTCGTCGGACTCCGCCGCGCTCGACGCGACCTTCGAGCTCCTGGTGCGCGCCGGGCGCAGCGTGCCCATGGCGAAGAGCCTGCTGATCCCGGAGTCGTTCTCCGCCGACCGGTCGATGCCGGAGGACCTGAAGAACCTCTACCGCTACTGCAACTCGGTGATGGAGCCGTGGGACGGTCCGGCGGCGATCTGCGCCTTCGGCGGGCGCTGGGTGTTGGGCGGCATGGACCGCAACGGCCTACGCCCGCTGCGCTACACCGTGACCGACGACGGCCTGCTGTTCGTCGGCTCAGAGACCGGCATGGTGCGCCTGGACGAGCAGCACATCGTCGAGAAGGGCAAGATCGGCCCCGGCCAGATGATCGGCGTCGACCTTGAGGACGGCGCGCTCTACCACGACGGCGAGCTCAAGCGCATGCTGGCCAGCCAGCAGCTCTACGGCGAGTGGGTGCAGCAGATCACCAAGATCGACGACATCGTCCGACCGGAGCACGGCGAGCACGCGGAATACGACAAGCAGGGCCTGCGCCGGCGCCAGCTCGCCTTCGGCCAGACGATGGAGGACATGGAGATGGTCCTCCACCCGATGGTCGAGGAGTCGAAGGAGGGCATCGGCTCGATGGGCGACGACACGCCCTTGGCCGTGCTGTCCGACCGCTACCGGCCGCTGCACCACTTCTTCCGGCAGAACTTCAGCCAGGTCACCAATCCGCCGATCGACTCGCTGCGCGAGAAGATGGTGATGACGCTGAAGACCCGGCTCGGCAACCTCGGCAACATCCTGGACGAGGACGCCAGCCAGTGCCGGCTGCTGCAGCTCGACAGCCCGGTGCTGACCAACGCCGAATTCGAATCCATGCGCGCCTACATGGGCGAGACGGTGGCGGAAGTCGACTGCACCTTCGATCCCAGCGGCGGCGAGGCGGCGATGCACGCCGCCCTGTTGCGCGTACAGCAGGACGCCGAGGAGGCGGTGCGCGGCGGCTGCGAACACCTCGTCCTGTCCGACAAGGCGCTCGGCCCGGACAAGGCGCCGCTGCCGATGATCCTGGCGACCGGCGGCGTGCACACCTACCTGATGCGCCAGAAGCTGCGTACCTTCACCTCGCTCAACGTGCGCTCGGGCGAATGTCTGGACGTGCACTACTTCGCCGTCCTGATCGGCGTCGGCGCGACCACCGTCAACGCCTATCTGGCGCAGGAATCGATCGCCGACCGGCATGCCCGCGGGCTGTTCCCGGAGATCAGCCTCGAGGACTGCCTGCAGCGCTTCAAGAAGGCGGTCGACGAGGGTCTGCTCAAGATCATGTCCAAGATGGGCATCTCGGTGCTGGCCTCCTACCGCGGCGCCTACAACTTCGAGGCGGTCGGCCTGTCGCGCACGCTGGTCGACGAGTTCTTCCCCGGCATGCCCTCGCGGATCTCGGGCATCGGTCTGGTCGGCATCCAGAAGAAGGTGCTGGAACTGCACGCCCGCGCCTGGTCGGAGGACTTCATCGCGCTCCCGGTGGGCGGCTTCTACAAGTATCGCCGGCGCGGCGAGCGCCACTCCTGGGACGGCCAGCTGATCCACGTGATGCAGTCGGCGGTGGCCAGCGACAGCTACTCGACCTTCAAGAAGTTCTCCGAGGGCGTACGCAATCTGCCGCCGACCACGCTGCGCGACCTGCTCGACTTCAACACCAAGAACGTCAGCCCGGTGTCGGTCGAGGAGGTCGAGTCGATCACCGCGATCCGCAAGCGCTTCGTCACCCCCGGCATGTCGCTGGGCGCGATGAGCCCGGAGGCGCACAAGACCCTCAACATCGCGATGAACTCGATCGGCGCCAAGTCCGACAGCGGCGAGGGCGGCGAGGATCCGGCGCACTTCAAGCCGGACGACAAGGGCAACAACCCGAACTCCGCGATCAAGCAGGTCGCCTCCGGCCGGTTCGGCGTGACGGCGGAATACCTGAACAACTGCCGGGAGATCGAGATCAAGGTCGCCCAGGGCGCCAAGCCCGGCGAGGGCGGCCAGCTGCCCGGCTTCAAGGTGACCGACATCATCGCCAAGCTGCGCCACGCCACCCCGGGCGTGCCGCTGATCAGCCCGCCGCCGCACCACGACATCTACTCGATCGAGGATCTGGCGCAGCTGATCTACGACCTGAAGCAGATCAACCCGGATGCGGAGGTCTGCGTCAAGCTGGTCGCGCGTTCCGGGATCGGCACGATCGCCGCGGGCGTCGCCAAGGCCAAAGCGGACGTGATCCTGATCGCCGGTCACTCCGGCGGCACGGGGGCGAGCCCGCTGACCTCGATCAAGTACGCCGGCATCCCCTGGGAGATGGGGCTGTCGGAGGTGCATCAGGTGCTGACCCTGAACCGGCTGCGCCACCGGGTTAAGCTGCGCACCGACGGCGGCCTCAAGACCGGTCGGGACATCGTCGCCGCCGCGATCCTGGGCGCGGAGGAGTTCGGTGTCGGCACCGCCTCCTTGGTCAGTGTGGGCTGCATCATGGTCCGGCAGTGCCACTCCAACACCTGTCCGGTTGGCGTGTGCACGCAGGACCCCAAGCTGCGCGAGAAGTTCACCGGCACGCCGCAGAAGGTGGTGAACCTGTTCTCCTTCATCGCCGAGGAGGTGAGCCGGGAGA
>CAYRCO010000206.1:0-5934 GCA_964422775.1 uncultured Rhodovibrio sp.
GGCGACCATGGACATCATCAAGGTCTATGGCGGCGAGCCGGCCAATTTCCTGGACGTCGGCGGCGGCGCCAACAAGGAAAAGGTTGCGGCGGCGTTCAAGCTCATCCTGTCCGACGCCAATGTCGAGGCGATCCTGGTGAACATCTTCGGCGGCATCATGCGCTGCGACGTCATCGCCGAGGGCGTCGTCGCAGCGGCCAAGGAAGTGTCGCTGAACGTGCCCCTGGTCGTGCGCCTGGAGGGCACGAACGTCGAACTGGGCAAGAAAATATTGGCGGAGTCCGGCCTGCCCATCCTCACCGCCGAGGACCTGGCCGACGGGGCCCACAAGGCCGTCAATGCCGCCAAGGAGGGAGCCTGAACCATGGCCGTACTGGTGGACAGCTCGACCAAAGTCATTTGCCAGGGCTTCACGGGCTCCCAGGGAACCTTCCACAGCGAGCAGGCGATCGCCTACGGCACCCGCATGGTGGGCGGCGTCTCGCCCGGCAAGGGCGGCCAGACGCATCTGGACCTGCCGGTGTTCAACACGGTCGCCGACGCCAAGCGGGAGACCGGCGCCACCGCGAGCGTGATCTTCGTCCCGCCGCCGTTCGCGGGCGACGCGATCCTGGAGGCGATCGACGCCGGGATCGA
This sequence comes from uncultured Rhodovibrio sp., assembly GCA_964422775.1. Lineage (GTDB taxonomy): Bacteria > Pseudomonadota > Alphaproteobacteria > Kiloniellales > Rhodovibrionaceae > Rhodovibrio. Next base: position 637 of record CAYRCO010000206.1, read on the forward strand.
GCTTGCGGTCTGCATCACCGAGGGCATTCCGGTGATGGACATGGTCAAGGTGAAGCGCGCCCTGGCCAATTCCAACACCCGCCTAATCGGCCCGAACTGCCCGGGCGTGATCACGCCGGACGCCTGCAAGATCGGCATCATGCCGGGTCACATCCACACCCGCGGCAAGATCGGCATCGTCTCCCGCTCGGGCACCCTGACCTACGAGGCGGTGTCGCAGACCACCGCCGCGGGCCTGGGCCAGTCGACCTGCATCGGCATCGGCGGCGACCCGGTCAACGGCACCAACTTCGTCGACTGCATCGACATGTTCCTGCAGGACGACGAGACGCAAGGCATCGTCATGATCGGCGAGATCGGCGGCACCGCCGAGGAGGAGGCCGCCGAGTTCCTGAAGCAATCGTCCGTGAAGAAGCCGACCGTGGGCTTCATCGCCGGCCTGACCGCGCCTCCGGGCCGCCGGATGGGCCACGCCGGGGCGATCATCTCCGGCGGCAAGGGCGGTGCCGAGGACAAGATCGCGGCGATGCGGGAGGCCGGCATCCACGTCGCCGACTCGCCCGCCTCGATCGGCTCGACCATGGTCAAGGCGCTGAACGGCTAGCCAGCCGGCACCGCGGTCACCAGCCCCTTGGGGTGGCGCCCGCGTCGCGGCGCGGCCCGCCGCGGGGTTCGGGGGGACATCGGGCGGGACGTGGGCGGCCGTCGCCCGGCAGAGCTGGCGGCTCCGGCCGCGCCCGCGCCCACAGACGATCGCCGTTCAAGGCGCGCCGGCGCCGATCTGCCCGCGCTCTTGGCGGCAGGCGGTGTGTTTCGTGTAACGTGGCACGCCGAACAGACCCGTGGCGGCACCGCCAGCCGTGGGGCCCCCGATTTGCCGGAGTGCGGCCGAGCGCCGCCCGACGCCGGCGCAACTGTGAAAGACGACCGAGGCCATGACGGCAAATACCCAGCAGACCAACGCCCTCGACGGTGACAAGGCGGCCGCGGTCGCCAGCCTCTACACCCGCTACCAGCAGGATCCCGACGCGATCGATCCGGCCTGGCGGGAGTTCTTCGACCAGCTCGACTCCGAGGCGCGCGAGATCCTGGAAAGCCTGGGCCGTCAGGGCGGCGCGCCGTCGGGCGATCCCAAGGCGAGCGGCCAGGCGATGGGCGAGGTCGCCCGCTCGGTCGGCGCGCCGCAGGGCGGCCAGGCCGGCGAGATCACGCCCGAGCACATCCGCGCGGCGACGCTGGATTCGATCCGCGCGCTGATGATGATCCGCGCCTATCGCGTGCGCGGCCACCTGGAAGCCGATCTCGACCCGCTGAATCTGAAGCCGCGCGAGCCGCACCCCGAGCTCGATCCCAAGTCCTACGGCTTCACCGACGCCGACATAGACCGGCCGATCTTCGTCAACTACGTGCTCGGCTTCGAGACCGCGACGCTGCGCCAGATCCTGGAACGCCTGCGCGCAACCTACTGCGACAAGATCGGCGTCGAGTTCATGCACATCCAGGAGCCCGACCAGAAGGCCTGGATCCAGGAGCGCATCGAGAACATCGCCAACCGCACGGAGTTCACCGAACGCGGCCGCAAGGCGATCCTGGAGCGCCTGACGGCGGCCGAGACGTTCGAGCTGTTCCTGGACAAAAAGTACACGGGCACCAAGCGCTTCGGCATCGACGGCGGCGAATCGATGATTCCCGCCCTGGAGCAGATCCTGAAGCGCGGCGGCCAGATGGGCCTGAAGGAGGTCGTGCTCGGCATGCCCCACCGCGGCCGGCTGAACGTGCTGGCCAACTTCATGGGCAAGCCCTACCGCGCGATCTTCCACGAGTTCTCCGGCGGCGCCAGCCACCCGGAGGACATCGGCGGGTCCGGCGACGTGAAGTACCACCTGGGCACCTCCTCGGACCGCGAGTTCGACGGCAACATGGTGCACCTGTCGCTGACCGCGAACCCCTCGCACCTGGAGGCGGTGAACCCGGTGTGCGTCGGCAAGGTGCGCGCCAAGCAGGCGCAGCGCGGCGACACCGAGCGCAACGAGGTGGCCTGCCTGCTGCTGCACGGCGACGCCGCGTTCGCCGGCCAAGGCCTGGTGCCGGAGACGCTCGACCTGTCCGAGCTCAAGGGCTACCGGATCGGCGGTACGATCCACTTCATCGTCAACAACCAGATCGGCTTCACCACCAATCCGGTGAACGCCCGCTCCGGCCCATACTGCACCGAGGTCGGCAAGTCGGTGCAGGCGCCGATCTTCCACGTCAACGGCGACGACCCTGAAGCCGTGGTCCACGTCGCCCGGATCGCCACGGAGTTCCGTCAGACGTTCAAAAAGGACGTCGTGATCGACATGTTCTGCTACCGGCGGTACGGGCACAACGAGGGCGACGAGCCGTCGTTCACCCAGCCGATGATGTACGCGGCGATCAAGTCGCACCCGCGGGTGCGCAAGATGTACGCCGAGCGGCTGGTGCGCGACCGGCTGATAAGCCAGGAGGAGGCCGACGGCTACGTCAACCACTGGTACGACACGCTCCAGAACGAGTTCGACAACGCCGACAACTATCGGCCGAACAAGGCGGACTGGCTGGAGGGCGTCTGGTCCGGCCTGCACGTGCCGCAGGACTACGGCGCCCGGCGCGGCGACACCGACGTGCCGCTGGACCGCCTGCAGGAGGTCGGCGCCGGCCTGAGCCGCGTGCCCGATGGTTTCAAGGTGCACCGCAAGATCAACCGCGTGCTGGAAGCCCGGCACAAGATGATCGAGGGCCAGCAGCCGGTCGACTGGGCGACCGCGGAAGCGCTCGCCTTCGGCACGCTGCTGGTCGAGGGCCATCCGGTGCGCCTCAGCGGCCAGGACAGCGGCCGCGGCACCTTCTCCCAGCGCCACGCCGTGCTGATCGATCAGGACAGCGAGGACAAGTACGTTCCGCTAAACAACCTGCGCGCCGACCAGGCGCCGTTCGAGGTGATCGACAGCCCGCTGTCGGAAGCCGCGGTGGTCGGCTTCGAGTACGGCTACTCGCTCGCCGAGCCGCGGGCGCTCACGCTGTGGGAGGCGCAGTTCGGCGACTTCGTCAACGGCGCGCAGGTGATCATCGACCAGTTCATCGCCTCCGGCGAGGCGAAGTGGCTGCGCATGTCGGGCCTGGTGCTGCTGCTCCCGCACGGCTACGAGGGCCAGGGCCCGGAGCACTCCAGCGCCCGGCCCGAGCGCTTCCTGCAGCTGTGCGCGGAAGACAACATCCAGGTGGTCAACTGCTCGACCCCGGCGAACTTCTACCACGCCCTTCGCCGCCAGCTGCACCGCGACTTCCGCAAGCCGCTCGTGGTGATGACGCCGAAGTCGCTGCTGCGCCACAAGCGCTGCGTCTCCGACCTGAAGCATTTCGGGCCGGGCAGCTCGTTCCACCGCGTGCTGTACGAGGACAACCTGCCGTCCAAGCCGTCGGAAGCGCGCCAGCTGGTGCTGTGCACGGGCAAGGTGTACTACGACCTGATCGAGGAGCGCGAGCGCCGCGGCATCACAGACGTGCACATCCTGCGCATGGAGCAGCTCTACCCGGTGCCGGAGGATGCCCTGCGCGCGGAGATGGAGCCCTACAAGCACTGCGATCTGGTGTGGTGCCAGGAAGAGCCGCGCAATATGGGCTACTGGTTCCACGTCGAGCAGTTCATCGAAGAGGTCGCCGAGGAGCTCGGCTTCGAGAACCCGCGCCCGCGCTACACCGGGCGTCACGCGGCCGCCTCGCCCGCCACCGGCATCGCCGAGCGGCACCGCCGGGAGCAGGCGGCGCTGGTGGACGATGCGCTGACCGTCGGCAAGCGCCGGGTCGGCCGGATCGAGAGCCGGCGCATCCAGGAGCGCGAGCGCGCCGGCGGCAACGGCGCCGGCCCGCAGAAGGCCGCCGCGGCCACCAGCGGTTCGGCGGAAAAGCAAAGCGCCAAGAAGGCCCCGGCCGGCAAGCAGAGCGCGGCGAAGCCGGCAAGCGGCAAGCAAAGCACGGCCAAGCAGGGCGGCGGCAAGACCGGCGCCAAGCAGAGCGCACGGTCGAGCAAGAAGCCCGAGTAGGACGCGACGGGCGGAAGGGGTGCCGCCTTTTCCGCCCGTTTCTCGTCCGACCGACATAAACGGAAAGTGACGCGATCAAGACCGCGCCACCCGGCGGCAACCGGGTGCGGCGGCGAAACGGGGACGGACATGGCGACCGACATCACGGTTCCGAGCCTGGGCGAATCGGTAAGCGAGGCGACCGTCGCGAACTGGCTGAAGAACCAGGGCGACCCGGTGAGCGCCGACGAGGCGATCGTCGAGCTGGAAACCGACAAGGTGACCCTCGAGGTCAACGCACCCACTGCCGGCACGATCAGCGAAGTGCTGGTGCCGACCGGCGAGACGGTCGAGGTCGGCGCGGTGCTGGGCCGGATCGCCGAGGGCCAGGCCGCCGAGGCGCCCAGCAAGCCCGCCGAACCCGCCCAGCCGGCCCCAGCGCAGGAGACCGCGCCGCAGGAGACCGCGCCGCAGGAGACCCCGCCGGTACAGACCGCGGCGGCCGAGCAGCCGGCCGCGGCGTCGGGCGGCGGCGGCCAGCCGCCCGCCTCCGGCAGTGGCGAGCGCGTCGACATCCCGGTGCCGACCCTGGGCGAATCGGTCAGCGAGGCGACCGTCGCCAGCTGGCTGAAGAACCCCGGCGATCCCGTGAAGGCGGACGAGGCGGTCGCCGAGCTCGAGACCGACAAGGTAACGCTCGAGGTCAACGCCCCGGCCGACGGCGTGCTGAGCGAGCAGGCGGTGGCGCAGGGCGAGACGGTGCAGGCGGGCGCCGTGCTGGGCCGGATGACCAAGGGCGGCGCCCCGGCGAGCGCCGGCCAGGCCCAATCGGCCCCCGCGCAAGCCGCCCCGGCGGCAGCCGCCGCGTCCAGCCAGCCGGCGGCGTCTGAGGCACCGGCGGCCAGCGAACCGGCGGCGGCGCAGGCGGAGCCCGCCAGCGCTCAGGCGGCGGAAGCGACGCTGGACCCCAAACGGGCCCCGCGCACCGACGGGCGAGTGACGCGCGAGGACCTGCTGCGCTTCCTCGGCACCGGCGCGGGCAGCGTCCGCGCGGAGGATCTGGCGCCCTCGGTGCGCACAGCGGTGGAGCAGTACGGCGTCGATCCCAGCCGTGTGCCCGGCAGCGGCAAGGACGGTCGGGTCACCAAGCAGGACGTGATCGACGTCGCGGAGGGGCGCAAGCAGCCGCTGCCGCTGCCCGGCACCAGCGCGGTCCAGGCCGCCGCCGCGACCGGCCCTGCCCCGGCGCCGGGCGCGC
>CAYRCO010000207.1:0-5882 GCA_964422775.1 uncultured Rhodovibrio sp.
GCGATCAGGCCGCGGGCGATCACCTGGGCCTGGATCTCGGCCGCGCCCTCGAAGACGTTGAGGATGCGCGCGTCGCACAGCACGCGGGAGATCGGGTACTCCAGCGCGTAGCCGTTGCCGCCGTGGACCTGCACGCCGTTGTCCGCCGCCGACCAGGCGACCCGGGCGGCGAGCAGCTTGGCCATGCCGGCCTCGATGTCGCAGCGGCGGTCCTCGTCCTTCTCGCGCGCAGCACCGAGCGTCAGCTGCCGGGCCATCATCGTTTCCACCGCCGTGAAGGCGAGCTTGCCGCCCACCCGCGGGAACTTGACGATCGACCGGCCGAACTGCTCCCGGTCGATGGCGTAGCCGGTGGCGAGCTCGAGCGCGTTCTGCGCCACGCCGACCGCGCGCGCGGCGGTCTGGATGCGCGCGCTCTCGAAGGTCGCCATCAGCTGCTTGAAGCCGGTGCCCTCGACGCCGCCCAGGAGCTGGCTGGCCGGCACTTCGAACTCGTCGAAGGAGATCTCGTACTCCTTCATCCCGCGGTAGCCCAGCACCTCGATCTCGCCGCCGGTCATGCCTTGCGCCGGGAAGGGGGTGTCGTCGTCGCCGCGCGGCTTTTCCGCGAGGAACATCGACAGCCCGCGCCAGCCTTGCTCGTTCGGGTCGGTGCGCGCGAGCAGGGTCATCAGATCGGAGCGTGCGCCGTGGGTGATCCAGGTCTTGTTGCCGATCACCTTGTAGCTGTCGCCCTCACGCACCGCGCGGGTCTTCAGCGATCCCAGGTCGGAGCCGACGTTGGGCTCGGAAAAGACGGCCGTGGGCAGGATCTCGCCGCTGGCGATCTTGGGCAGGTAGTGTTCCTTCTGCGCCTGTGTGCCGCCCAGGCGGATCAGCTCGGCGGCGATCTCGGAGCGGGTGCCGAGCGAGCCCAGGCCGATGTAGCCGCGGCTGAGCTCCTCGGTCACGACGCACATCGCGGTCTTGCCCATGCCAAGCCCGCCGAACTCCTCCGGGATCGTCAGGCCGAACACGCCGAGCTCGGCCAGCTGGTCGACGACCTGCATCGGGATCAGGTCGTCCTTCAGGTGCCACTCGTGCGCGTCCCAGGCGTGGCTGTCCGCGACCTTGCGGAACTGGTCGCGCACCATCTCCATGGTGTCGTCGTCGTAGCCGGCCTCGCCGAAGTCGCGCTGGTCGAAGCGCTCCACCATCAGGTCGCACAGGCGCATCCGCGCGGCGTTGGTGTTGCCGCCGCGTACCAGGGTGCGCACCGCCTCGGTTCCGGCGAACGCGTCGATCGCCTGGGCCGGCACGTCCATGTCCTCGGGCCGGACCAGCTCGCCCTGGCTCATGGTGATGCCGCCGGTGAGCTGGGCCAGGTACTCGCCGAAGCCGATCTGCAGGATCAGCCGCTCCTGCTCGCGCAGCTGGCCGCGCTCCTGCAGTTTCTCGGCCCAGGCCAGCGTCTCCTTCAGCGTGGCGACGTAGGTCGCGAACCAGGCGTAGCCGTGCGCGGCGAACTGCTCGCGCATCACGGCCTTGCCCTCGACCTTGCCCTCGGGGGCGATCAGGCGCGCGACCGCGGCCTCCGCCTCCTGCTCCAGCGTCTGCGCGGCCTTAAGCGCGCTGCGGCAGGTCTCCAGCAGGTCGCCGATCTCCAGGGTTTGGTCGTCCTGGCGCTCAACTTCGGCGGCTTGGCTCATGGCGTTTTCGTCCTTAAGCGTGGTGATCCAGGTCGCCCGTCGCCTGCGCGCTCCGGTTATCCCGCAGCGCTTCCAGAAACGTAAGGCGCGCCGGCGGCCCGCCCAGCCGCGCGGATCCGTAACCCCGGATCGGCGCTTGGGGCGGGCCGGATCGCAGCGCGGCTACTCCTCGACCGCGTCCTCGAGCGTGCGCAGGCCCGGGCGTTTGGCGGAGACCAGCACCGCCATGTTGCCCGGCTTGTGCTCGTTCCTGAGCATCTTGGTGTGGGCGCGCGGGATGTCGGCCCAGGAGAAGACCTCCGACATGCAGGGGTCGACCTGCCGGTCGTAGACCAGCTGGTTGGCCTGGCTCGCCTGCAGCAGGTTGGCGAAGTGGCTGCCCTGGATGCGCTTCTGCCGGTTCCAGACGAAGCGGGCGTCGAAGGTGATGTTGTAGCCGGTGGTGCCGGCGCAGAACACGACCATGCCGCCGCGCTTCACCACGAAGGTCGACACCGGGAAGGTCGCCTCGCCCGGGTGCTCGAAGACGATGTCGACATCGTTGCCCTTGCCGGTGATGTCCCAGATCGCCTTGCCGAACTTCTTGGTCTCCTTCATCCAGGTGCTGTGCTCCTCGGTGCCCACGTCGGGCAGCCGGCCCCAGCAATCGAAGTTCTTGCGGTTGATCACCCCGCGGGCACCCAGCTGGATGACGAAGTCGCGCTTGCTCTCGTCGGAGACCACGCCGACCGCGTTGGCGCCGGCGGCGGCGATGATCTGGATCGCCATCGCGCCCAGGCCGCCCGAGGCGCCCCAGACCAGCACGTTCTGGCCCGGGCGCAGGATGTGCGGCCGGTGGCCGAACAGCATCCGGTAGGCGGTCGCGTTGGTCAGCGTGTAGCAGGCGCTCTCTTCCCAGGTCAGGTGCGGCGGCCGCTTCATCAGCTGGCGGTCCTGCACCCGGGAGAACTGGGCGAGCCCGCCGTCCGGCGTCTCGAAGCCCCAGATCCGCTGGCTGGGCGAGTTCAGCGGGTCGCCGCCGTTACACTCCTCGTCGTCGCCGTCGTCCTGGTTGCAGTGAACCACGACCTCGTCGCCGACCTTCCAGCGCTTGACCTTGTTGCCGACGGCCCAGACCACGCCCGCGGCGTCGGAGCCGGCGATGTGGTAGTCCTGGCTGTGGAAGTCGAGCACCGACACCGGCTTGCCGAGCGCCGCCCAGACGGCGTTGTAGTTCACGCCCGACGCCATCACCAGGATCAGCACGTCGTGGCTGTCCAGCTCGGGGACGTCGACGACCTCCTCCTGCATCGCCGTGTCCGGCTCGCCGTGACGCTCCTTGCGGATGGTCCAGGCGTACATCTGCTTCGGCACGTGGCCGAGCGGCGGGATCTCGCCGACCTCGTAGAGATCCTTCTTCTCCTGGCCTCCGCGCAGGTTGACCACGTCGGCTTCGGCCGCCTGGCTCATGTCTCGCTCCTTCAAACGCCTGTTCTAGGTCGTGCCTGTTCCGGCGGTGCCTCTATCAGGCAGTGCCTCGTCCATTCCGGGCCGCGGTCGCGGCCGTCCATCGCTCTAGACCGGGGCCTTCCGGTTAAGCGACGCTCGCACCCGGGCAGTGCGGGCGCGCGACGCCGGTGCACCCTTCGGGACGCGGGCACTTCAGCTGCCCGCCACGCCGTCGCGCGGACGCATGCACGCCCGGCGCGAGCGCCCCTCAGGGGGTCGGCAACCCCGTACGACTTGACTCATAGCGACGGTTTCGATCTTTTGCAATGCACAAGAACATATTTTTTAACCCGGCGGCGGCTTGAAACGAAATAAAATGTCGCCGATCATGGTCGGCACGTAAGGTTTTGGCGGGTCAGGAGACGCACATGGCCGAGCAGCGCGGCACCGCAAAAAACGCCCAGACGGCGGACACCTCCCCCAGCGCGGGCCACAGCGCGGCGCCCCCGCGCGACAAGCCGTGGATGATCCGCACCTACGGCGGCCACTCCAGCGCCAAGGCGTCGAACGAACTCTACCGCAAGAACCTGGCCGCCGGACAGACCGGGCTGTCGGTCGCTTTCGACCTGCCGACCCAGACCGGCTACGACAGCGACCATCCGCTGGCGCGCGGCGAGGTCGGCAAGGTCGGCGTGCCGGTGCGCCACCTGGGCGACATGGAAACGCTGTTCGAGGACATCCCCCTCGATCAGATGAACACCTCGATGACGATCAACGCGACCGCGCCCTGGCTGCTGGCGCTGTACGTCGCGACGGCCGAGCGCAAGGGGATCGCGCGCGACCAGCTCTCCGGCACGGTGCAGAACGACATCATGAAGGAGTACCTGTCGCGCGGCACCTACGTCTTCCCGCCCAAGCCGTCGATGAAGCTGACGGCCGACGTGATCGCCTTCACCTACGACGAAATCCCGCGCTGGAACCCGACCAACGTCTGCTCCTACCACCTGCAGGAGGCGGGCGCGACGCCGGAGCAGGAGCTCGCCTTCGCGCTGTCGACGGCGAAGGCGGTGATCGATGCGGTCAAGGACACCGGCCAGGTGCCCGAAAGCGACATGCCGCGGGTGATCGGCCGGCTGGCGTTCTTCGTCAACGCCGGCATGCGCTTTGTCACCGAGATGTGCAAGATGCGCGCGTTCGTGCGCCTGTGGGACGAGATCACGGGCGAGACCTACGGCGTCGAGGAGGCGAAGTACCGGCGTTTCCGCTACGGCATGCAGGTCAACTCGCTGGGCCTGACCGAGCAGCAGCCGGAGAACAACGTCTACCGCATCCTGATCGAGATGCTCTCGGTCGTCCTGTCCAAGGACGCGCGCGCCCGCGCGGTGCAGCTGCCCGCCTGGAACGAGGCGATGGGCCTGCCCCGGCCGTGGGACCAGCAGTGGTCGATCCGCATGCAGCAGATCATGGCGTATGAGACCGATCTCCTGGAATACGACGACATCTTCCGGAACAACCCGGCGATCGAATCCAAGGTCGACGAGCTGTGCGAGGCCGCGCGCGCGGAGATCGCCAAGATCGACCGGATGGGCGGCGCCGTCGCCGCGATCGAGCAGGGCTACATGAAGGAGCGGCTGGTCGAATCCAACGCCCGCCGCGTGGCCGCGATCGAAAACGGCTGGCAGACGGTGGTCGGCGTCAACGCCTACACCACGACCGAGCCGAGCCCGCTTACCAGCGGCACCGACGGCTCCTTCCTCGCGGTCGACCCCAAGGAGGAGCAGGCGCAGATCGAAAGCCTGAACCAGTGGCGCGAGGCGCGCGACGACGCCAAGGCGCAGGCGGCGCTCGACGAACTCAAGCAGGCCGCGCGCGAGGGGCGCAACGTCATGGAGCCGTCGATCGCCTGTGCCCACGCCGGCGTCACCACCGGCGAATGGGGCGACGCCCTGCGCGAGATCTACGGCGAGTACCGCGCGCCCACCGGGGTCGGCAAGCAGGGCGGCCAGCCGCGCGGCGAGCACGGCCCCAAGCGCCTGGCCGACGTGCAGGCGCGGGTGGAAGAAGTCTCGGAGCGGATGGGCCGGCGGCTCAAGATGCTGGTCGGCAAGCCGGGCCTGGACGGCCACTCCAACGGCGCCGAGCAGATCGCCGTACGCGCCCGCGACGCCGGCTTCGAGGTGGTCTACGAGGGCATCCGCCTGACCCCCAAGCAGATCGTCGGCGGCGCGCTGGAGGAAGGCGTGCACGTGGTCGGCCTGTCGATCCTCTCCGGCTCGCACGTCGAACTGGTGCAGGAGGTGATGCGCCGGATGCGCGAACAGGGCCTCTCCGACGTCCCCGTCGTGGTCGGCGGCATCATCCCGGAAAGCGACGCGGAAACCCTGCGCGCGGCCGGCGTGGCGGCGATCTACACCCCCAAGGACTACGACCTGACCGCGATCATGGCCGACATCGTCGAGATCGTGGACCGCGAGGGAGAACGGGCGGCTTAGCGCAAGATGCTGAAACGTGGAATCACGTTGAAGCTGAATTTTGCCCGCTCTTCAGGAAGTTAGAGCAAAATGCACGATGCAAGCCGATTCGGCTTCCATCGATTTTGCTCTAGCGGGTCGCCGCCGCTTCCGGGTGTTTCGCTAGGGGGCTTCGGCAGGTCCCCTCTGCGCCATTGTGTGAGAGGGCCAGGATGAGTTGGCGTGCACGGGCACATCGCCAACCCGCCGTTGCGACGAGGCGAGGAGGCGGTTCGCGCGTCACCGACCTCGCCGC
>CAYRCO010000208.1:0-5274 GCA_964422775.1 uncultured Rhodovibrio sp.
GACCCCCAGTGAGGAGATCGCGAAGAGATACAGCAGGCCGACGTTGATGTTGGCGATGACGGTATCGGGGCCGAAGGGAATCACCGCCCACGCCACCAGCGCGAGCACGAAGGTGATCACGGGCGCCGCCAGGAAGACCACGCGGTTGGCGCCGGCGGGCAGGATGGTTTCCTTGAACACCATCTTGATGCCGTCGGCAATGGGCTGGAGCAGCCCGAACGGCCCCACGACGTTGGGTCCGCGGCGGAGCTGCATGCCGCCGATCACACGGCGCTCCGCGTAGGTGGTGTAGGCGACCGCCAGCAACAGCGGCACCAGCACGGCGACGATCTGTAGGACGATGTAGATCGCCGGCCAGAGGTAGCCTGTCCACAAGTCAGCCATGGGTGCCCGTCGCTTCGCGTTTCGGCAGGATGAACGCTTCCGTGCAGCGCGCCATCGTTTCGGAGTTCCGGCTGATCGGATCGGTCATGTAGAAGTTCGCGACCGGGGAGCGGAACGGCTCGCTTTCGAGCTTGCCGGCCTTGCCGAACGCGCCCCAGGCCGCTGGTGCATGGCCGGATCGACACGCCGGCCCGGCACGCAATGCGGCTGCGCATCGCCCGGCATCACCCGGCGCACGTGACCGTCGTCGACGACGATGCGCCCCAGGCCGCCGGCGCCAGCTGGTCGATCCGGGCGAAGCTATCGGCCGCCTCGATCAGCTTCTGCCTCACCTGCCCCAGGTTGTCGTAGGGCAGCGCCTGACCGGTGTACTCCGAGAGCGCCCGCAGGATCGACCAGTCGTCGCGCGCCTCCCCGGGCGGGAAGGCGGCCAGACGGCCCAGCTGCACGCGTCCTTCGGTGTTGACGTAGGTGCCGTTCTTCTCGGTGTAGGCCGCACCCGGCAGGATCACGTCCGCGGCGTGCGCCCCGGCGTCGCCGTGGTGGCCCTGGTAGATGACGAAGGCGTTCTCCAGCCGGCTGGTGTCGAACTCGTCGGCGGCCAGCAGGTAGACCGTGTCGATTTCGCCCTTCTCGGCCCCCTGCAAGATGCCCTCGACGTCGCGGCCGCCCTTGCCCGGCAGAACCCCAAGGTCGAGACCTGCGACCCGGCCGGCGGCGGTGTGCAGCACGTTGAAGCCGTTCCAGTCGTCCTGGACCATGCCGAAGCTTTCGGCGATCTGGCGACCGAGCGCCAGCACGGCCGCGCCGTCCGCGCGCGCCAGGGCGCCCTGACCCAGCACGATCATCGGCTTCTCGGCGTTCTTCAGCGTCTCGGCGAAGGGATGCTTGCCGTCGGCGACCTGCTGCAGCGTCTCCGGCCCCGCGCCGAGGTACTCGGTCTCGTAGGTCAGGTCCATCTGCTCGCCGACCACACCGACCTTGAAGCCGCCCTGCAGGAAGCGCTTGCGCAGGCGGGCGTTGAGCATCGCCGCCTCGCGGCGCGGGTTGGTGCCGACCAGGAGGCAGGCGTCCGCCTCCTCGATCCCGGCGATCGTGGTGTTGAACAGATAGCCGGCCCGTGCGCCCTCGCCGATCTTCGCGCCGTCCTGCCGGCAGTCGAGATGGGGCGAGCCCAGCGTGCCCATGAAGTCCTTGAGCGCGAGCATGCTCTCCGCGTCGCACTGGTCGCCGGCGATCGCGGCGATCTGCTCGCCTTTCCTGTCCTTCAGGCGCTTGGCGATCGCGGTGAACGCCTCGTCCCAGCTCGCCTCCTCCAGGCGGCCCTTCTTGTTGCGCACGAACGGCCGGTCCAGCCGCTGCCGGCGCAGGCCGTCGCAGGCGTGGCGCGTCTTGTCGTCGATCCACTCCTCGTTGACGTCCTCGTGCAGCCGGGGCAGCACGCGCATCACCTCGCGCCCGCGGGTGTCGACGCGGATGTTGGAGCCGACCGCGTCCATGACGTCGACCGACGGCGTCTTGCGCAGCTCCCAGGGGCGCGCCGAGAAGGCGTAGGGCCGCGAGGTCAGCGCGCCGACCGGGCAGATGTCCACCAGGTTGCCGGACAATTCGCTGTCGATCGCCTGCTCGAGGGTGGTGATCTCCATGTGCTCGCCGCGGCCGACCGCGCCGATCTCCTCGACGCCGGCCACCTCGGCGGCGAAGCGGATGCAGCGGGTGCAGTGGATGCAGCGGGTCATGATCGTCTTGATCAGCGGACCCATCTCCTTCTCCGGCACCGCGCGCTTGTTCTCCTCGTAGCGCGAGCGGTCGAAGCCGTAGGCCATCGCCTGATCCTGCAGATCGCACTCCCCGCCCTGGTCGCAGATCGGGCAGTCCAGCGGGTGGTTGATCAGCAGGAACTCCATCACCCCGCGCCGGGCCTTGCGGACCAGTTCGCTGTCGGTCCAGACCTTCATCCCGTCCTGGGCCGGCATGTGGCAGGACGCGACCGGCTTGGGCGAGCGCTCCATCTCGACCAGGCACATCCGGCAGTTGCCCGCAATCGACAGGCGCTCGTGGTAGCAGAAGCGCGGGATCTCGTGGCCGGCGATCTCGCAGGCCTGCAGGAGGTTGACCCCCTGCGGGACCGTCACTTCCTTACCGTCAATCTCCAGGGTGGGCATGGCAGGTCCTTACTCCGCGGCGGTGGCCACGCTGGTGGCCCGCTTGCCGTGCTTGCGCTTGTACTCGACGATCCGCTCCTCCAGCTCGGGCCGGAAGTGGCGGATCAGCCCCTGGATCGGCCAGGCGGCCGCGTCGCCCAGGGCGCAGATGGTGTGGCCCTCGACCTCCTTGGTGACATCCCAGAGCTTGTCGATCTCGTCGATCTCCGCCTTGCCCTGGACCATCCGGGTCATCACGCGCCACATCCAGCCGGTGCCCTCGCGGCACGGGGTACACTGGCCGCAGCTCTCGTGCTTGTAGAACAGGGCGATCCGACAGATCGAGTCGATGATGTCGGCCGACTTGTCGATCACGATCACCGCCGCCGTGCCAAGGCCGGTCTTGGAGTCCTTCAACGCATCGAAGTCCATCAGCTGGTGATCGGCGACCGACTTGGGGATCAGCGGCACCGACGAGCCGCCCGGGATCACCGCCTGCAGATTGTCCCAGCCGCCGCGCACGCCGCCGGCGTGCTTCTCGATCAGGTCCTTGAGCGGGATGCTCATGGACTCCTCGACATTGCACGGCTTGTTCACGTGCCCGGACAGGCAGAAGATCTTAGTGCCGGTGTTCTTCGCCCGGCCGATCGCCGTCCACCACGCGACGCCACGGCGCAGGATCTCCGGCGCGACCGCGATCGTCTCGACGTTGTTCACCGTGGTCGGGCAGCCGTAGATGCCGACCTGAGCGGGGAACGGCGGCTTGAGCCGCGGCATGCCCTTCTTGCCTTCCAGGCTCTCCAGCAGCGCTGTCTCCTCGCCGCAGATGTAGGCGCCCGCCCCGCGGTGAATGTAGATGTCGAAGGCATAGCCGGAGCCGCAGGCGTTGTCGCCGATCAGGCCGGCGTCGTAGGCCTCCTGGACGGCCTCCTCAAGGTGGTTGCCCTCCAGCCAGAACTCGCCGCGGACGTAGATGTAGGCCGCCCGCGCGCCCATCGCGAAGCCGGCGACCACGCACCCCTCCAGCAGGCGGTGCGGGTCGTAGCGCATGATCTCCCGGTCCTTGCAGGTGCCGGGCTCGGATTCGTCCGCGTTGACCACGAGGTAGCTCGGCCGCGGATCGTTCTTGGGCATGAACGACCACTTCATGCCGGCCGGAAAGCCGGCGCCGCCGCGCCCGCGCAGTTCGGAATCCTTGATCTTCTGCAGCAGCGTGTCGCGGCCCATGGCGAGCATGTCGCCGGTGCCCATCCACACGCCGCGCCGCTTCGCGCCGGCCAGCTTCCAGTCGTGCTGGCCGTACAGGTTGGTGAAGATGCGGTCCTTGTCCTGCAGCATCGCGTTAGCTGCTCCCCTTGTCCGACGAGGTGCCCGCCTCGTTCTCCGCCTGCGCGGCCTCGGCGCGCGCGTTCTGCACCTCAGCCGGGACGAACGTGCCGTTCGCGTACGGCCCGTCCGGCGCGCCGTAGTCCTTGACGTCGGTCAGCACCATGGGCCCGCCTTCCGGCTCCGAACCGCCGCGGCCCTGCTGCGAGCCCGGCGTCGGCGTCTTGCCCGCGCGCCAGTCGTCGATCAACCGTTCGACGATCTCGGGCGTCAGGTCCTCGTAGTAGGCTTCGTTGTTCACCTGCATCATCGGCGCGTTGCAGCAGGCGCCCAGGCACTCGACCTCCATCAGGGAGAACATCCCGTCCTCCGTGACCTCGCCGTCGTCGATGCCGAGCTTGTTCTTGACCGTGGCCAGGATGTCGTCGGCGCCGCGCAGCATGCAGGGCGTCGTCCGGCAGATCTGCAGCTGGACCTTACCCGGCTTCTCCAGGTTGTACATCGTGTAGAAGGTCGCGATCTCGTGCACGCGGATCGGCGCCATCTCCAGGATCTGCGCGACGTACTCGATCGCGGCGCGGGTCAGATGCCCCTCGTTCTGCCGCTGGGCAATCCACAACAACGGCATCACCGCGCTCGCCTTGTGATCCTCCGGATACTTGGCGAGCGCGAACTCGGCCTCCTTCCAGCTCGCCTCGGTGAAGGCGAACTCGCCGGTCTCGGGCGGACGGAAGGTGGTGACCTTGGGGTGCGTGGTGACGCGGCTCATCGGTCGATCTCTCCGAACACGATGTCCAGCGAGCCCAGGATGGCGACGCTGTCGGCCAGCATGTGGCCGTTGCACATGTAGTCCATCGCCTGCAGGAAGTGGAAACCGGGCGCGCGGATGTGGCACTTGTACGGCCGGTTGCTGCCATCGGCGACCAGGAACACGCCGAACTCGCCCTTGGGCGCCTCGACCGCGCGGTAGGTCTCCCCCGGCGGAACGTGGTAGCCCTCGGTGTACAGCTTGAAGTGGTGGATCAGCGCCTCCATCGAGCGCTTCATCTCGGCCCGCTTGGGCGGCACCACCTTCTGGTCGTCGGCCCGAACCGGCCCTTCGGGCATCTTGTCCAGGCACTGGCGCATCATGCGCACCGACTGGCGCATCTCCTCCATGCGGATCAGGTAGCGGTCGAAGCAGTCGCCGTTCTTGCCCACCGGCACGTCGAAGTCGAGTTCGTCGTAGACTTCGTAGGGCTGCGACTTGCGCAGGTCCCACGGCAGGCCGGTGGAGCGCAGCGCCGGGCCGGAGAAGCCCCAGTCGATCGCCTCTTCCTGGCTCATGATGCCGATGTCGACCGAGCGCTGACGGAAGATGCGGTTTTCGGTCAGCAGGTCCTCGACATCGCCGTCGCCGTCGGCGACGATGCGGGCGTTG
>CAYRCO010000208.1:5284-5875 GCA_964422775.1 uncultured Rhodovibrio sp.
CGAAGTACTTGCAGAACTCGTAGATGTCGTCGACCAGCCCCGGCGGGATGTCGCGCGCCACGCCGCCCGGCCGGAAGTAGCCGGCGTGCATGCGCGCGCCCGACGCGCGCTCGTAGAACTCCAGCAGCTTCTCGCGTTCCTCGAAGAACCACAGGAACGGCGTGATCGCGCCGACGTCGAGCGCGTAGGTCGAGATGTTCAGCAGATGGTTCAGGATCCGCGTGATCTCGGCGTAGAGCACACGCACGAACTTGCCCCGGCGCGGAATCTCGAGCCCCAGCAGGTCCTCGACCGCGAGCGCGTAGGCGTGCTCCTGGGCCATCGGCGAGACGTAGTCCAGGCGGTCGAAGTAGTGCACCGCCTGCAGGTAGGTCTTGTACTCGATCAGCTTCTCGGTGCCGCGGTGCAGCAGGCCGATGTGCGGATCGACCCGCTCGATCACCTCGCCGTCCATCTCCAGCACCATCCGCAGCACGCCGTGCGCGGCCGGGTGCTGGGGCCCGAAGTTGAGCGTCAGCGGCTTGATCTGGGACTCGGCCATCAGCCCTTGTTCTCCCCGGACTTGGTGTCGGCGCCCTCGCCTTCGGCCTT
>CAYRCO010000209.1:0-5807 GCA_964422775.1 uncultured Rhodovibrio sp.
GTTAGAGCGACATTCAGCCCGAAGGCCGGTTCGGCCTTCGGGCATGTCGCTCTAGACTGCCGGCTCGCCCGCGTCCATCGCCTTGCGCAGATCGCGCAGCGCGGCCGACTCAAGCTGGCGGACGCGCTCCTTGGAGACGCCGAAACGCTGGGCGAGCGCCTCCAGAGTCAGTGGCCGGTCGCTCAAATGCCGGTCGCGGATGATCTGCGCTTTCCGATCGGGCAGCGTGCCCAACGCCTGCATCAGCCGCCCGGTGTGGAAGCGGTTGTCGTGGGCCTCGGCGACCTGATGCTCCGGCGAGGGGGCGGGATCGTGCAACTGATCGAGCCGGCTCTGCGTCCGGTCGCCTTCATCGCCCGCCAGCGGCGCGTCGAGCGAGACGATGTTGCCGGCGCCCAGCAGCTGCTGGGCCATCAGCGCCACGCTCTCGTCGACGCCATGGCGCTCGGCGACCGCGCGGGCGATCGCGCCGCTGTCGCCGGCGTGCTCGGAGGTGCTGTCGCGCCCGGCTTCCTCCAGCATGCGCGAGAGTGCCTGCCGGGTATTGCGCGGCACGCGCACGATCGGCTGGGTTTCGGTGGTATAGCGGCGCAGCCGCTCGTGGATCCAGAAACTGGCGTAGGTCGCCAAGCGCGTGCCGTGCTCCGGATCGTAGCGCCGGATCGCGTCGAGCAGGCCGAGCCGGGCCTCCTGCAGCAGGTCGTTGCGCTCGGCCGCGCCCTCGTAGCGCTTGGCAAGCTTTCGGCACAACGGCTCGAAGGCGCGCAGCAACCGGTCCAGCGCATCGCCGTCACCGGCTTCGCGCCAGGCGCCCAGCAGATCGCTCTCCTGGGCGGCGGTCAGCATGACGTTGCGCCCGCGCGGTGGTGTCTGCTGAATGATCTGCCCGTCCGGCATCTTGCGCGGCCTCCGGAGCCTTGGGTTGTCGCCGGCCGGCGCGCCTGCGGGCCGGCCGACGGTCGGATCGCTGTTGCGGGGTCCCTGATCGGGGTTGGGGAGCTGTGTGCGCACCGGCCCTGTCCTCTGCGGTGTCCGCAAAACGCTGGCGCTCAGGTCCCGCCGCCGGCGCGCCTGGCGAGCGCGACCAGCGGCGGTTCCGCCCGAACCCGCGCACCCGGCGTCGGCGCGGGCAGCTCGTAGGCGGCACCGTCGGGCGCCACCAGTACGCGTACGGCGTGCTGGCGGTAGGTCACGGTGATCCGCCAGTAGCCGGCGTCCGCGCCCTCGCCGCGCTCGACCCGGCTGTAGACGATGCCCCGGCGCATCTCGGCCTTGAGCTTCGCCACCGACAGGCCGAGCCGCGGGGCCAACACCTGTGCATCCACCGTCAGGTCGCCGTCGTCGCCGCGCCCGGTCACGCTGCCGTCTGGCAGGCGGGTCATGACGCCCGCCCGCCCGGCGCGGCCTGGACCGCGTGCTGCTCCGGGCGCGGCTGATACGACACGCACAGGCAGTCGAGGTCGCCCGCGCCGAGCGCGCATCCGCTGTGGCAGCAGTAGCCGCCGCCCGAGCCGTCGGCGTCGCTGAGGTAGCGGCAGGTCTGGCAGGTGCCGAAGCCGCTCTCCGGGTCCTGCGCCGACAGCGCGCCGTTGAGCGACATCGCGGCATCCGCGAGCGCCGCGCGCTTGTGGTCTGGCAGTTGCGCCAACGCGGCGACCAATCGGTCGCCCGGCGCCTCGGCGAGCTTGGCCCAACCGGCCTCGGTCAGGTCGAGACGCACGGTGCGCCGGTCGGTGCTAGACGGCGTCCGGGTGACATAACCGGCGCGGACCAGCGCCTTCACCGTCTGCGAGACGGTGCCGCGCGTGGTCGCCTGGTAAGCCGCCAGCGCCGAGGCGGTCCGCGACATCGGGTTGGCGCGCGCCAGATAGCGCAGCGCCGACAATTGCGCGCCGGTCAGGCCGGCGTGCGCACCATCGGGCTCGCCCGCCCGGCCGAGGTGGCTCAGCAGTCCAGCAAGTGTCTCCGGCTGCATGCGCTTGCCTCCGTTCGATCGCCCAACCGTCGGATCGCCCCGACGTCGGGTATCAAGAGCTCGGAGTATCCGACTCGTGCACTCGGGTTAATGATAGTGTTTTCAAACTATTTTGCCTAGGGGCGATCGAACACCCACGGGCGCCCACCCGGCTCACATCCCCGTGAACGCCGGGCGGACGCCCGTCCTACAGCGGGCGGCAGCGGGCGCCGCCGGCACTATTCGGCCGCTTGACGGGGCGGTTGCTTGTTCACCATCGGCTCCTTGTGAACCTTGTTGGCGCCCAAGAGCCGCATCACCCACTTCTCGTAGAAGGGTTCGACGATCCCCTTCTTCAGCTTGCGCATGAAGTACCACTCGTAGGCGACCTTGGCGTAGTGCGCCCAGCGGCCCTCGACGGCCCAGTTCACATTACGCGGCGGGGTCTGGGGGATCGCCAGGATCGCGGCGCCGCCGTTGCCGTAGTCGGCCAGGCAGAAGGCGTTCCAGGTGGCGACGTGACTGGCGGGTTGCCCGGCCACCTCGTCGCGGATGTTGCGCGCGGCGGCGTTGGCCATCGTTTCGATCATGAAGCCGGTCTTGGGCACGCCGCAGGCGACCGGCGTCTCGTGTACCGGCGGGATCGCCACGCACACCCCGACCGCGTAGACGTTGGTGTAGGTCGCGTTGCGCTGGAAGTTGTCGACGGTCACGAACCGGCGCGCGTTGACCAGATCGCCGGTCCCCTCGAGCGCCGGCACACCGCGGAACGGCGGCAGCATCATCGACATCACCGCCGGCAGTTCGTGGCGTCGCTTGTCGTTGCCGTCCTCGTCGACCTCGACCGCGTAAAGCCGGTCCTGGTCGATCCGTTCGGTCTTGGCGTTGGTGATCCAGGGAATGTCCCGGTCGCGCAGCTCGGCTTCCAGCATGCCCTTGGTGTCGCCGACGCCGTTCAGGCCCAGGTGGCCGATGTACGGCTCGGCGGTGACGAAGGTGATCGGGACCTTGTGGCGCAGCTTGCGCCGTCGCAGTTCACGGTCCAGCACGAAGGCGTACTCGTAGGCCGGGCCGAAGCAGCTCGCCCCCTGGGTCGCGCCCACCACGACGGGGCCCGGGTTCCGGCACAGCTCCTCCAGCGCCTCGTACGCCTGCCGGCCGTGCGGCGTGGTGCAGACGCTCTGGCTGTAGCCGTCATGCGGGCCGCAGCCGGGGATCTCGTCGAACGCCAACTCGGGCCCGGTCGCGACCACGAGATAGTCGTAGTCGAGGATCCGCCCGTCGACCAATTCGACCCGGTTGGCGTCGGGCATCACCTGTTTCACGCCGGTCGGCACGAAGGCGATGCGGTGCTTTTCCAGATGCCGGGCGAGCGGCACCTCGATCTTGTCCTGGGTGCGCCAGCCCACCGCCACCCAGGGGTTGCTGGGCGTGAACTGGAAGGTCTCGCGATCGGAGACGAGCGTGATCTCGGCGTCGCGGCCCAGGTGATGGCGCAGTTCGTAGGCCATCGAGATGCCGCCGATGCCGCCGCCCATGATCACCACGTGGGTCATCGTCTACCCTCCCCAGACGTATCCTGCGCGCCGCCCGGTCCACGCGGCGGCCAGCGGAGGTTTGGCCTCCTAAGGTCCGTGCCGCCGTCGAGGATTCATATTAGTTCTTTCTTAAGTGATCGACAAGGGTGAGCGGTCGCCAGGGACTCCACACGCCCAGGTTGTCGGGGCGCGAAGAAGAAAGCCGGACGGGTCCGCGACGGGCCCGTCCGGCCGCGAAACGGCATCTTGGCCGGGGAACGCTAGTAAAGCGGCGTCGGGGTGACCCGCAGGATCTGCCCGTCGCTAGCGTCGGTCAGCAGGTAGAGATCGCCGTCCGGCCCCTGGTCGACGGCCCGGATGCGCTGACGCAGGTCGCCCAGCATGCGTTCCTCGTGGACGATCTCGCCGTCCTCCACGTCCAGGCGCACCAGCATCCGGAACTTGAGCGCGCCAACGAACAGATCGCCCTGCCAATCGGGCACTTTGTCGCCGGTGTAGAACGCCATCCCCGACGGCGCGATCGACGGGTCCCAGTAGTAGATCGGCTGCTCCAGGCCGGCCTTGTGGGTGCCCTCGCCGAACTGGCCGCCGCCGTAGTCCTCGCCGTAGTGGATCACCGGCCAGCCGTAGTTCTTGCCGGCCTCGGGAACGTTCACTTCGTCGCCGCCCTGGGCGGCGTGCTCGTGCAGCCAAAGCCGGCCGGTCTCGGGATGCAGCGCGGCCCCCTGCGGGTTGCGGTGGCCGTACGACCAGACCTCCGGCAGGCGCTCGTCGACCCCGACGAAGGGATTGTCGTCCGGGATCGAGCCGTCGGGGTTGATCCGGATCACCTGCCCGCGGTTGATCGTGAAGTTCTGCACCCGGTTGCGCTCACCGCGGTCGCCGATGGTGACGAACAGCGTGCCGTCATCGGCGAACACCAGGCGGGAGCCGAAGTGCCGGCCGCCGCCCGACTTCGGCTGCTGGCGGAAGATCACCTCGAGGTCTTGCAGCGCGCGAGCGTCGCGGTCGAGCACCGCGCGCGCCACGGCCGTGCTGGCGCCGCCCTCGCCCGGTTCGCTGTAGGAGAAATAGACCCGGCCGGTCTCCGCGTAGTTCGGGCCGAGCACGACGTCGAGCAGGCCGCCCTGTCCGCGCGCCCAAATCTCCGGCAGGCCCGAAATCGGCTCGGATACCTCACCTTCGGGGCTGACGATACGCATCCGGCCGGCGCGCTCGGTCACCAGCATGTGGCCGTCCGGCAGGAAGGCGAGGCCCCAGGGGTGGACCAGCCCGCCCGCCACCGGTTCCACGGTGACCGCCGCGCGTTCGGTGGCAAAACGCTCAGCGGCGTCGATCGGTGCGGCGCAGCCGGCCGCGACCGTCGCCACGGTCGCTACCGCCAGCGCCGCGCGCATGCGGGAAAGGTTCGGTCTCTTCGCCATCACCAGCGTCTCCTTCTCGGGTGTCCCTGATTGTCGGCGTGCGTTCGATTGTGGTCGTTCCGGCTGCCGCGCACCGGGCGCTGATTCGTCGATATGGCGCCACCGGCGCCGCCTTGCGAGGCCGGCCGCCGCGCCCGGGCCCGAAGCGGTCGGGACGGCCGGCCTTGAAACCGGCCGGCAAGCCGGGCATTCACAGGGGTTAGTGCATCGCCGGCTGCGCGGCGAGTCGCCGTTGCAAACGCCTGCGGCAGCCGGCAAGGCCTGC
Source organism: uncultured Rhodovibrio sp. (assembly GCA_964422775.1). GTDB lineage: Bacteria > Pseudomonadota > Alphaproteobacteria > Kiloniellales > Rhodovibrionaceae > Rhodovibrio. Next base: position 5,182 of record CAYRCO010000209.1, read on the forward strand.
TGTCAGCGTCTCAACCGAAGCGGTCGTCTGCCCCGTGTCCAGCCATCCCGACCCCAGCGAGCCCGAGATCGCGGAGACCGAGATCCGCGAGACGGAGATCTGCGAGACCGGCGGCCGTCGTGTCGGCCAGGCGCGCCGGACACCGCGCGAGGTCCTGCGCGCGGTGTTCGGCCACGACGACTTCCGACCGCTGCAGGGCGAGGTCGTGGACCACGTCTCAGGCGGCGGCGACGCCCTCGTGCTGATGCCGACCGGGGGCGGCAAGTCCGTCTGCTACCAGGTTCCAGCATTGGCGCGGCCCGGCACCGGTATCGTGATCTCGCCGCTGATCGCGCTGATGGACGACCAGGTGCAGCAGCTGCGCCAGGCCGGCGTGCACGCCGCGGCGCTCACCAGCGCGCGCACGCCGGACGAGGTGCGCGCGATCCGGCGCGACCTCGATTCCGGCGCGCTCGACCTGCTCTACGTCTCGCCGGAACGGCTGTTGCTGGGCGGCCTGCTGGAGCAGATGGAGCGTTGCCAGATCGCCCTGTTCGCGATCGACGAGGCGCACTGCGTCAGCCAGTGGGGCCACGACTTCCGGCCGGATTACCGCCAGCTCGCCGTGTTGGGCGAGCGCTTTCCCG
>CAYRCO010000210.1:0-5763 GCA_964422775.1 uncultured Rhodovibrio sp.
AACACCTGCCGCAACTGCAATTGCGTCATCGTCTTGGGCAGTTCGCGAGCGACCTGGGCGATGTCGGCGGCGAGCGCGATCAGCCCTTCCTCTTGGTCGAACGCCTGGGCGTCGGCGAGCGCCTTGCGCTGCCGGGCCTCCGCCCGGGAAAGGGCGAGCAGGGGGAGGCCGTCTTCGCCCTGCGCACGGGTGCCGAGCGCGAAGGCTTCCTTGATGTCGTGCAGGTGATAGTCGCCGCCGCGGTCCTCGTGGATCAGCCGCCACCGGTCGTCGGGGTCGAGCAGGTAGACGCCCGGGGCTTCCTTGTCTTCGTCGCCTGCGCCAGGAGGGCCGGTCATCGCGCTACTGCTCCCCGATCAGCTGCAGCCAGTCGTCCTCGCTTAGCAGCGTGACGCCCAGCTCGCGCGCCTTGGTCGCCTTGGACCCCGCGTCGGCGCCGGCGACCACGTAATCGGTCTTCTTCGACACCGAGCCCGAGACCTTGGCGCCCATCGCTTCCGCGCGCGCCTTCGCCTCGTTGCGGGTCATCTTCTCCATGCTGCCGGTGAAGACGATCGTCTTGCCGGAGACCGGCGTGTCGGAGGCGCGGGTGTCGACGAATTCCTCGACCCTGACCTCGTCCTCCAGGGCCTGCAGGACCTCCCGGTTGTGCGGTTCCTGGAAGAACTCGCAGATCGCGTCGGCGACGGTCATGCCGATGCTTTCGATGCCGCACAGCTCGGCGTAGGCCTCGCCCACGCGCTCGGGCTTCTTGGCCTCGTCCGGGTTGACGGCGCGCTCCTGGGCCGCCTTCGACATCGCCTGGTCCCAGGCCTTCAGCGTGCCGTAGCTGCGCGCGAGCAGGCGGCCGGTGGTGCTGCCCACCTCCTGGATGCCGAGGGCGTAGATGAAGCGGTCGAGGGCGATCGTCCGGCGGGCCTCGATCGCGTCCAGGAGGTTCTTGACCGACTGCTGGCCCCAGCCTTCCCAGCTTAACAGCGTGTCGCGATGGCGGTGCAGCTGGAAGATGTCGGGCGGCGTCTTGATCAGGTCGTTTTGCCAGAACGCCTCGATGTTCTTGGTCCCCAGCCCCTCGATGTCGAACGCCTCGCGGGAGACGAAGTGCTTCAGCCGCTCGACCTGCTGGTAAGGGCAAGCGAGTTCGCCGGAACAGCGCGGCACGACCTCGCCGTCCGGGCGCACCACCGGCGTCCGGAGTTCGCACGGGCAGGTCTCGGGGAAGTCGAACGGTTGCGAGTCGCTCGGCCGCTTGTCCTTCACCACCCCAAGCACCTGGGGGATCACGTCGCCGGCGCGCTGGACGATCACGGTGTCGCCCTCGCGCACGTCCTTGCGTTCGATCTCGTCGGGATTGTGCAGCGTCGCCCGCGACACCACGACCCCGCCCACCGTAATCGGCTCCAGGTTCGCCACAGGCGTCAGTGCCCCGGTGCGCCCGACCTGGATGGTGATCCGGTTCAGGATCGTGCGCGCCTGTTCCGGCGGGAACTTGTGCGCGATCGCCCAGCGCGGCGCGCGGGAGACGTAGCCGAGCCGCTCCTGCAGGGCGAGGTCGTTGACCTTGTAGACGATCCCGTCGATCTCGAAGTCGAGCTCGGCGCGTTCGCTCTCCAGCTTGCGGTAGTAGTCCAGCACCTCCTCGACGCCCGCGCAGGTCGCCGCCGGCTCGTTCAGCTTGAAGCCCCAGTCGTGGAAGCGCTGGCGGACCTCGGTCATGGTGCGGCCCAGCGACTGGCTGACCTCGCCCCAGGCGTAGGCGAGGAACGACAGCGGGCGCGACCGGGTGATTTTGGGATCGATCTGACGCACGGCACCGGCGGCGGCATTGCGCGGGTTGGCGAACAGCTGCTTGCCGGCTTCCTGCTGGCGTTGGTTCAACTGCTTGAACGCCGCCCGGTCCATATAGATCTCGCCGCGCACCTCGACGACATCCGGCCAGTCGTCGCCCGGCAGGCGGTCGGGAATGTCGTCGATGGTGAGGACGTTGCGGGTGATGTCCTCGCCCTCGGTGCCGTCGCCGCGGGTGGCGGCCTGCACCAGCCGGCCGCGCTCGTAACGCAGGGCGCAGGACAGACCGTCGATCTTGGGCTCGGCCATCACCTCGACCGGATCGTCCGCGCCCAGCCCCAGGAAGCGGCGGATGCGGTCGAAGAAGTCGCGCACCTCCTGCGCCTCGAAGGCGTTGCCGAGCGAGAGCATGGGCACGCTGTGGCGCACCTTGGCGAAGCCCTGGGCCGGCGGTGCGCCGACCTTGCGCGAGGGACTGTCGGTCCGGATGTGCTGGGGAAAGCGCCGTTCGATCGCCTCGTTACGCCGACGTAAGGAGTCGTACTCGGCGTCCGAGATCTCCGGCGCGTCGTCGCGGTAATAGCGCGCGTCGTGGTAAGCGATCAGTTGGGCGAGGCGCGCCAGCTCGTCGCGCGCCTGGAAGTCGCTCAGCTCCTCGACCGGCACGTCCGGATGGCCGGCCGGGATTTGGGCGGGATCCGCCGGGATCTCGGACTCGCTGCGCTGCTCCGGACCCGGATTGTTGGCGCTCTGCTCGGCCATCGGCGTGTTACGCCGCCCCCATCAGCTTGGCCGCGGCGGCCCGCGCCTCGTCGGTCACGTGGGTGCCGGAGAGCATGCGGGCGATCTCCTCGCGGCGCTGGTCCTCGCTCAGCTGCGATACGTCGGTCACGGTCGCCTCGCCGTCGCTCGCCTTGGCGACCCGGAAATGGTGGTCGGCGCGCGCGGCGACCTGCGGGGAGTGCGTGACGACCAGAAGTTGGCGCCCCTCGGACAGGCGGGCAAGCCGGTCGCCCACCGCCGCCGCGGCGGCCCCGCCGATCCCGCTGTCGACCTCGTCGAACACCAGACTGCGTTCCGGACTGACCTGGGCGAGCACGACCTTGAGCGCGAGCAGGAAGCGCGACAGCTCGCCGCCGGAAGCGATCTTATTGAGCGGCCCTGGGTTGGCGCCGGGGTTGGTGGCGACCTCGAAGGACACCCGCTCGATCCCGTTGGGACCCCAGTCGTCTTCCGAGTCCAACGTCTGCAGGCGGGTCTTGAAGGTCGCCTTCTCCAGCTTGAGCGGCGGCAGCTCCGCGTTGATCGCCGCGTCCAGCCGGCCGGCGGCGTCGCCGCGCGCTTCCGACAGCGCCATGGCGTCCGCGTAGAAACTGTGCCGCGCCTGCTCGGCCTTGTCGGCCAGGTCCTGCAGGTGCTCGCCGCCGCTGTCGATCGCGTTCAGCCGCTCCTGCAGCCGGGCGTGCACCTCGGGCAGGGCGTCGACCTCGCAGCCGTGCTTTCGGGCGAGGTCCTTGAGCGCGAAGTAGCGCTCCTCGATCTCCTGCTGCCGGCCGCTATCGAGCTCGATCTCCGAGGACAGGGAGCGCAGACGGGCGAGCGCGTCCTCAGTCTCCGACATCGCCCGGTCGAGGGCGTCGAGCGCGGCCTGGATATCCTCGCCGCCCTGGTCGGCGATCCGCTCCAGTGCGCGCCGGGCGCTCGCCAGGCTATCTTCAGCGCCGCGGCCCTGCTCGCTCCCGGTCAGCTCGGCCTCGGCCGCGTTGAAGGCGTCGACCAGCTTCTCCGCGTTCATCAACCGGTTGCGCTGTTCGGCGAGCTGCTGCTCTTCGCCCGCCTGCGGCTGCAGCTGGTCCAGCTCGTCGACTTCGTGGCGCAGGTAGGCCTCGTCCTGTTGGGCCTGCTCCAATTCCGCCTGGGCGGTGCGGTAGGCCTCCAGCGCCTTCCGCCAGTCCTCGTAGCGCGCGGCGACCTGCCGGGCGCGGGCCTGCAGCCCGCCGTAGGCGTCCAGCAGGCCGCGGTGGTTCGCTTGGTTGAGCAGTCCGCGCTGTTCGAACTGACCCTGGATCTCCACCAGATGGTCGGCCAGGCGGCGCAGAAGCGTGACCGAGACCGGCTGGTCGTTGACGTAGGCGCGGCTGCGCCCGTCCTTCGAGAGCACCCGGCGCATCACCAGTTGATCGTCGTCCATCTCGACGTCGTGGTCCGCCAGCACGCCGCGCACCGGATGGCTCTCGGAGATGTCGAACGCCGCCGTTACCTTGGCCTGATCGGCGCCAGGACGCAGCAACCCGCTGTCCGCCCGGTTGCCGAGCGCCAGACCGAGCGAATCCAGCAGAATCGACTTGCCCGCGCCGGTCTCCCCGGTGAGCGCGCACAGCCCTGGCGTGAATTCCAACTGGAGCCGGTGGATCAGGACAACATCGCGGATTGCCAGACTTCGCAGCATGCCCGCGGCCGTCAGCTGACCTGATCCCAGACGCGCGAGATCCAGGAGTCCTCGTCGCGCTCCGGGGTGACGTCGCGGCCGGTCAGCAGTTCGTAGCTGTCGGCGTACCAGTCGCTGCCCGGGTAATTGTGGCCGAGCACCGCGGCGGTCGCCTGGGCCTCGTCGACCACGCCGAGCGCCAGATACGCCTCGACCAGGCGGTGCAGGGCCTCCGGCACGTGCGTGGTGGTCTGGTAGTCCTCGATCACCTGACGGAAGCGCTTGATCGCGGCCAGATAGTGACCGTTGTCAAGGTAGTAGCGACCGACCACCATCTCCGCGCCCGCCAGGTGGTCTTCGGTCAGATCCAGCTTCAAGCGCGCGTCGCGGGCGTATTTCGTGTTGGGAAAGCGATTCACCACATCCTGCAGCGCGCCGCGGGCCTGGCGGGTCATCTCCTGGTCGCGGCGGACGTCCGCGATCTGCTCGTAATAGGTGAGCGCCTTTAGATAATAGGCGTAGGCGATGTCGCGGTTGCCGGGATGGAGCTCGATGAACCGGTCGAGCGCGTTCACGGCTTCAGTGTAGTTGTCGTTCAGGTAGTGCGCGTAGCCCGCCATCAACTGGGCTTTCGATGCCCAAGTGGAGTAGGGGTGCTGGCGCTCCACCTCGTCGAACGTCTGCGCCGCCTGCTGGTAGTTCTCGTCCAGCAGCTGGTCCATCGCTTGGTTGTACAGCTCGCCCACGGGGCGTTCGACGTATTCCGGTTCGTCGCTGGCACAACCGGCGAGGCCGACGGGCAGGGCGAGCGCGCACGCCAGCACGAGGCCGCGCCACCGCCCGCGGACGGGGCCGGTCTGGACTGCACCGGCGGTCGGGGCAGGGCGGCTGCGGGGGTCGCGGACCCGGAAACGTTCGATCACGGAGTATCCGTCGTATTGCTGTCGAGAGAACGGCTGGCTCCGCTTTACGGATACCGGCCAAGCGGTGGCGCCGGGGTAGGGCGCCGCAGCGGGACTATAGGAAGAAGCCCCGTGCGCCTCAAGCGGCGCACGGGGCTTCCCCACTCCCCCCGATGCCGGACGACGTCGCCTTGCGTGCGTACGTCGCCCTGTCGGCCGACCGTCAGGCGCGCGCGGCGACCGCGCGGGCCGGCGGCACGCTGGCCCCCGGCGCCAGGTCGGCACGGGCCATATCTACCCAGCACCAGGCGCTATCGTCGGCGAACAAGGCGCGCAGCAGGCGAAGGTTCATGGCATGACCGGTTTTGTGCCCGGTGAAGCGGCCCAGGATCGGTGCGCCGGCCAAGTATAGATCGCCAATCGAGTCGAGCACCTTGTGGCGGACGAACTCGTCCTCGAAGCGCAGGCCGCCCTCGTTCATCACGCCGTTGCCGTCGATCACCACCGCGTTGTCGAGCGAGCCGCCGCGCGCCAGACCGTTCCGACGGAGGTGATCCACCTCCTGCCGGAAGCCGAACGTGCGCGCGCGAGCGAGATCGGACTTGAACTGCTGACGATTGATGCCGCCGGACCAGGTCTGACGGG
>CAYRCO010000211.1:0-3107 GCA_964422775.1 uncultured Rhodovibrio sp.
CGCCCAACTCGGCGGGGTGCCCGGCCGCCTTCGCCGCCGCCTCCGGCGGTGGCCGGCGATCGTGCACGTCACGTTGATGTATGTCTGCGCGCTCGCGGCGATGCTCGGCGCGTTCGCCATCGGCCATTTGACTGGGACGCTCGCCGCGGCCCGATCCGTCCCGCTGACGTACGTCTTCGACCCAGGCGGTGTCGTGCTCGCAGGCACGGTTGCCGGTGTCCTCGTCGCCGCGACAGCCCTCGATCGGCTGGTCGGCTCGGACGTACTCGTGGGAATCTTTACCGGCCGCTATCTGACGCCGATCCAGGAGAACCGAGTGTTCCTGTTCGCGGACCTCGTCGGCTCCACGGATCTCGCGGAACGCCTGGGCGATCTCACGTTCCACCAGTATCTGGACGAGCTTCTCTCCGTGCTCGCTGCGTGTGTCCGGCAAAACGACGGCCGAATCTATCGCTACGTTGGCGACGAGATCATCGTCACCTGGCGTATTGACGGCAATATCGAGCAGCGTGCGCAGCAGGCCCTGGCCTGTGTCAACGACTGCCGCCGCGCGCTCCGTAACAAAGCGTCCTATTTCGAGCGGCGGTTCGGCGCGCGCCCGGAGATGCGGTTCGCGTTGAATGCCGGACCTGTGGTCGCCGGCACGATGGGCGATATCAAGCGTGAGGTCGTCTTTCTGGGCGACACGATCAACACCTGCGCTCATCTCGAAGACATCGCCAAGACCACCGGGTCCGCGATCGTCGCCAGCGACAGCGTCATTCGGGCGCTTTCAGCATCCGAAAGCGTCAAAGCCTTAAAAGCTGGCCGGTCACTAATCAGGCAGGAAGCGAATGACTGCTCCTGGCCCGACCCGGTCGACCGCCTCTGTTTGTGTCACTTCCGGGGTGCGTTCGAAAGCGGACCACTGGGAGGCATCCGTCAGGGCTTCACCACGAGCTGGCCGCCTGCGCCCGCTCGGCGAAACACGCCAGGCAGTAGGTCCAGCCCTGCTCGGAGGCCATGCCGTCGCGGTAACCCTGCCAGTCGCCGCCATGGCGGGCGAAGCCGCGGTGGGTCAGCGTTACGCGGGTGCCGCCTTCGATGCTGGTGAACACGACCTCGACCTCGCTGGCGCGGGCCGTATCCGGCTCGATCCGGCGGTCGGCGGTGATCTGCCAGAAGAACGCCAGCCGGGTCGGCGGGTCGGCCGCCGTGACGGTGCCCCAGACCTGTTCGCGCCCGTCGCGGTCGCGTTCGAAGCAACGGCCGCCCTGAACCGGCTCGATCCCGATCGTCTCAAGCGCGTCCTGGCTGAAGCTGTAGGCCCGCGGCCACCAGTCGGCGAAGCGGTCGACGAAGATCCGCCACGCGTCCGCGGGCGGCACGGTCACCGTGCACCAACGCGTCAACCAATCGTCATCCTCGGCCATCGCTCGCGGCCCCTGAATGCACGTTGTGGGTGCATTTTGGCGTCATGCGATGGGCGCAGCAATCCCCGACCCCGCGCTCAACGGTCGGCCGGCGGCGGGGCGGTCTCCGGATCGCGCGGGGTGCCGTCGGCGGCGGACTGGGCGCCGTCGGGCGCCGGGGCGATGCGCAATTGCACGTCCGACTGCTTCAAGAGCGCACGGATCGGCTCCGGCGGGGCCCGGTCCGTGAACACCGCCGACAGCTGGGTCAGGCTGCCCAGGCGCACCATCGCGTTGCGGCCGAACTTGGTGTGGTCGGCGACCAGGAACACTTGGCGCGAGTTTTCCATGATCGCCCGGGCGACCCGGACCTCCCTGTAGTCGAAGTCGAGCAGCGTGCCGTCGGCGTCGATGCCGGAGATGCCGATGATCCCGAAGTCCAGCTTGAACTGCCCGATCAGGTCGATCGTCGCCTCACCGACGATGCCGCGGTCGCGGGTGCGGACCAGCCCGCCCGCGACCGTCACCTCGAAGTCCGGCTTGGACGACATGATCGAGGCCACGTTCAGGTTGTTGGTGATCACGCGCAAGCCGCGGTGGCCCATCAGCGCCTTGGCGACTTCCTCGGTCGTGGTACCGATATTGATGAACAGCGACGCCTCGTCCGGCACCTGCTCGGCGACCGCGCGGGCGATCGCCTGCTTCTCGCCCTGCCAGAGCACCTGCCGGGTCTGGTAGGCGAGGTTTTCCACGCTGGACGGCAAACCCGCGCCGCCGTGGTAGCGGCGCAGCAGTTCCAGCTCGCACAGCTGGTTGATGTCGCGCCGGATCGTCTGCGGCGTCACCTCGAAGGTGCGCGCCAGCGCCTCGATCGAGACGAAGCCGCGCCGGCGGACCAGTTCCAGGATCCGCTCCTGGCGCGCGGTCGGCTGCTTGAGCCCGGCCGGTTCGCCGGGCCGCCCGCCCGCGTCGGCGTCGGCTGGGCGGCTGGCTGGGTCCGCGGCCCCGTCCGGCGGCGGCGCGGCCGGCTCCGCTGACGGGCGCGCGGGTTTCTTCAGGGAATGGGACATCACCCGGCTCTTTCGAACGTGGCTCGGCTGTCACCGTAATTGGTTCGGCCCAGCCTGGGAATCGACCACTCGGGCGCGCGCGAAATCCGGACGCACGGTTTACCGGGCTCTGGCCCTGGACCGCCGGCGGGCGCGCGCCAATTCTTGCGGCTATGACAGACTATCTCTCCCTAAGCCTGCTGGCGGCGCTGGCCGCGGCCCTGCTGGTGGGCAGCATGCTGTTCTTCGCCGCCATGGTCGCCCCCATGGTGTTCAAGGTCCTGGACGAGGCGACCGCCGGCCGGTTCATCCGCCGGCTGTTCCCGGTCTACTACCTGGGCATGTTCGCCTTCGCCGCGGTCGCCGCGGCGGCGGCGGCCTTCGCCCGGCCGATCGATGCCGCTGTGCTGGCGGTGGTCGCGCTCGGCTTCGTCTACGCCCGGCAGGTCCTGATGCCGAAAATCAACGCCATGCGCGATCAGGAGTTGGCGGGCGAACAAGCGGCCGGCAAGCGCTTCCAGCGCCTGCACGGCCTGTCCGTCTGGATCAACGGCGTGCAGTTCCTGGCCGCAACGGTCGTGCTGGCCCGCCTGATCGTGGCGGCGTGAGCGGCGTGGGTTTTGGCTGGGAATTGCGCAGTCGGGATGTCCAGCCCCGCCGATCCTGC
>CAYRCO010000211.1:3207-5752 GCA_964422775.1 uncultured Rhodovibrio sp.
TATTGAGAGACGAGGACACCGCCACAACACACGCCGGTTCTACCCGCGGCCGCGCACATGCCGCGCAGCGGTGGTATAATCGGCGCCAACGACAGGCGCGCGGAACGTCAACGACGCTGCCGGGAGGGTCCGGCCGTCTTGGGTGTAACACAGGTTATTTCGCGGTCGAGGGTTTGTGACCGACGATCTAGCCACGGGTGCCGACAAGGCGGAGACGCCTTCAGGAGACATCTCCGCGCCCGGGGAGGGTGCTGCCAAAATGAATACGGGCGTTGCCGAGTCGGATTATCAGGCCGCGCGCATGCTGCGGGCGTTATCACGCGTGGTCGACGCCAAGGCCAACCGCAACGGGCTCAGGCCCTACCACATCGACGCCCTGCGATTCTTCGCCGACCGCGACGGCGACAACCGCACCACCTCCGCGTTCGCCAAGGCGCACCGGCTGTCCCCCGGACGCGCGTCTACATTGATCAGCCAGTTGGTCGAACAGGGTTACCTGCGCATCGAAGCGGACGACGGCGAGGAGGTCCGGATGAACGTCACCGCCCAGGGCCAGCGCGCCCTGCAGGTCGATCCGCTGATCGCGCTCGCCACCGCGATGGCCGAACTGCCGGAAAACCGCCGCGAGGCGTTTCAAGCCGGTCTGCAGGACCTGTGCAAGCGGGTCGGCGAAGGCGAGTGAGCCGCCCTGAGCCGTCAGGTACTGTCGCCGGCGTCCATCGGCGGTGACACGGCCGTGGTCGCCCAGGCGCCGGCGTTGTCCCCGTCCTCGATCTTCCGGACTTCCCACTGATAGCCGTAGACCTTGCCGTTCTCGGCGGTGACGGTGACCGCGAATCGGGCGACCTCGTCGGTCTGCTCGACCTTCTCGATCAGATGCTTCTGGTGACCCAGCAGGATCTCGTAGCTGGGCATCTTGATCATCCGCTCGAACCGGGGGTAGGGGCCGGTTACCCGGCGGTTGTCCGGGTGCGCGAACGCCCAGGTCTGCCGGATGCCCGCGTCCGCCTCCGGGGTGTCGTTGCGCTGAAGCGCCTTGAGTTGGATCGACACCACCTTCTTCGGTGAGAAGGCCGGGTCCGGCTGAAGGATTTCCTGGGCCGCAGCGCTGCTGCCGGCGAACATGAGCCCGGCGACGGCCGCCAGCGCCAGGACCACCGGCCGCAGCGACGTCGGGACGGCGAAAAACATCCGTTTCAACATGACCACCTCCCATGGGCGCGCGACGTTGATTCGACCGCACGGTTATGCGGCGCGCCCGCGTGTGTTGCGTGAAGTCGGCTGGGGGCGGGGGACGTCAAGGTGGTGCCGGCTGGACAGCGCGGTCGCGACGCCCGCGCGCGGGTGTTCGCGCGTGTGTCCGAGAGCGAACGATCCGGCTGGGTTGAAATGCTTGCCCCGGTCAGGCCTGCCTTGTAATTTGCGCCGCAGCATCAATTGCGGCACTGCGGCAAGGAAAGGCAGGGCACGATGACGGACGACGGCATGGGTGACGCTCCGCTGCGGGCGATGCAGGACCTCCACGGCTATTACATCGAGGACCTGGAGGTCGGCATGACCGACAGCTACGGCAAGACGGTCACCGAGGCCGACGTGGTCATGTTCGCCGGTATCTCGGGCGACACCAACCCGGTGCACCTGAACCAGAACTTCGCCGAACAGACGATGTTCAAGGGCCGGATCGCCCACGGCATGCTGGCGGCCAGCTTCATCTCCACCGTCCTGGGCACGCGCCTGCCGGGGCCGGGGTGCATCTACATGGGCCAGTCGCTGAACTTCAAGGCGCCGGTCAAGATCGGCGATACCGTGCGCGCCCGCGTCACCGTGACCGAGGTCAACCGCGAGAAGAAGCGGATCAAGGTCGATACCGTGTGCACCGTCGACGGCAAGACCGTGCTCGACGGCGAGGCGCGGATGATGGTGAACAGCCGCGAGGAAATGCGCGGCCGGCCGGAGGAAGAGGTCGGCGCCGTGCCGCCGCCCGCCGGTCAGACCAGCGCCGCGCAATAACCGGAAAACGGCATCGGACGCCGGCGCAGCGCCGCCGGTATCCGGGCGTCGCAGGCCGGAACGGAACAGGGCCAGAGTCGCGAAGGCGGCGCTGGCCCTTTTTTCTGATCGGCAGGCGCGCTAAACCCGGACGGCCTTGCCCTGGACGCGGCAGACCGGCGGTCTAGCCTCCTGGGCGGCTTTCGCGGATCCGGCGGGGTCGGATCTTCTGTTCAGCGCGGGAAGCGAGCGACGATGGACGTCTTCCGCCACACCCACGACCTGCCCGATCACGCGCGCGGCGGCGTCGTGGCGATCGGTAATTTCGACGGGCTGCACCGGGGCCACCGCGGCGTCCTTGGGGAGGCGCAGGCGCGCGCCCGGGCGCTCGGCGTGCCGTGCAATGTGATGACCTTCGAGCCGCACCCCCGGCGTCTGTTCAAGCCGGATCAGCCGCCCTTCCGGCTGAGCGCGCTGCGCACCAAGCTGCGGCTGATGGAGGCGCTCGGCATCGACAACGTGTTCGTGCTGCAGTTCGACTGGGAGTTCGCCAAGA
>CAYRCO010000212.1:0-5741 GCA_964422775.1 uncultured Rhodovibrio sp.
TCCCCGATCCCTCGGCGAACCCCTATCTGGCGTTCTCGGCGATGCTGATGGCCGGCCTGGACGGCATCCGCAACAAGATCCATCCGGGCGACGCGATGGACAAGAACCTGTACGACCTGCCGCCGGAGGAGCTGAAGGACGTGCCGAACGTCGCCGGTTCCCTGCGCGAGGCGCTGACGGCGCTCGAGGGCGACCACGAGTTCCTGCTGCAGGGCGACGTGTTCACCAAGGACCAGATCGACGGTTATCTGGAGCTCAAGTGGGAGGAGGTCGACACCTTCGAGACCGCCCCGCACCCGATCGAGTTCCACATGTACTACAGCGTCTAACCGCTGTTTGACGCGACAGCGCCGGGCGGCGCGTGTCGCCGCCGGCCGGGCCGCGTCCCCGTTCTTCGCGGCGGGGACCGGGCCTCGGCCGGCGGCTGCTTGCCAGCCAACCGCTGTCGCGCGGTCGATCCGCGTTGCACCGCGCCGGCGCGCTTTTGCGTGTCGGCGCGGTTGCCTTTTCGGGGCCGTTGCCCGATGTTCCAGGCGGCCGGACGTTGTCACCACCGGCCGGAACCGGCTGCCCATACCGGTCGTTCGTTGCTAGACGGCCGACCCGGCGCGCTTCGACGACGACGCGCCCGCCGTGGGCCGATTATTAAGACACTTTGTGAGAGGATTCGGTGTCCAACAAACCCCGTATCGTGATCCTTGGCGGCGGCTTCGCCGGCATGTTCGCCGCGCGCAACCTGCGCCGGCGGATGGGCGACAGCGCTGAGATCGAGCTGATCAACGCGGAAAACTACTTCGTTTTCCAGCCGCTCCTGCCCGAGGTCGCGGCCGGCCAGGTGACCGCCCCGCACGCCGCGACCCCGTTGCGCCTGCTGCTCAAGGGCATATTCGTGCGCAAGGCCGTGGTGCACTCGATCGACTTCGAGCGCCAGGAAATCACCGTGTTCCAGGGCGTGCAGCGCCGGCACACGCTGGTGTCCTACGACCACCTGGTGATCGCGCTCGGCCAGTCGACCGATCTGTCGATGGTCACCGGCCTGCCCGAACACGCGATGACGCTGAAGACGCTGGAGGACGGCCGGCTGCTGCGCTCGCACGTGATCGAGAAGCTGGAGCACGCCGAGATCACCCAGCTGCCGGAAGTGAAGCAGCAGGCGCTCACCTTCACGGTGATCGGCGCCGGCTTCTCCGGGATCGAGACGGTGGGCGAGATGGCCGAGTTCATCGAGCGCTCGCTCAAATACTACAAGAACATCGACCGCTCGGAGATCCGGATCGTCGTGGTCGAGATGGCGGACCGGGTGCTGGCGGAGCTACCCCCGGCGCTCGGCACCTACGCCCGGCGCAAGATGGAAGCCAGGGGCATCGAATTCCAGCTCTCGACCGGCGTGCAGTCCGCGTCGGGCACGCACCTCGTGACCAGTGCGGGCGAATGGATCGGCACCCGCACCATCGTCGCCACGATCGGCAGTGCGCCCTCGAAGCTGGTGCGCGACCTCGACCTGCCGCTGAAAGCCGGCAAGATCGAGGTCGACCGGTCGTTCCGCGTGACGAACCAGAAGAACGTCTGGGCGCTCGGCGACTGCGCCCTGATCCCGATGGTCGACCAGCCGCAGGAAAAGTCCGACTACGCCCCGCCGACCGCGCAGTTCGCCGTGCGCGAGGCGCGCCACATCGCGCAATGCATCCAGGACGACATCAAGGGCAAGCCGCTGCAGCCGTTCGTCTATAGCTCCAAAGGCGCGCTCGCCTCACTCGGCGCACGCAGCGGGGTCGGCGACATCATGGGCATCAAGATTTCCGGCTTCCCGGCCTGGCTGATCTGGCGCGCCTACTACGTCGCTTTCCTGCCGGGCATGTCGACGCGTTTCCGGGTGCTGATGAACTGGCTTTTGGACGCGATCACCCCGCGCAACGTCGTGCAGCTGTCCAAGCCGCGCGCGCCCGGCGCGCGGCACGTGCTCTATCACGCCGGCGACCGGATCTACGAAAAGGGCAACCGGGCCGACGGCGTCTACACGGTCGTCTCCGGCGCGGTCGAGATGATCAGCGAGGACCCGAAGACCGGCAAGGAGCAGCGCCGGCGCCTCGGGCCCGGCGAGCACTTCGGCATGCGCCTGATCCTGGGCGAGGACCGACGCCAGGCGAACGCGCGGGCGGCCGAGCACACCCGCCTGCTGGTCCTGGACCGCGAGGAGGTGCTGAAGATCGCCGACGGCATCGACGACTTCCGCAAGCACTTCGAGACGCGGATCGAACGCGAACTGGGCCGCCACTGGGACCGCGGCGACGGCGCTCAGGAGAAGCGCGTGGCCGCGGTGGACTGACCGGCCGGTGCGGTTGCGCGCAAATGCTATCGCGGCACGGCGACTGTCATCGTCTTGCCGCCGCGGCCGTGGACGTTGTCGCGCGCCTCGATGTTCACTTCCGACACGTCCGCCGGGATCTCGACCCCGCCGAGCGAGCGGGTGAACGGCTGTTCGGTCTCGTGCGGGTGGTGCAGCGTGCGGGTGCCCAGCACCGTGCCGTCCGGGGCGACGATCCGCCACTGATCGGCGTAGTGGTCCCACCCCTCGTCCGCGTGGCGTACCGTCACGGTGACGCGGTAACGGTCGTCGCCGCTTTGGGTGATCTCGACGTCCAGAACGTCCGCCTCGCCCGCCGCGGCCGCGCCAGCGGCGAGCAGGCCGGCGCCCGCGAGCGCCGTCATAAGCTGTTTCATGCGGCGGAGTGTGGCGCCCGCGCGCTTTTCCTGCCAGCAACGATCGTGTGAGCGGCGCGCCCGCTTCCCCTCTCCCCAGCGCGGGAGAGGGAGGGGCCCGCGACCCGAAGGGTCGTGGGAGGGTGAGGGGGACTCCCCAATGCCCGCCGGGGAGTCCCCCTCACCCTGTCCCTCTCCCGCGCTGGGGAGAGGGGACCCGCCGAGGCGGCGTGCGAAGGGGCCTACACTTCCACCCCACCGTCGCCCGCGGGCACGCGGCGTTTCCGCCCGTTGGAATCGATCGCCACGTAGACCAGCGTGCCCTCGGTCACGCGCACAAGCGTGGCGTCGGTGCGCCGGGTCGCCCAGGTCTCCACCTTGACGGTGATCGAGCTCGAGCCGACCCGGTCGATCCAGGCGTACATGCTGACCAGATCGCCGATGAACACCGGTTTGTGGAAACGCACGGCGTCCATCGCCACGGTCGCGATCCGGCCTTGCGCGCGCTCGGTCGCGGGCACGGAGCCGGCGAGGTCCATCTGCGCCAACACCCAGCCACCGAAGATGTCGCCGTTCGGGTTGGCGTCCGCGGGCATGGCGAGCGTGCGCAGCGCGGGCGCGATCGCCGGCGGCGAGTCGGGGTCGGCGCGGTCGGGCTCGCTCATCCAAGGCTCCTTCGTCCAAGCGTCCGGGCACGGGTCCGGGACTCCGGATCGAACGCCACACGCAACCGAAACTTTACCAGATTTGGTGCAGCGTTGAGCGGGCACTACAGCATCTTCTTGCCCGCCTGGAAACGCCCCTGCATAGTGCGAGCCCATGAGCGATCTTTTCCAGACTCCCGCCGACGCCGATCCCGACGCCTATTCCGCCAAGGACATCGAGGTCCTGGAGGGCCTGGAGCCGGTCCGCCGGCGCCCCGGCATGTACGTCGGCGGCACCGACGAAAAGGCGCTGCACCACCTGGTCGCCGAACTGCTCGACAACGCCATGGACGAGGCGGTCGCCGGGCACGCCAACCGGATCGAGCTGGCGCTCACCGCCGACCCGAACGACGGCGCCACGGTCGTGCGCGTGCACGACAACGGCCGCGGCATCCCGGTCGACGCGCACCCGAAGTATACCGACAAGTCGGCGCTGGAGGTGATCTTCACCACCCTCCACTCCGGGGCGAAGTTCGCCAACAAGGCCTACGCCACGGCGGGCGGCCTGCACGGCGTGGGCGTCAGCGTGGTCAACGCGCTCGCCGCCGAGTGCACGGTCGAGGTCGCGCGCGAGCGCAAGCTCTACCGCCAGACCTTCCGCAAGGGCACGCCGGTCGGCCCGCTGGAAAACCTCGGCCAGACGCAGAACCGGCGCGGCACGACGGTGACCTTCAAGCCCGACACCGAGATCTTCGGCCACCTGCGCTTCCGCCCGGCGGCGCTCTACCGGATGGCGCGCTCCAAGGCCTACCTGTTCAAGGGCGTGGAACTGCGCTGGTCCTGCGCGGGCGAACTGATCCCGGAGGCCGAGCGCGGTTCGACCTGCCCGGAAAGCGCCACGCTGCACTACCCCGGCGGTCTGCGCGATGCCCTGAGCGACCTCCTGGGCGGGCGCAGCAGCCTGACCCCGGAACCGTTCGCGGGCGAGACCAAGCTGGCCGACGACGCCGGGCGCGTGGAATGGGCGGTCACCTGGCCGGCCGACGAGGAGGGTTTCGCATCCTCCTACTGCAACACCGTGCCCACCCCGCAGGGCGGCACCCACGAGCAGGGCCTGAAGAACGGCCTGCTGCGCGGCCTGAAGACCTACGGCGAAATGGTCTCCAACAAGAAGGCGCAGCAGGTCACCGGCGACGACCTGCTGGGCGGCTGCGCGGCGCTGCTGTCGGTGTTCATCCGCAACCCGCAGTTCCAGGGTCAGACCAAGGAGCGCCTGTCGACGCCGGAGGCCGCCAAGCTGGTCGAGCAGGCGGTCAAGGATCACTTCGACCACTGGCTGGCCGCGCATCCCGAGCGCAGCAAGGCGCTCCTAGAGCGCGCGATCGAGCGGGCCGAGGAGCGCCAGCGCAAGCGCAAGGAAAAGGAGCTCAACCGCAAGACCGCGACCCGCAAGCTGCGGCTGCCGGGCAAGCTGGCCGACTGTTCCCGCAACCGCTCGGAGGGCACCGAGGTGTTCCTGGTCGAGGGCGACAGCGCCGGCGGCTCCGCCAAGCAGGCGCGCAACCGGGAGACCCAGGCGGTGCTGCCCTTGCGCGGCAAGATCCTGAACGTCGCCAGCGCCTCGGCCGACAAGATGAAGGCCAACCAGGAGGTGGGCGACATCACCCAGGCGCTCGGGTGCGGCACGCGCAAGACCTACGACGCCGACAAGCTGCGCTACGAGCGGGTGATCATCATGTGCGACGCCGACGTCGACGGCGCGCACATCGCGAGCCTCTTGATGACCTTCTTCTACAAGGAGATGCCGCAGCTGATCGCCGACGGCCGCCTGTACCTGGCACAGCCGCCGCTCTACCGCCTGTCGTCCGGCGGGACGGTGCGCTACGCGCGCGACGACGCGCACAAGGACGAGCTGCTGAACGCCGAGTTCAAGAAGCCGGAGAAGGTCGAGATCAGCCGCTTCAAGGGCCTGGGCGAGATGCCGCCGGCCCAGCTCAAGGCCACCACGATGGACCCGAAGAACCGTACGCTGCTGCGGGTCACCATCACCGACGAAGACACCCTCGACGTCCAGGCGGCGCACGACGAGACCGAGAGCCGGGTCGAGCAGCTGATGGGCCGCAAGCCCGAACTGCGCTTCGCCTTCATCCAGGACCGCGCCCGCTTCATCGACGACGACGCCCTCGACGTCTAGGCCGCTGGAGGAAAAATCATAAGCCGAGATCCGCAAAGATAAGGCGAGAAAGTTCCTACAAGTTGGTTCCGGAAGCGCTATTCAACATTCACCGCACGTGAATTGGCGAAAATTTCCGCGAATCTTCGACCAAAAAATGTCGGAGCGAAAGTTGTGAACCGACGGCACTGCTAATGCTCTTTGTGCCCAAAGCCACCGCTCCA
>CAYRCO010000213.1:0-5737 GCA_964422775.1 uncultured Rhodovibrio sp.
GCGCCGTCGGCACGGGTCGCCACGTCCCGGCCTTCGCCGCCGCTAAGTACGGCGAGTTCCAGCACGCGCACGCCGATCGCCGAGAACGCGACGGCGAATACGATGCCCGCGACCAATAGGCGCGTGCGCCCGGTCTCCAGCACCTCCTTGCGTGTGCCGTCCAGACGCAACGCCCGGCGGACGGGGCCCGCCGGCCGTTGAGTGCCGTCGTGTGGGGTGCAGGGCGCGTGACGCCGTCGGCTCATTGGCGAACCCCCACCTGGATCAGGACGTCGCCGACCGCGATTGCCCGGCTCTTCGGCGGGCTTGACCGCGGCGGCGACGCCTTGGCTGTGAGTCCGGCGGACTCGTCCGACTGCCCGACCTGACCGGCCGTGTTATTCTTGGTGTTCTGGGTGGTGTTGTCGCCGCCTGCGTTCTGGCTCGCGCTCTGCTGCGGATTGCGCTCGGCGACCTGCGCGCTCGCCTGGCGCACCGGGGCTTGTATGCCCTCGCCCTGGCGCCCTTGGGGCTGCGCCCGTCGCTGGTCGGTGCGGGCGTACATCGGCTGCTCGAGCGACCAGGGCTTGGACTGGGGCAGCGGCAGCCCCTCCTCGCCGTCGCTGCCGGCGCTGGCAAAACGCACCGCCTGCTCGGACTCGGAGATGCGCGGGGGCAGGGCGGTCACCGCGGCGACCTGCTTGGCGCCCGACGGACCCATCTCGAGGTGCTTCGACGCCAGGCGCTGCAGGCGCTCGGGACGGTTCAGGTAAGCCCACTCCGCCTCCAGCACGTGCAGCGCGACGCGATCCTGCCGGATGTCGTTGCGAACCTGATGCAACTTCTCTTCCAGGCGCTGCACCTCGTACTTCACCTGATACAGGCCCAGCGCGACCGCGCCCGCCACGATCAGCCAAATCACCAGCGACACGCGCACGATGCTCATGCCCGGCCCCCTTCGATCTCGGTCCAGGCCGGCGCGGCCGTGCGCTCAGCGGCGCGCAGCCGGGCGGAACGGGCCCGTGGGTTGGTCTGGGCCTCTGCCGCGCTCGGCTTCTTCGCCTGGCGGAACAGGACACGGAAGGTCGCTTCCGGCAGCTGGTCGGCCGGGTCGGGGTTCGGGCTGTGGCGCGAGGGGCGGGGGACGTCGCCGCTGCGCGTGCGCAGGAACTGTTTGACCGCACGGTCCTCCAGCGAATGGAACGCCACAACGGCCAGCCGGCCGCCCGGCTTGAGCGCGCGCTCCGCCGCCGCCAGGCCGCGTTCCAGCTCGCCCAGCTCGTCGTTCACGTAAATCCGAATCGCCTGGAAGGTGCGGGTGGCCGGATCGATCTCGTGGGCCTTCGCACGCGTCTTCGAAAAGCCGACCGCCCCGCGCACGATCTCGGCCAGCTCGCCGGTGCGCTGGATCGGCTTCTGCTCCCGGGCCTGCGCGATCGCGCGGGCGACCCGCCGGGCCTTCTTCTCCTCGCCGTACGCGCGCACGACCCGCGCGAGCTCGCCTTCGGCCAGTTCGTTGACGACGTCCGCGGCCGTCGGCCCATCGGATCCCATGCGCATGTCGAGCGGGCCGTCGAAGCGGAAGGAGAAGCCGCGTTCCGCGACGTCCAGCTGCGGCGAGGACACGCCGAGGTCGAAAGCGATCCCGTCGACCGGCGTGGCGCCGCGCGCATCCAGGAGTCGGTCGAGTTCGCCGAAGCGCCCCTCGGCCAGCTGCAGACGGCCGGCGGCCGCCTCCGCCATCGCCCGCCCGCGGGCGATCGCGCCCGGGTCGCGGTCCAGGCCCCAGACGGTACAGTCGGCGCTATCCAGGATGCCCTTGGCGTAGCCGCCCAGGCCGAAAGTGGCGTCGACGTAGATGCCGCCGTCGCTCGGGCGCAGCGCGTCCAGCACTTCGGCCAGCATGACCGGGACGTGCCCGCCCGGCTGGGTCGCGTGCGACGGCGTCTTGGACTCGGCTGGCCGGCGCGGGGTCATGCGTCCGCTCCCGCTTTCTGCGCCTGCTTCTTCGGCCCGATGCCCTTCTTCGCGGCGCGCTCGCGCGCTGCTTCGCGCTGCTCGGCGTAGGTCTCGGGCTCCATGATCTCGAAGGTCGGGCCGCGTCCGACGAAGGCCGCCGCCTCGGTGATCCCGGCGTGTTCCATCTGATGCTTGGGCAGCATGATCCGGCCCTCGCCGTCGAACGACAGCGGTTCGGCGTCGGAGAAGACGACCTGCGCGAGTTCCTCGTACTCCTCCGAGAACTCGTCGAGCTGCTCAAGGTCGTTCATGTACTTCGCCATCCGCTCCTCGCCGAAAGCGACCAGCGCCGGGCGCAGATGGTGCGCGTAGACGTAAATGCCGTGGAATTCCTGGCCCGCCACGGCCTTACGAAAAGCGGCCGGAACGGACACGCGGCCCTTCCGGTCGACTTTGTTTGCCTTGGCGGAACCGACGAAAACCTGCGGCACCGGGTGACCCCCTTTTGGCGCCTCCGCCGCTTTGCCGGTTCGGCTTGGGCGACGGATGGGCTGCCATGGCCCTTTATGGGATATCGTGGGATATCATGGGCCAATATGGGTGTCAATGCACTGCCCAAGTAAAGGAGCCGTTAAGTTCAAGGATTTTCCGGTCTTTGCTGTGCGGCCTTTCGGTCGACTCGGCGCAACCCGCCCAGGGCGACTTTCACAAGCCGGTCACAGCGGCGTTCATGTGTCACATGAACTTTGTTCCTTTTATGTTCTCACCGAGAAATGCTTCGTGCGCGCGCCTAAGCGGACGGACTTCGACTTGTTAGCGCGAAATGGGTAGATCTCGTGGTTCGGGCGCGGCGGCGATACAAATAGCGGCCAATATCGCCGGTTAATATTGGGGCCAATAAAGCGGACCAGACGGCCTGTAAGCCGGGTTCTGTACCCGCCGGCGAACCGGCGGGTGACGGCCATTCCTCTGGGACGTCCGTTGCCGGACGCCTCGTGCGACCTACCCGGGCGGCGGTGCGGAAGCCCACCTGCCGGCGGCCCGAAGGCCCCGACCGGCCGCCCCTATCTGGTCTTGCTCCCGGTGGGGTTTACCGTGCCGCCCCTGTCGCCAGGGGCGCGGTGCGCTCTTACCGCACCCTTTCACCCTTACCGCGTAGGGCCGCCGTCCCGCGGGACGCCGGGCCACGGGCGGTTTGCTTTCTGTGGCACTTTCCCTGGGGTCGCCCCCGCCGGGCGTTACCCGGCACCGCGCTTCCGTGGAGCCCGGACTTTCCTCCCGCCCGCGGCAGCTGCCGCGGGCGAGCGACCGTCCGGCCGTCTGGTCCGTGCCTGGAGGTAAGCGACGCGGACGCGCGGCGCAAGCACAGGGGCACGTCGTCCCACGGCATCCCATGGCGCGGCCGGCCCATGCCATCCCATGGGATTTCATGGGACGGCCGGTCTTCGCCAGACCGCGCCCGAACGCGCGCTATCTGGTTGATAGCCTTGTAGGGTGGGGTCGCCGCGTTAGCGGCAACCCACCGAACGGTGGACCCAGGCGGCCCACGATTGGTGGGTTGCTGCGCGAACCCACCCTACGGCGGACCGGGCGGACCGGTCACCCAGCCCGGCCGAGCACCTTGAGCAGGCCGGTCAGGCGCGCGGCGGTGCCGGTGTCGGGGGTGCCCCTGACACTCTCCGGGCGGAAGTGGCGCTGGAAGGCGGTGATCAGCGCGCCCGGGTCGGCGTTGGTGCAGTAGCCGGCGCGCTCCAGGCGGGTCAGGAACCATTCGGGGCCGGGCGTCGACAGCGGCTCCGCAACCGCCCGCGGCCAGACGCCCAGGCCGTGGCGGGCCAGGCGCGGCCAGTCGAACAGCTCGCCCGGGTCCTGCTTGCGTTCCGGGGCGACGTCGCTGTGCCCCAGCACCCGGTGCGAGGGGATCGGATGGCGCGTGCGGATCGCCTCGGCCAGATCGATCAGCGCCGCCATCTGGGCTTCCGGAAAGGTACGGTAGCCGAACTCGTGGCCCGGGTTGACCAGTTCGATCCCGATCGAGCGGTCGTTGATGTCCGTCTTCCCGGCCCAGCAGGCCACACCGGCGTGCCAGGCGCGCAGCTCCTCGGGCACCAGGCGCAGGATCCGGCCGTCCTCCTCGATCAGGTAGTGGGCGGATACCTTGGCGTCCGGCTGGCACAGCCGGTCCAGCGCCGCCGCCCCGGTCAGCATGCCGGTGTAATGGATCAGCAGAATGTCGACGGCCGTGCCGTCGGGCCGCGGTTCGCGGTTGGGGGATGGGTGGTCGACCGGCTGATCCATGGGCGGCTCACGTCCGTTCCAGAGTCGGGCCGGTCACGCGCGGCCGGCGGATGGTGACGATCCCGACGCCGACGACCGTCATGAGCCCACCGGCGATCAGCCGCCAGGTCAGCGGCTCGCCGAGTGCGATCACCCCGCTCGCCACGCCGAAGAACGGCACCATCAGGGTGAACGGCATCGCGATGTTCACATCGTAGCGCCCCAGCAGCGCGTACCACAGTCCGTAGCCTAGGACGACCACGATCACGGCCTGGTAGGCCAGCACCCAGCCGACGGTGAACCAGTTCGCGCTCGCCATCGCGGCCCACTGGCCGCTTTCCAGGACGAACGAGGCGACGAACAGTTGCGGGAAGGCGAAGGCGGCCATGTAGGCGTTGAGCTGCGTGCCGTCGATCTCGCCCAGCCGCTTGACGATCACGTTCGCCACCGCCCAGACCAGCGCCGCCGAGATCACCAGCGCGAGCGAGCCGTACGCGCCGTCCAGCCGCGGCTCGCCCGCGATCACGGCCACTCCGGCGAACGCGATCGCCATGCCGAGCGCCCGGCGCCAACCGAGCGTCTCGCCGAACGCGACCGCCGCCAGCAACGCGGCGAAGGGCACCTGCAACTGGATCGAGATCGCCGCGGTGGAGGCGTCGATCCCGGTCAGGCCGGTGAACATCAGCGAAAAGTGCAGCAGGCCGAGCACGACCGAGACCGCGAAGATGCCGGCGAGCTTGCCTTTCGGCACCTTGACGAACGGCACCAGGATCGCCGCCACGATGGCGAAACGCAGCGCCACCAGCAGGATCGGCGGCAACTCCTGCAGGCCGGTCTTGGCGACGGCGAAGTTGCCGCCCCAGACCGTCATGATCGCGACGAAACCGATCAGGTCGAGCGGTCGAACGGCGAGACGCATGGCGAAACCAGACGGGGCAGGGCTTGGATGGGCGGGCGCCGGCGTCCGGGCCGGTAAGCCACGCGGCCCGGCATACTGTGCTGACGGCGCCCAGGGAACCCGTCGTCTGGTTCTAGCTGGCTTGCGTGCGCGGGACGGCGGGGCCGGATTGCCGCAGTTTTGGGCGCGTGCCCGGGCGGGCCTCGAGGCGGCGGACCGCCACGTCATAAACGAGGGTTCGGCCCGCCGCCGGTTCACCGCATCTGTTTCATCATGGCGCCGATGTCCATCACCGCCGGTCCGAGCAGGACGACGAACAGGGCCGGCAGGATGAATAGGATCAGCGGCACGGTCATCAGGGCGGGCAAGCGCGCGGCCTTCTCCTCGGCCTTCAGCATGCGCGTCTCGCGCATCTCGCCCGCCAGCACGCGCAGCGCCTGGGCCAGCGGCGTGCCGAACTTCTCGGTCTGGAACAGCGTGTTCACCAGCGCCGTGATGCCCTGCAGCGGCACGCGCTTGGCGAGATTTTCCAGCGACACGCGGCGTTCAGGCATGAACCGCAACTCGAGCAGCGTCAGCCCGAACTCGTCGGCGAGCGCCGGGCTCGCCGGCTTCATTTCGCTT
>CAYRCO010000214.1:0-5075 GCA_964422775.1 uncultured Rhodovibrio sp.
GGTTGCTGCAGCTGGAGCTCGGCGGCGTCCTCGATCGTGACGATCCGCTCGCCGTGATCGATCAGCCGGCTCATCGCGTTCAGCAGGGTCGTCTTACCCGAGCCCGTGCCGCCCGAGATCAGCACGTTCAGCTGGCAGCGCGCGGCGATCTTGAGCACGTTGGCCAGCGGCTCGGAGATGTTGTTCTGCCGAGCCATCACCTCGAGGGTGATCTTCTTCTTGGCGAACTTGCGGATCGAGATGGAGGCGCCGTCGATCGCCAGCGGCGGGGCGATGATGTTGACGCGGCTGCCGTCCTCGAGCCGGGCGTCGACCAGCGGCGAGGACTCGTCGATCCGCCGACCCACCCGGGTGACGATCCGGGTGGCGATGTTCATGACGTGGGCGTTGTCGCGGAACTCGACGTCGGTCAGCTCCAGCTTGCCGCCGCGCTCGACGTAGACCTGGTTGGGGCCGTTCACCATGATGTCGGTGACGCTCTCGTCGGCCAGCAGCGGCTCCAGCGGGCCCAGGCCCAGCATGTCGTTCAGCAGCAGCCGGACCAGCTGCTTCTGTTCGTTGCGGTTCAGCTGAACCTTCTGCTCGACCAGCACCTCGCCGATCATCTCGCCGATCTGGCGTTCCAGCTCGGCGGGCTCCAGCGAGGACGCGACGGCGACGTCGATCCGCTCCATGACGAACGGCTGCACCGTCTGCTTCGCCGCGCGCAGGCGGTTGGGCTTGCTGCGTCCCGGACCGTGGCTGTCCGCTTCGGCCTCCTCCTCCTCCGCGGTCGCCTCGTGGGGGGAAGCGCCCGCCGCGGATGGCGTCGGATCGACCGGGGCGTCGCCGCTGCGGTTCGCCGGCGCTGTTTCGGCGGCTTTCGCTTCCGCCAGCAGGGCGTTCAGGACATCGGTCACGACGTTGCGCTGGCTCAGCATGTCCAACTGCTTGCCGTCCTGGCTCAGCATCTGGTCCAGGCATGCCCCGACCTCGCGGGCGAGCTCGCGCCGGGACCGGCTGGCCAGCGTGGCGAGATCCAGGCTCTCGCGCACCCTGGTCTGGACGCGGGCCGTCAGACCGCCGCTCTGGGGGCTGGCCGGGGCAGCGGCGGCGTGATCGTCAGAGGTGACGTCCGTGGTCCCGCTGTCGTCGAGCATGGCCATCTGTGTGCCCTCAGGCCTTCTTCAGGAAGCTCAGCAGCGCGCGCTTGGGCTTGCGCGGCTCGCCGACAAGGTCGACCAGCAGGACTTGCAAGTCCGCCAGCAGCCTGGCCTTGGGCGCGCCGACGCTAAGCATGCGCCCGGCCATCGCGGCCTTGGCGATGTTTTCCGGGTCGAAGCTGAGTTGGCCAGCGAGCTCGGTCTCGAGCTCCTTCTCGAATTCCGGCGCGCCGACGTGGCCCGGGGCCTGCTTGCCGACCCGGTTCGCGACCACGCGCACGCGCATCTTGCCGCCCTGCTGCTTGGCGAGGCGGACCAGGCGGTTGCAGTCGCGCAGGCCGGCGAGCGACAGGTCGGTCACGATCACGAGGTCGGTCACCTGGTCCAGCAGGTCGGGCTGCTGGCCCAGCAGTTGGCGGGGCAGGTCGGCGACCAGGACGTCCCGGCTCTCGCGCAGCTTGGCGAGCAGCTGGGTCGCGGCGGTCCGTGGCATCACCGGCACGTCGTCGATCGCCTCTTCGGCGGCGAACACGCTGAGCCGTTCGCCGGCTTTGACGCCCAGGTTGTCGAGCATGCTGTCGTCGACGCGCTCGGGGTCTTCGAGCGCCTCACGCAGGCCGGCGGCCGGCTGCAGGTCGAACGCGAGCGCCTGGCAGCCGTACTGCAGGTCGAGGTCGACGAGCCCGGTCTGGCGCTCCCGCTCGCTCGCGACTAGCCAGGCCAGGTTGCCGGCGACCGTGGACGCGCCCACGCCGCCGCGGGCGCCGACGACGGCGATGCAGCGCCCGCGCCGAGCCTGGACGGGCTGGCTTGCGATCCGCGCGGTTTCCGCGCGCTGCACGGCGGCGGCCAGCTGCTTGGTGTCGACCGGCTTGACCAGGTAATCGGCGGCGCCGGCATCCATCACCCGACGGAACATCTCGACGTCGTTCTGCGTGCCGAGCGCGATCACCTTGCTGCCGGCGGCGAGTTCCCCCAGCCCGGCGGCGATCTCCTCGGCGTCGGTTACGTCGGAAAGATCGATCAGCAGGATCTCGGGCGCGGCGATCACGCCCAACTGGCGCAGCGCCGCGGCGAGCCCGCCGCGCTGCACCTCGGCCGGCGGCCAGCCGCGCTTACCGGCCAGCTGGACGGCCGCGGCGTAGGCCGTGTCGTCGGAGACGAAGGCGCCGAACGGCTCGCGCGCGTCCAGCCCCGGGTCGGCGGAGAACGCCGACTGATCTTCGGCCAGGCTCATTCGACCTTACCCTCCGTGCTGGCGCCCCCGGACGGCCGGTAGTTGCCGCCGGAGGCTTCCTCGTCGGCGGCGACGTTGGCGCCCTTGTCGTCGTTCAGGAACGCGGGGTGATAGCTTCGCCCGTCGTGGTAGTCGCGCACGGGGATCGACGTGCGCGCGCCGGAGACGGGACCCATGTCGCGCCCGCGCAGCAGGTCGCGCGGGTTCGCCACCATCAGCCCCAAATTGCGGCGGTCGGCGCAGCCGAAATTGCTCGATGGCAGGTTGGAATTGTCGCTCGTCCCCGTGCGGCTGTAGTTCGGACAGTCGGGCAGCACGACGTGGTAGCGCGCGATCCGTACCAGCACGTCGCCGGCGCCCGGCTGGGCGGAATCCAGCAGCGGGTCGCTTAAGCGCGGGTCGAAGCCGCGCTGGCGCAGCAGCCGGACGACCTGCTGGCGCCGATGGTCGCCGACCTCGCCCGCGGCCGGCGCGGTTGCGACCAGGACGGTCGCTTGCCGGTCCGCGCCGGTCGAGCGCAGGAAGCGGTCGAGCGCGGCCTGCTCGCTGCCGGAGAGCTCGGCGCTCTCTCCGGGGAAGGCCACGTCGTGCCGGTAGAGCGTCCGCTCGACACCCAGCTTGTGGGCCTGCGGACCGACGGCGTCGGGCGGCGTGGTGGGATAGCCGCAGGCGGCGAGCAGGGCGCCGGCGGCGATCGCGGCGCTCAGGCCGCCGGTGCGCAGGCGCTTCGAATGATCACGGGCCACGGGCGGGACCTCCTTATTCTTCCAGCATGAAGCCGACGGGGCCGGCCAGCGATTTGCCGTCCAGCTCCTGCTTGGCGGCCATCCGCGCGCGGCTGTTCTCGCCGTACATCCGGCCGAAGAAAATCCGCTCGATGTCGTCTGGCGGCAGCAGTTCGTCGGTCGGCGCGGCCAGTTGGCGGGTCGAGACCGGCTTGACGATGTAGGGGGTGACGATGATCGCGAGCTCGGTCTCGCCGCGCTGAAACTTGTCGGACTTGAACAGCGCGCCCAGGATCGGTAGGTCGCCGAAGCCCGGCAGCTTCCTGATTTCTTGGGTCTGCGTGTTCTGCAGCAGGCCCGCGATGGCGAAGCTTTGGCCGCTCGCCAGCTCGACGGTGGTCGAGGCGCGCCTGGTATTGATCGCTGGCACGGTGATCGAGCGGAAGGTGAAGCCCTCGTTGAAGTTCAGCTCGCTCACTTCCGGTGCCACGGCGAGCGAGATCTGCCCGTTCTCCAGCAGTGTCGGCGTGAACTCCAGCTGGACGCCGAATTCCTTGAACTCGACCGTGATCCGGTCGTCGGTCTCCGACACCGGGATCGGGAACTCGCCGCCGGCCAGGAAGGTCGCCGTCTCCCCCGACATCGCGGTCAGGTTCGGCTCGGCCAGGATGCTGATCAGACCTTCGGTCGCCAGCACGTCCAGGATGCCGGTGACGCTGTCGCCGCCGCTGGCAAGCGTTCCGATGCCGGTATAGGAGTCGAGCGCGTCGGTCAGGCCGCCGCCGGCAAAGCCGATCAAGTCGTTGCCGCTTTGCAGCAGCGCGTCCCACTGCACGCCCAGTTCCTTGGTCAGTTCGCGGGCGACCTCGGCGACGCGCACACGTAGGTTGATTTGCGTCGGGCCGGTGACCTGGATCCGGTTGATCACGTTCTGCTCGCCGGCGAACCGGGCGGCCAGCCGGCGCGCGTTCTCCGCCGCCGACGGCGAGGGCAGGCGCCCGGAGATCAGGATGGCGTCGCCGATCGCGCGCACCTCGATCGGCTGGGCGGGGGCGAGGTCCGCCAGCGCCCGCTCCAAGGCGGCAAGGTTGTGCTGCACCACCAGGCGTTCGCTCATCACCACCTGGTCGTTGGCGTCCACGGCGAACATCGTGGTCTCGCCGGGCTTCTTGCCGAACACATAGACCAGCCGGGGGGACTTCACCTGCACGTCGGCGATCTCGGGATCGGCGACGAACACGCTGTTGACCGGCCGTTCCAGGCGCACGAGCACGCCCTGGTCGCGGTTCAGCTGCACGCTGTTCTCGCCGGTACTGACGATCTCGGCCGCGCCGGCGGGGCCGGGGACCGGCAGCGCGAGCGCGAGCGCCAGGGGAAGCGCCAAGGCAACCGCGCAGGCGGCTCGGGCGAGGGTGGCGAACATGGGCCTCTACTCCTCGAGCTCGACGCCGGTCATCTCGCTGCCGCGGACGACGACGACGGTGGGGCCGCGCTTGTTGCGCGGGGCGGACATCACCCGGCTGATCTCGCGATCGGTGGTGAAGGTCGGCCGGGCCGGTTCCTCGGGATCGCCGTCGCGCGCGATCGGCCGCAGCGACAGCGACAGGTCGCCCAGCTTCTGGGCGAGCGACAGCTTCTCGGCTTCCTTGGGGGCGACTTCCAGCGTGGCGGTCTTGGCGACCACCCGCTCGCCGTCGACGTCGTCGGTGCGCTGGTCGAGCGCCAGCACCCGAATGTCGGACAGCACGGTCTCGCTCGCCTTGCGCTGGTTCCGACCCCCGCCGTCTTCCTGAATGGTGTGCGACAGGATCACGTCGACCCGGTCGCCCGGGAAGATCAGGCCGGAAATGCCGCTGGCCGCGTTCACCGGGACCGACAGCGCGCGGTGACCGCCCGCCAACATGGCGGCCAGGAAGCCGCGGTCGCCGGGGCGGACGACGCGCTTACCGGTGATCGGCTCGCCGTCGACCA
>CAYRCO010000214.1:5085-5708 GCA_964422775.1 uncultured Rhodovibrio sp.
GCTGCTGGCGCCGGCGCCGTCAGCCGCCTTGCCGTTAACGACATAGACGTCAAGCAGGCCATCTTCCGGCCAGGCCTGCCAGCGCAGGTGCTCCGGCTTCAGGATCGTGCCCGCCGTGAGGGCACCCTCGGCGACCAGGATCTTGGTCTCCTCCGGCACCTCGATCGGCGCGGGCGCGACGGCGGCCTGCGTTGCCTGGCCCTGCTGCTGCTGCAGCCAGTTGTTGGTCATGACGGCGGCCGCGCCGGCGATCGTCAGCGACAGGGCGGTCAGCACGATGACGCGTGGGCGCATGAGGGAACTCCTTGGTAAAGGCGGATCATACAGCGCTCAGGCCGTAGGCGATCCACAAGCCGCCGGCCGCGAGCGCGACACCGTAGGGGACGCTTTCCCGCGGTATCTCGTGGCCGTCGGTTTGCGGACCGGACCGAAGCGGACCGCTGAAGTAGTGGGCAAACGGGACGTCGCGGGTTGCGATGATCAGGACCGACAGGGCGCCGCCAGCGAGCGCGGTGACCAGCGCGAAGCCGAACGGGTCCGAACTGCCTGCCCAGAGGCACAGAGCCGTGGCCAGCTTGACATCTCCGCCGCCAAGTGCGCCGACGGCAAAGCCGGCCAACCCT
>CAYRCO010000215.1:0-5694 GCA_964422775.1 uncultured Rhodovibrio sp.
GAACCACGGGCATCCGCTCCGGAGCCCGTGATCAACGACGACCAGAGGACCCAAGATTCCATGCCGGATTCCGACAGCCGCGGCCCCGCCAGCGATCCCATGCAGCACAAGCTGGGGATCACCCCCAGCGGTCCGGTCAGCGCGACCGACTCGCTCGCGCTTTCGTTCGAGCCGCGCGAGCTGCGCCGCCGGCGCCTGGAGCGCACCCGGGCGATGCTGCGCGAGACCGGGATGGCCGCGGTCGTGCTGTTCGAGCCGAACAACCAGCGCTACGCCACCGGCTCGCGCAACATGTTCGGCTACTTCCTGCGCAACTCCACCCGTTACGTCTACGTCCCCGTCGAGGGACCGGTGATCCTGTTCGAGTACCCGGGCAGCGCGCACGTCTCCATGCAGCTGGAGACGATCGACCAGGGCCGGACCTCCAAGGTGGTCTGGTCGTCGGTCAACGGCCGCGACGACGACTCCGCCGCCCCATTCGCCAAGGAGATCGCCGATCTGGTGCGCCAGCACGGCGGCGGCGGCGCCAGGGTCGGCCTGGACCGCTGCTTCCACCTGCTCGCGCTGGCGCTGGAGAAGGAAGGCCTGGTGGTCGAGGACTGCAACCAGCACATGCTGCACACCCGCCGGATCAAGACGCCGGAGGAAATCGCCTGCCTGGCGCAGTCGATGGCCGCCAGCGAAGGCGCGGTCGCCGACGTCGAGGCGATGATCCGCCCGGGGGTGAGCGAGCAGGACCTGTTCGCGCAGATGTACCAGTCGGTGATCGCCGGCGGCGGCGAGTTCATCGAGACCCGCCTGCTCTCCTCCGGCCCGCGCACCAACCCCTGGTTCAACGAGGCGTCCAGCCGCAAGATCCGCCCGGGCGAGCTGGTCGCGCTCGACACCGACACGATCGGCTGCAACGGCTACTACTCGGACTTCTCGCGCACCTTCTTCTGCGGCCCCGGCAAGCCGAGCGGCTACCAGAAGAGCCTGTACCGCATGTCCTACGAGCAGGTGCAGCACAACATCTCGATCCTGAAGCCCGGCATGACCTACCGCGAGGTCGCCGAGGCCGCCTGGCAGATCCCCGAGCGCTTCTACGACCGCCGCTACCCCAGCGTGATCCACGGGGTTGGCATGCATGGCGAGACCCCGCTGGTCGCCCACGCCGGCGACTTCGACACCTACTCCAAGGACGGCGTGCTCGAGCCCGGCATGGTGGTCTCGGTGGAGAGCTACATCGGCGAGGTCGACGGCCCCGAGGGCGTCAAGCTGGAGGACGAGGTGCTGATCACCGAGACCGGCGTCGAACTGATCTCCCGCTACCCCTACAGCGACGACATGCTGGACCGGCAGATCTAGGCGCGCGCTGTCGCCAAGAGCGACGGCCGCATCGGCAGGCTCCCTCTCCTTCAGTGGAAGGAGAGGGACAGGGTGAGGTAGGTTCAGGCGGCCGCGCGAACAGCCGCCCATGATCCTTCGAGACGCCCGGCAAAGCCGGGCTCCTCAGGATAAAGGTGTCGCTTTTTCAATAAGATATATAGCTCCACGCTGAGGAGGTTGGCGAAGCCAACCGCCTCGAAGCCTGGCTAGAGCAAAATCGATGAAATCCGACCCAGATTTCATCGTGAATTTTGCTCTAACTTCTTGAGGAGAGGGCAAGATTCAGCTGAAACGTGATTCCACGTTTCAGCATCTTGCCCTAACGGGCGCCGAACGCCTCGGCCGTCGGCTGTCCGGATGAGCAGAACGCCCCCGCCGGTCCCCCGTTTCTTTTTCGTCCCCGAATCGCCGCGGTCACGCCTGCGCGGTTGACCAGACGCGGGCTCCCCGGCGACCGTCCGCGGCACTGCTCACTGTGCCAGAGGGGATATCGCGGGCGATCATGACCAAGCACATCCACGTCGTCGGCCTGGACGAGTTCAACGGCAGCAAGCTGCAGCGTATCGACATGCCCGAAGGGCTGCAGGTGCACGCGCTGATGGCCTACGACGAGGTGAAGGGCCAGGACACGATCGACTTCGACGCCCTGCTGGAGACCGCGAACCGGCGCCTACAGGGCAGCAACAGCCCGGTCGACGGCGTGATCGGCTGGTGGGACTTTCCCACCACCTCCCTGGTGCCGCAGATCTGCCGGCATTTCGGCCTGCACGGACCCAGCCTGGAGAGCGTGCTGAAGTGCGAGCACAAGTACTGGTCCCGGCTGGTCCAGCGCGAGGCGATTCCCGACTATGTCCCGGACTTCTGCGCGGTCGACCCCTTCCTGGACGATCCGAAGAGCCAGCTGACCCTGGACTATCCCTTTTGGATCAAGCCGGTGAAGGGCTTCGCCAGCCAGCTCGGCTTCCGGATCGGCTCGGACGCGGACTTCGACGGGGCGATCGAGATCATCCGGCGGGAGATCGGGCGTCTCGGCGATCCGTTCGACGCACTGCTCAACAAGGTCGACCTGCCGGACGCGGTCGCGGCGGTGGGCGGCCACTTCTGCATCGCCGAGGAGATCATCGGCGGCCGGCAGTGCACGCTCGAAGGCTACGTGCACGACGGCGACGTGCAGATCTACGGCACCGTGGATTCGATCCGCGTGCCCAACCGTTCCTCGTTCCAGCGTTATCAGTATCCATCCCGCCTGCCGCGTCGGGTGCAGCGCTGGATGGAAGCCGTGGCCAAGCGGATCATGAGCCACATCGGCTACGACAATGCGACCTTCAACATGGAGTTCTTCTGGGACCCCAAGCGCCGGAAGCTCTCCATGCTGGAGATCAACCCGCGGCTGTCGCAGTCGCACGCCGACCTGTTCGAGAAGGTCCACGGCGTACCCCACTTCCAGATCATGACCGATCTCGCGATCGGCCGGCCGCCGCACTGGACCGGCCGGGAGGGCGCGGCCAACTGCGCGGCCAAGTTCTTCATCCGCCGCTTCAAGGATGCGCGCGTCACCAGCGTTCCCGACGACGCGACGATCCGGCAGATCGAGGCGGACTTCCCCGGCTGCGAGATCGACGTCCGGGTCAAGCCGGGCACCGTGCTGTCCGACCTGAAGGACCAGGACGCCTATTCCTTCGAACTCGCCGACGTCTTCATGGGCGCCGCCAACCAGCAGGAACTGCTGCGCAACTTCACGGCCGTGCGCAAGCGCCTGAAGTTCCGCTTCGCCAAGCCGACCAAACACCGCCGCCACCCCGATCCCGAGGAAGCGAGCAGCGTCACCTGACGGCCAAACGGGACGCGACGCTGGACTGGATGGTCGAACAGCAGGGCATGGCCGAACTCGATCCGCAGACCGAGGCCCAGCTGCTCGACTGCCTGGCCGAGCACTTCAACACCGTCCATCGCCCGGGCGGCGGTACGCAAGGTGGCGGCGGGCTCAGTCCCTACAACAGCATGCAACCGATGATGCCAACGGAGTAGGGATCGCCACCAACCGGCCTTCGGTTGACAGGACATCGCCCGCGACGGTGGATTGTGCGGCCCGATGGGTCACCTGCAGAACAGGGTGTCTTCATGCTGTTCGACCTCCTGCCCGGCTGGGCCGGCCTGGCGCCGTTCCTGCTGGCGACCCTGGCGCTCAACCTGACGCCGGGGGCGGACATGACCTACACGATCGCCCGCGCGGCCGCGCAGGGGCGCGTCGCCGGCTATGCCAGCGCGCTTGGCATCGGGCTGGGCTGCTTCGTGCACACCGCGGCGGCCGCGGCCGGGCTGGCGGCGCTGTTGCAGGCGCATCCAGCCGCGTTCGTCGCCGTCAAGTGGATCGGCGCGGCCTACCTGCTCTACCTCGCGGTCAAGCTGTTGACGGCCAAGCCGGCGGCCGGCGACGGCGACCTGCCGGCGCGCGGCCACGCCCGGGTGTTCTGGGAGGCGACCCTGGTCAACGTCCTGAACCCCAAGGTCGCGATCTTCATGCTGGCGTTCCTGCCGCAGTTCGTCGACCCGGTCCGCGGGCCGGTCTGGGCGCAGATGCTGATCCTGGGCAGCCTGCTCAACGTGGGCGGCATCGCCATCAACTCCACCGTCGCCAGCCTGATCGGCCTGGGCGCCCCGCGCATCCAGCGCTCCAGGCGCCTGCAACGCACGATGAACCTGATCAGCGGCACCCTGCTGGGCGGCCTCGCGGTACGACTGGCGCTGGTGGAGCGGTAGGGCCTACCGCTCCCGCTTCCAGGTGGTGCCCTCCGGCCCGTCTTCCAGCACGATGCCGCGGGCCTTGAGGTCGTCGCGGATCCGGTCGGCGGTGGCGAAGTCCTTGTTCTTGCGCGCCTGGGTGCGCTTCTCGATCAGGCGCTCGATCTCCTCGGCCTCGGCGTCGTCGGCGCCGGCCTTGAACCAGGCTTCCGGCTCCTGCTCCAGCAGCCCCAGCAGCCAAGCGCCGGCCTCGAGCGCGGCCTTGGCGCGCGCCTTGTCGTCTGCGTCCGTCGCCTTGTTGAGCGCGTGGCCGGCCTCGTACAGTTGGGCGAGGGCTTCCGGGGTGTTGAGATCGTCGGCGAGCGCGCTCAACAGCGGCTCGGGCGGGCCGGTGTCGGCGGCGGCCGCGACGTCGGCGGCGCCGCGCAGGGCGGTATAGAGCCGGTCCAGGTTCGCCGTCGCGTCCGCCAGCTTGTCGCGGTTGAAGTCGAGCGGCTGGCGGTACTGCGCGCTCAACAGCACCAGCCGGATCGCCTCGCCGGACCAGCCCTCGTCCAACAGCTCCTTCACGGTGAAGAAGTTGCCGAGCGACTTGGACATCTTCTCACCGTGCACCACGAGATAGCCGTTGTGCATCCAATAGCGGGCGAACTGCCCGTCGGTGCCGCAGTGCGACTGCGCGATCTCGTTCTCATGGTGCGGGAAGATCAGGTCCTGCCCGCCGCCGTGGATGTCGAACGTCTCGCCCAGGTGCCGGGCACTCATCGCCGAGCATTCGATGTGCCAGCCGGGCCGCCCGCGGCCCCACGGGCTGTCCCAGCCGGGCTCGCCCTCGCCCGCGGGCTTCCAGAGCACGAAGTCCGCCGGGTCCTGCTTGTAGGGCGCGACCTCGACGCGCGCGCCGGCGATCATCTCCTCCCGGTCGCGCCGGGACAGCTGGCCGTAGTCGGGATCGCTCGCGACCGAGAACAGCACGTGGCCTTCGGCCGCGTAGGCGTGGCCGCCCGCGATCAGCCGCTGGATCAGCGCCACCATGTCGTCGATGTGCTGGGTCGCGCAGGGCTCCACGCTGGGCGCGAGGGCGTTGAGGGCGCCCATGTCGGCGTGGAATGCCTCCGTCGTGCGCCGGGTCAGGGCGTCGATCGCCTCGCCGTTCTCCCGCGCGGCGGCGATGATCTTGTCGTCGACGTCGGTGATGTTGCGCGCGTAGGTGACGTGATCGGGGCCGTAGACGTGGCGCAGCAGCCGGAACAGCGTGTCGAACACCACCACCGGCCGGGCGTTGCCGATGTGCGCGCGGTCGTAGACCGTCGGTCCGCAGACGTAGAGCCGGACGTTCGCGGGATCGATCGGCTGGAAGACCTGCTTCTCGCGGGCCAGGGTGTTGGTGATCCGGATCGTGCTCACGGGGTCGCTCGCGCGCTCGCTTGCGCTTGATGGCGGTGGCGGTTGGACGGCTGGACGCCGTGCGGCTGGCGATGTAGCAGCTTCGGGGCGCCCGTCCAATGGGCGTGCTGCCCCAAAAGCCCGACGCGAGGGAGCCTGCCCCGTGCCTGCCGAGCCCACCGTCCGCCCCGCCACACC
>CAYRCO010000216.1:0-5679 GCA_964422775.1 uncultured Rhodovibrio sp.
GCCTTGTAGACCTCCAGCAGCATGTCGCAGAACTTCTGCGTCTCGCTGTTGATCTGCTCGGGCGTGCAGAAGATGTGCGCGTCGTCCTGGGTGAAGGCGCGCACGCGCATCAGGCCGTGCAGCGCGCCCGACGGCTCGTAGCGGTGGCAGGAGCCGAACTCCGCCATCCGGTACGGCAGGTCGCGGTAGCTGGTCACGCCCTTGTTGAAGATCTGCACGTGCGCCGGGCAGTTCATCGGCTTGATCGCGAGGGTATGGTCGTCCTCGCTCTTCGCCGTGAACATCGCCTCGCGGAACTTGTCCCAGTGCCCGGACTGCTCCCAGAGACTCCGGTCGATCAGCTGTGGCGTCTTGACCTCGTGGTAGCCCTCGCGCTCCTGCATGGCGCGGACGTACTTCTCGACCTGGCGGTAGAGCGTCCAGCCCTTGGGGTGCCAGAACACGCTGCCGACCGCCTCTTCCTGGATGTGGAACAGGTCGAGCTCGCGCCCGAGGCGGCGATGGTCGCGCTTCTCCGCCTCTTCCAGCATCGTCAGGTATTCGGAGAGCTTCTTATCGCTCTCCCAGGCCGTCCCGGCGATCCGCTGCAATTGCTCATTGTTCGGGTCGCCGCGCCAGTAGGCGCCGGAAACCTTCATCAGCTTGAAGGCGTGCCCGACCCGGCCGGTGGAGGGCGCGTGCGGGCCGCGGCAGAGGTCCAGCCAGTCGTCGCCCTGGCGGTAGATCGTGATCTGCTCGCCCTTGGGGATACCCTCGCGGATGTGCTGGGCCTTGTACTTCTCGCCCTTCTCGTCGAAGAAGTGCGCGGCCTCGTCGCGGTCCCAGACTTCGCGCACGAACGGCTTGTCGGCGTCGACGATCTCGTGCATCCGCCGCTCGATCTCCTCTAGGTCGTCGGTCGAGAAGGGATGCTCGCGGGCGAAATCGTAATAGAAGCCCGTCTCGGTCGGTGGGCCGAAGGTGACTTGCGCGTCCGGGAACAGCTCCTGCACCGCCTCCGCCATCACGTGGGCGGCGTCGTGGCGGATGATCTGGCGCGCGTCCTGGTGGGTCGGGGTCACGATCTCGACGCCGGCGTCGCGCTCGATCGGCAGGTCGAGGTCGCGCAGCTCGCCGTCGACCTTGACCACCAGCGCGTCCTTGGCGAGGCGCTTGCCGATCCGCTCCGCCACCTCGCGGCCGGTCGGCGCGTGGTCGAACGCCAGTTGGTTGCCGTCGGGAAGTGTAATCGTCACTGCTTGCGCGGCGTCGGCAACGCTCGTCAAAACCTGTGCCCTTCTGAGCTTGCGTCTCGCCGGCCCGGGATTGGGCCGTGGCGCCAAGCTAGCCAGCGCGCTCACCCTGT
The DNA here is from genome assembly GCA_964422775.1 of uncultured Rhodovibrio sp. GTDB lineage: Bacteria > Pseudomonadota > Alphaproteobacteria > Kiloniellales > Rhodovibrionaceae > Rhodovibrio. The sequence goes on from CAYRCO010000216.1 coordinate 1,346, forward strand.
CAAGCGAGGAAGGCACGCGGCCGTTCGCTCCGGCTCGGCCGAGTACGGCACGCGGTCAGCCCGCGCGCCGGGCGGCCTCCGCTTCCACCGCGCGGACACGCGCGGGCACGTCGATCTCCTGCAGACTGGTCACCTCGACCGTGCGGTCATCCAGCGCCGCTTCCGTGATCATCCCGCCACCGGCCGCAAGCCGGCTGTCACGGGCGGTCATCAAGGCGGCGATGTCCGCGCGGTAAAGGCGCAGCAGCGCGGTCAGCCAGCCGTTCACCTCCGGCGCCGGGGTGTCGCCGGTCATCTCGAAGGTCGGCAGCAATTGCACCGTCGTCGCCGCGGGATACCAGCGTTCCGCGGTGACCCAACGGTTGGTGGTGAACAGGCGCGTCGCCCGGCCGTCGATGTCGATCGACACTGCGATCAGGTGCGTGAGCGCGGTCGGCGGGGGCGCATCGCCGTCCGGCAGCAGGTGCCCGAGGCCGAACGGGCGCACGAAGGTGTGGAAGTGACCATGCTCGCCCGGAAACCGCTGATCGGCGGCGTGGGCGTGATAGAAGTACTGGCTCTCGCTGTCGGGATTGTAGGCGTCGCCGTCGGGGTAGTGATCCCACTCGTAGAAGCCTTCCTCGGCTTCCGCCAGCAGGCGCGCGACCACGTTGCCGCCGCGCGCGGCGAGATCGGCCTCGATCTCCTGCACCCGCCGCGCCGCCCGGGCGAGCGCGCTCACCTCCGCGTCGTCGAGCCGGGCCAGATCCGCCGTGTCTAAGCCGCCTACCGGCGCGGCCGCCGTCTCAGCCTGCACGTTCAAGAGCGTCTGCTTTCCAAAATCCACCGATGCGCCCCGCCGATCGGAACGCCGCCTGACCAGCCTACGCGTTCGGCGCGTCGCGCACCACCAGCACGGACCGCTTGGCATGCCGGACGACGCGGGCGGCGTTCGGGCCCAGCAGGTAGTCGCGCAGCTCCGGGCGGTGGGAGGCCATGCAGATCAGATCGCAGTCCGCCTCCTCGGCCATCCGCAGGATCTCGTCGTAGACACGCCCGTGGCCGACCAGATGCTGCACGTCGACGCCGTCTGGCACATGGTCCTTGGTGAAGGTGTGCAGGCGCTGGCGCGCTTCCTCGACGATCTTCTGCTCGTAATCCTGCGGGAAGTACTGCGCGACCATCGTGGCCCCGAAGTCCGGCACGACGGTCAAGACGTGCAGCCGGCTGCCGAACGCCTGCGCCAGTTCGACCGACCGTGAAAGCGCGGCTTTCCAAGAGTTCTCGTCGTCTAGGTCGACCGGAACCAGGATGTCCTTGTACATGGCGTTGTCCCTTTATCGCTGACGCGCCGCCCGGCTCGCGCCCGCCTGTCTTACGGTCATTCAGCCCCCGCGCCTTGCGGCTGGGCGCGGCTGGCCGCGCCGCTGCCGGGGTTGCGCCGGCGCTGCAGCAGGTAGACGCCGCCCAGCAGGACCAGGGCCGGAATGAAGAACAACTCCTTGGGCGGCTGCTGATTCGGGACCTGCAGGCCGACGACGTTCCAGCCGAAGTCGACCCCGGCCTTCTCCGCCGGCGAGTTGAAGACGACGTTGGTGATCTGCACTTGCTCGCCCATCGTCTGCACCACGATGCCGGCGTTCTGCAGGCGCTGGACGCCGGACTTGCCCTCGGCGGGACCCAGCGGCAGCAGCACCGTCTTGCGCGCCTCGTCGCCCTCGATGGTCAGCCCCTCGATGATCACCCGCAGGGACGCGCCGGCCGGGGCATCGGCCGCGCGTTCGGTGATCTGGGTCGGGTCGACCGTGCGGTAGGGCGGCACGATCTGATCCATCCAGTAGCCCGGCCGCAGCAGCGTGAAGGCGACCAGCAGCAGCAGCGCGCTCTCCCACAGCTTGCTGCGGGCGGCGAAGTAGCCCTGGGTCGCCGCGGCGAACACCAGGATCCCGGCCAGGGCCGAGGTCACGATGAGGATCAGTTCGAACGGTCCGTCGATCCCGATCAGCAGCAGTTCGGTGTTGAAGATGAACACGAACGGCAGCACCACCGTGCGCAGCGAATAGAAGAACGCGGTGAAGCCGGTCTTGATCGGGTCGCCGCCTGAAACCGCCGCGGCGGCGAACGACGCCAGTCCCACCGGCGGTGTCACGTCGGCCATGATGCCGAAGTAGAACACGAACATGTGGACCGCGATCAGCGGCACCACCAGTCCGACCTCGGAGCCCAGCTGCACGATCACCGGCGCCATCAGCGAGGACACCACGATGTAGTTCGCGGTCGTGGGCAGGCCCATGCCCAGGATCAGGCTGAGCAGCGCGGTGAACACCAGCATCAGGATGACGTTGCCGCCCGAGATCAGCTCGACGAACTCCGTCATCACCTGTCCGATGCCGGTCAGGGTCACGGTTCCGACGATGATGCCGGCCGCGGCGGTGGCGACGCCGATGCCGATCATGTTGCGCGCGCCCGCGATCAGGCCGTCGAGCAGTTCGATGAAGCTCGCCCACAACTCGTCGCGGTACTTGCCGCTGTTGCGGAAAAACGCCTTGAGCGGACGCTGGGTGACCAGGATCAGCAGCATAAACGCGGTCGCCCAGAAGGCCGACAGCCCGGGCGACAGGCGTTCGATCATCAGGCACCAGACGAGCACGCCCACGGGTGGCAGGTAGTACAGGCCGGACTTTACCGTCGGCCCCACCTCGGGCAGGTGATAGACCGGCGTGTTCGGGTCGTCGAGTTCCAGTTCCGGCACGCGCGTGGCGTACCAGACCAGCCCGGCGTAGGCCGCGAGCAGCAGCACCGTCATGACGTAGACGGCGACGCCGCCGAACAGCGCGCTTACCAGGCTGACCAGGCCGTAGACGCCGAACGCGCCGAGCACGACGTTGCCGGCCACGACCGCGCCGGTTGAGACGTACTTCCAGCGGCTGTCCTGCGGAACCTGCCGGCTGAGCCCGAAGTAGAGCACGGCCTGCAGCAGGCCCATCAGCACGACCGCCCACAGCAGGTTGGACGACTGCGCCAATAGACCGGCCAGTTCGAACAGCCAGTAGACCGCGCCCGCGATGATCGCGATCGAGGCGATCGTCAGGCCGATGGCGATCAGCATCCACTTGGCGGGCTTGGGCTCCTGGGGCTTCGGCAGCGCCGTGAAGTCGCCCTTCAGCGCCTCGAGGTGCACCAAATAGAGCAGCGCGATGTAGCTGATCACCGCCGGCAGGAAGGCGTGCTTGATCACCTCGAAGTACGGGATGCCGACGTATTCCACCATCAGGAAGGCGGCGGCCCCCATCACCGGCGGCATCAGCTGGCCGTTGACGCTGGAGCCGACCTCGACCGCGCCGGCCTTTTCGCTGCTAAAGCCGACACGCTTCATCAGCGGCACCGTGAAGGTACCGGTCGTCACCACGTTGGCAATCGAGGAACCGGAGATCAGGCCGGTCATCGCCGAGGCAACCACGGCCGCCTTGGCCGGGCCGCCGCGCAGGTGGCCCAACAACGCGAAGGCGACCTTGATGAAGTAGTTACCCGCGCCGGCCTTATCGAGCAGCGAGCCGAACAGCACGAACAGGAAGACGAAACTGGTCGACACACCCAGCGGCACACCGAACACGCCTTCGGTCTGCAGCCACTGGTGCCACATCGCCTTGCCCAGCGAGGCGCCCTTCCACTGGATCACCTCCGGCACGAAATCCGACGCCCCGAAGAAGATGTAGCCCAGGAACACCAGCGCCACGACCATCAGCGGCGGGCCCAGCGCCCGGCGCGTCGCCTCCAAGAGGCAAACCATGCCGACGCACGCCACCGCGATGTCGTACCAGGTCGGCAGGCCGACGCGCGTCGACAGCGCCTCGTAGAAGAAGAACTGGTAGGACGCGCAGAACGCCGCCACGCCCGCGATCAGCCAGTCCTGCACCGGCACCTCGTGCCGCGGCGAGCTCTTCAGCGTCGGGTAAGCCGTGAACGCCAGGAAGATCGCGAACGCCAAGTGGATGGCACGGGCTTCCGTGTCGTTCAGGATCGCAATGTTGAGGATGAACGGCAGCGGCGAGGCGTACCACAGCTGGAACAGCGACCAGGCCAGCGCGACGCCCAGAATCGTCCATTTTTCCATCGGGTTGCGCGGATCGCGCGCACCGGTGTCGGTCGAGGCGACCAGATCGCCCAGCTTCTTGTCCCCAGCCGCCTTGCCTTGCTGCGGGCTGTGCGAACTCGCCATGAAGCCTCCAGGTGGTCCGGCGCCGTCAGCCGGTCTGTACGGTTTACGCGGTCCTTGAACGACCCTGCGCCAGGGTCGGCGGCCCCCTCCTCACCCTGCCCCGCTCCTTACACGAGAGGAGAGGGAACCCGCCGCC
>CAYRCO010000217.1:0-5676 GCA_964422775.1 uncultured Rhodovibrio sp.
GCCCCGCCGATGCCGGACGGCGGCCTGACGACGGTGATCTCGCAGTCCGGCGAGACGGCGGAGACCCACGGCGCGCTGCAGTACGCCCGGGAGCAGGGCCAGCGCACGCTCTCGATCGTCAACGTCGCCGAAAGCGCGATCGCGCGGGATAGCGAGGCGGTATTGCAGACGCTGGCGGGTCCGGAGATCGGCGTCGCCTCGACCAAGGCGTTCACCACCCAGCTGACCGTGCTCGCCGCGCTGTCGATCGCGATCGGCCGGGCCCGGGGCACGATCGACCAGGCGGCGGAGGCGCGCCTGACCGACGCGCTGATCGAGGTGCCGGCGCACGCCAGCGAGGTGCTGAACCACGACGGCCACATCCAGGAGATCGGCCAGTGGGTCGCCGAGGCGCGCGACGTTTTGTATCTGGGCCGCGGCAACCTCTACCCGATCGCGCTCGAGGGCGCGCTCAAGCTGAAGGAGATCTCCTACATCCACGCCGAGGGCTACGCCGCGGGCGAGATGAAGCACGGGCCGATCGCGCTGATCGACGAGCACGTGCCGGTGATCTGCATCGCGCCCTCCGGCCCGCTGTTCCCCAAGATGGCCTCCAACGTGCAGGAGGTGATCGCGCGCGGCGGCCGGGTGATCCTGATCTCCGACAGGCAGGGCATCGAACGCGCGGGCGCGGGTGCCGAATACACCATCGAACTCCCCGAGGTGGACCCCTTCGTCGCCCCGCTGCTCTACGCCATCCCGGTCCAACTGCTCGCCTACCACACCGCCGTCTTCAAGGGCACCGACGTGGATCAGCCCAGGAACCTGGCGAAGTCGGTGACGGTGGAGTAGGGGGAGCGCGGCGTTCTGCCCGACGCTATTCGGCCGCGTCCGCCGGCGTCGGCGTGGACGTGACATTATGAGCCGGTAGCCGTTCGGCCAGCAGCCGCATGAAGGCGCCAACGCGATCGGCGCCCACTATCTGCGACGGTGGATGTGCTGAAGCGGAAAAATGAAACTGGTGCCGCCGGTAGGAATCGAACCTACGGCCTCACCCTTACCAAGGGTGCGCTCTACCCCTGAGCTACGGCGGCATCCGGTTGTCGGCGGGCGGCGGGTGGAACAGCGCCGCAGGGCGCCAGCGCGGCGGAAAATGCCAGCCGGCGGGCGCGATGGCAAGGACGATTCGCGGGCGGGCGATCGGGGCGGCTTGACCGGGATCGGCCGGCCGGTCGACTCTGCGGACGGCCAGCGTGCGCCGGGCCGCGCCGTTGCCCAGGGCGGTCCCATCGTTGTGTGGGCCCGGGCGTCGTCCAGGCAAGCCGGGGGAGCCGATCAGAAGGCGCGGGCGCGCGCAAAGGAACCGGAGGCGGGACGTCACCACGATGAGCGAACGCGACGGCAAAGCGCGGCCTGCGCGCCCCAACGTCCGGCCGGAGACGGCCGCCGAGCAGCAGGCGCGCGAGGAGCGCCTGGCCCGGCAGCTGCGCGCCAACCTGCGCAAGCGCAAGCGCCAGCAGCGCGACCGCGGCACCGCGGCGGGGGGCGGCGCGCACGCGGACCCAGGCCCGGACGTAGGCAGCGACAGCGTCTCCAGCGGCCATGATCCTGGGAGCGGCGATTCCGGCGGCGGCGACCGGGGTTCCGACGGCGGGCACCACGGCGGCTGACCCCGGCAGGGCCGGCCCCCTGACATCCGCGCCCCCAGCGCACAGGACAGCAGCGAGACGGCCCACGGCGGACCCACCTGCGCGATGGTCGCTCCCGGCATGACCGGGTCCCGGCTCAGCGCGGTTGGCCTCGGCGGCGCGTTCCATTACAACCCCCGACGAACACCCGGCCGGGCGCCAGCGCCCGTTCGGGCGCGCGGTGACGCCATCGCGGCGCCATCAAATCGGCGTATCTGCCGGTCAGGCAGGTCCGCGCCTCGCGCGTATCGCGCCCGGCTGCCCCAAACCCCGCGCGTGCGTCGCGCGCGCCCGCTTGTCTTGAGGAGACGCATGGACCGGATCAAGATCCGCGGCGGGCGGCCGCTCAGCGGCGAAATCGCGATCTCGGGCGCCAAGAACGCCGCCCTGCCGCTGATGGCGTCGGCGCTCTTGACCGAGGAGCCGCTACGCCTGTCCAACCTGCCGCATCTGGCCGACATCACGACGCTCGCCAACGTGCTCTCGCAGCACGGCGTCGATCTGCACATGGACGGTGGGACCGACGGCGGGCATGCCGGGCGGGTGCTGGAACTCACCGCCGGCAAGGTGGTCAACGTGCGCGCGGCCTACGACCTGGTCCGGCGGATGCGCGCCAGCGTGCTTGTGCTGGGGCCGCTGTTGGCGCGCGAGGGCTACGTCGAGGTGTCGATGCCAGGGGGCTGCGCGATCGGCACGCGGCCGATCGATCTGCACTTGAAAGCGATGGAGGCGCTGGGCGCGCGCATCGAACTCCAGGACGGCTACATCGAGGCGCACGCCCCAGGCGGCCTCACCGGCGGCGAGGTGGTGTTCCCCAAGGTCTCCGTCGGCGCGACCGAGAACGCGCTGATGGCGGCCAGCCTGGCCCGCGGCACCAGCCGGATCGTCAACGCCGCGCGCGAGCCCGAGATCGGCGATCTCGCCGACTGCCTCAACAAGATGGGCGCGCGGATCACCGGGATCGGGACCGACACGCTGGTCGTCGAGGGGGTGAGCCGGCTGGCCGGCGCGGAGCACGCGGTGATCGGCGACCGGATCGAGACCGGGACCTACGCCATGGCGGCCGCGATCACCGACGGCGACCTGGAACTCGTCGGCGCCGACAGCAGCCATCTGCGCGCCGCGCTCGACAAGCTGAGCCTGGCCGGGGTCGACTGGCGCGAGACCAACCGCGGGATCCGGGTGCGCCGGGCGAACGGGCCGCTCACCGGTGCCGACGCGCAGACCGCGCCCTATCCAGGCTTCCCCACCGACCTGCAGGCGCAGTTCATCGCCACCATGGCGACCGCTGAGGGCGCCTCGATGGTGACCGAGACGATCTTCGAGAACCGCTTCATGCACGTGCCCGAGCTGTTGCGCATGGGCGCGGATGTGCAGATCGACGGCTCGAGCGCGCTGGTCCGCGGGGTCGACCGGCTGAAGGGCGCGCCGGTGATGGCGACCGACCTGCGCGCTTCGGTCTCGCTGGTCCTGGCCGGGCTGGCCGCGGAGGGGGAGACGGAGATCAACCGGGTCTACCACCTTGACCGCGGCTACGAGCGCCTGGAGGAGAAGCTCGGCGCCTGCGGCGCCGACATCGAACGCACCCGGGGACGGGAGGAGGAGGCGTGAGCAACCCGATCGCCAAGCTGGTCTCGCGCGTGTTCGGCCGGCGCGGCCTTGCCGGCGGCAACCTCGCGCCGGCGGACAAGCCGCTTAAGCTGCGCGCCTACGACCGCGAGGACTTCGCCGTCGTCTCGGCGGTGCTGCAGGACGCGCTCGTCCCGGTGATCGACATGGCCTGGCTCGTCGAGGAGCAGCGCTTCGCCTGCGTCGCCAACCGCTTCCGCTGGGAACGGCGCGCGCCGGCCGGCGACCTGCCGGACCAGCCGGCGCAGGAGAGCACGCCGCACGAGGCCGCGCGCGGACCGGATTCCGGCCAGCTTCCGGAGACGGCGGAGGAGTCCGACGCCCGCTTCGAGGACGCGCCGCTTTACGAGCGCGTGCACTGCGGGGTGACGTTCGACCGGGTGGAGCAGGTCGCCTACCGCGGCTTCTCCAAGGAGGCGAGTGGCCATGTGCTGGAACTGCTGGCGGTGGTCGCCGACGACCAGGGGATCACCGTAACCTTCGCCGGCGACGCCGCGCTGCGCTTGCAGGGGGCGAAGATCGTCTGCCATCTGGAGGACCTCGGCGAACCCTGGCCGACGCAGTGGCGCCCCAGCCACGCGCCCGCCGACCCGGACGCCGCCGGCGGGGCCGCCCAGAACGACACGCCGGACGCCAATCGCAACGGAACCCAAACGTGACGGCCGCGAACGAAAACCTCGTCCTGGCCCTACCCAAGGGCCGGATCCTGAAAGAGCTGATGCCGCTTCTGAAGGCGGCCGACATCGTCCCGGAACCGGCGTTCGAGGACGACGATTCCCGTCAGCTGCGCTTTGCCACCAACCATCCCAACCTGGACATCATCCGGGTGCGCGCGTTCGACGTGGCGACCTTCGTCGCCTTCGGCGCGGCGCACCTGGGCGTGGCCGGCAACGACGTGGTGATGGAGTTCGACTACCCCGAACTCTATTCCCCGGTCGATCTTGGCATCGGCAAGTGCCATTTGGCGGTCGCCGAGCCGAACGACCTGGGCAAGCGCGACGACCCGACGCGCTGGAGCCACGTGCGCATCGCCACCAAGTACCCGGACATCACCAAGCGCCATTTCGCCGCGCGCGGGGTGCAGGCGGAATGCATCAAACTGAACGGCGCGATGGAACTGGCGCCCAAGCTGGGGCTGGCGCGCCGGATCGTGGACCTGGTGTCGACCGGCACCACCTTGAAGGCGAACGATCTGGTCGAGATCGAGCGGATCGCCGAGGTCACCAGCCGTCTGATCGTCAACCGCGCCGCGCTCAAGACCCGCCCGCACGACGTCGGCTGCTGGGTCGAGACCTTCCGGGAGGTCGCAGATGCCGCATAAGCTGGACGCGCGCCAGGCCGACTTCGCGCAGGCGTTCGCCGACTTCCTCGACATCCGACGTGAGGAGGAGGCCGACGTCGACCGCACCGTGCAGGGCATCCTGGCCGACGTGCGCGCCCGCGGCGACGCCGCCCTGCTGGAGTACACCGCCAAGCTGGACCGCTACGAGACCACGGCCGCCGGCCTCAAGGTTACGCGGGAGGAGCTGGACGGTGCGGTCGACCAGTGCGACGTCGAGACCGTGGCGGCACTGAAGCTGGCGCGCCAGCGGATCGCCGCCTACCACGATCGCCAGAAGCCGGACGACCTGGACTTTACCGACGCCGACGGCGTGCGCATGGGCCACCGCTGGACCCCGATCGACGCGGTCGGCCTGTACGTGCCGGGCGGCACGGCCGCCTATCCTTCCAGCGTGCTGATGAACGCCGTGCCGGCCAAGGTGGCCGGCGTGGAGCGGGTGGTTATGGTCGTGCCCGCGCCCGACGGCGTGCTCAATCCGCTGGTGCTGGCCGCCGCCCGGATCGCGGGGATCGACGAGGTCTACCGGATCGGCGGCGCGCAGGCGGTGGGCGCGCTTGCCTACGGCACCGAGACGATTCAAGCCGTGGACAAGATCACCGGCCCCGGCAACGCCTACGTCGCCAGCGCGAAGAAGCAGGTGTTCGGCACCGTCGGCATCGACATGATCGCCGGCCCGTCGGAAGTGCTGGTGGTCGCCGACAAGGACAACGACCCGGCGACCGTCGCGGCCGACTTGCTGGCGCAGAGCGAGCACGACGTGAACGCCCAGGCGATCCTGATCACCGACGACGGCGACTTCGCCGAGGCGGTCGAGCGCGCGGTGCAGAACCATCTGCAGCGCCTGCCGCGCAGCGAGATCGCGGGCGAGAGCTGGCGGCGCCACGGCGCGGTGATCCGGGTCGAGAAGATCGAGGACGCCGGCCGGCTGATCGACCGGGTCGCCCCGGAACACCTGGAGCTGCAGGTCGCCGATCCGGACGCACTGCTGCAGACCTTCCGGCACGCCGGCGCGATCTTCATGGGCAAGCACGCGCCCGA
>CAYRCO010000218.1:0-5607 GCA_964422775.1 uncultured Rhodovibrio sp.
ACGCGCTCATCGCGCCCACCGGCGGGGCGATCGACATGTCGTTGTCGTTCAGGATCACCACCATGCGCGAGCGCAGCGCGCCGGCGTTGTTCATCGCCTCGTAGGCCATCCCGGCCGACATCGCGCCGTCGCCGATCACCGAGATCACCTGGTTGTCGCCGCCCTTGTAGTCGCGCGCGACGGCGAAGCCGAGACCGGAGGAGATCGAGGTCGAGGAGTGCGCCGCGCCGAACGGGTCGTAGTCGCTTTCCGCCCGGCTGGTGAAACCGCTCAGCCCGCCGCCCTGGCGCAGCGTGCGGATGCGGTCCTTGCGCCCGGTCAGGATCTTGTGCGGGTAGCACTGGTGGGAGACGTCCCAGATCAGCTTGTCGTCGGGGGTATTGAAGACGTAATGGATCGCGGTCGTCAGCTCGACCACGCCGAGACCTGCGCCCAGGTGACCACCGGTGACCGACACCGCGTCGATCACCTCCGCGCGCAACTCGTCAGCGAGCTGGCGCAACTGCGTCTCCGGCAGCCGGCGCAGGTCAGCCGGCGTTTCCACACAATCAAGTACGGGACGGTGCCGCTCGGCCTGTTGCGTCATCGCTTCTCCTCCCAGCCGCAGAAGCCCGCGTGAACGCGCTCGTCCGACACAGGGATCGTCTCGCGCGGGCCATCGGCGCCGGCCGGGACGTCGACCGGCGCCCCATTAAGGCGCGTTCCATGTCCGAGCATAGGTGCGCTGGGCCGGTGTGTCCACTTTTCTTGACGTCAATTATCCTTGACGCCTCTTGAGCGATTCTCGACGCTCGTGATGCCGTTCGTTGTACCGCAACTCGCGGCGACGCCGCCGGGCGAGCGGCCGCGCCGGCTGCCAGGAGGCGCATGCCGGTCTCCATACGCGCGGGAGACGGGATACGGGCGGGAGACGGGCACGTCCACGGGGGCGGCGGCCGGGCCCGCCGAGCCTTCCGACACCGCCCGGACGGCACAAGACGGATAGTTGCCGGGTCGCCGGCAAACCAGTAACCTCACACCCCGTTGCGTCATACAACGCCGAAGGAGGCATTCATGGCTGATTCTCCCGGTACCCCGGACACCTACGATAAGGCGGCCGGCGCACTGATCGCGTTCATCATGGTGCTGTTCCTGATTACCGTTCTGTCGGTCTAATCAACAGCAAAGGCCGCCATGAACGCCGGGCGTCGCGCGGACCCCGTGCGGCGCCCGGTGCGTTTTTGCCCCGAACGTCGCGACCAAGAGGTCGCGGTTCGGTTGAGGCGAAATCGCGCGTTTCACCATCTTGCGCCAGGCGATCCGGCGCGGCACGGACGGCCGTGCATCAAGGGCGGTTGATCCGCCCCACCGTGCCCCCATCTTAGGCGAGTGATGGCCCTAGAATCCGCGATATCACTGATCGTCTCGGTCGTGCTCGCTCTGGCGGCCGCGGCATCGGGGGCGATTTTCAAGCCCGGCACGTGGTACCAGCAGTTGGCGAAGCCGCCATGGCGTCCGCCGGACTGGCTGTTCGGCCCGGTGTGGATGGTGCTTTACGGCATGATGGCGGTCGCCGCCTGGATGGTCTACGAGGCCGCCGGGTTCGCGGGCGCGGGCACGGCGCTCGGCATCTATCTCGTCCACCTGTTGCTGAACGCCGGTTGGTCGGCCGTCTTCTTCGGCATGAGGAGCCCGGGCTGGGGTCTGATCGAGGTGATCGGCCTGTGGACGTCGATCGTGGCGACGACCATCGCGTTCCTGCCGGTGGACACGACCGCGGCGCTGTTGTTGCTGCCCTACTTGGCCTGGGTCAGTTTCGCCACGGCGCTGAACTTCCGCATCTGGCAGCTCAACCCGGGCGGCAGGCCGGCACGTCAGCCGGCGGATCCGACAAAGGCCGCCTGATCTCACGGGCGGGCGCTGCAGCCAGCTCGCCCACGCGACGGGCACCAAGCCGCACCCCGTTGAAACCCGCAGACATGCGGCCAAGCTCCTGGGTCCACGTTAGAGCGACATGCTCGAAGGCCGAACCGGCCTTCGGGCTAAATGTCGCTCTAACTTCTTGAAGAGCTGGTAAGATTCAGCTGGAAGGTGACTCCACGTTCCAGCATCTTGCCGTAGCGGCGCGTGTCGAGCGTGCGCCCTGAGGAGCTCGCCGTGACCTACCGCGACGACGACCGGGCCGACTGGCCCGGCAACGAGAGCGACACCCGCGAAGGCCGTACCGATCCGCGCCGGAAGGGGCGTACCGGCTGGCTGGGGCTCGGTTTCCTCGGCCTTAAGCTGGGGCCGAAGGTGGGTAAGATCGCGCTCGCCGGAGCCAGCGTCGCCGCCTATTCGACGCTGTTCACCTGGCAGTTCGCGCTGATCCTGGTGGCCGCGATCTTCGTCCACGAACTGGGCCACGTCTGGTCGATGCGCCGGTGCGGTATGCCGGTCAAGGGCATCTACCTACTGCCGTTCGTAGGCGGTGTCGCGGTCGGCCAGGCGGACGCCGAAAATCGGCTGAGCGAGGCGCAGAACTACGAGATCGCGATGATGGGGCCGGTCTTCGGGCTGGCCTCCGTGCTGCCGCTGCTCGCGGGCTATCAGCTCACCGGCAGCGACTTCCTGGGCGCGAGCGCGGCTGTGGTCGCGCTGATCAACCTGTTCAACCTGCTGCCGATCTTCCCGCTCGACGGCGGCCGGGTGCTGCGCGCCCTGTTCGCGTCCGCCGGGCGGGGACCGATGCTGATCGCGATGACCGTATCGGTCGCGCTCACCGGGCTCGGGCTGTTCGCGCTCGGTATTCCGCTGTTGGCGGTACTGCTTGGTATCGGCGCGATGGAACTGTACGGCGAGTTCCGGCACGGCCAGGGCACCGGACAGCCGATGTCCAAGCCGACCCTCGTGGCCGCGCTCTTGGGCTACTTCCTGCTCGCGGGGCTGCTGGCGGGCGCGATCTTCGCCACCGGCACGACCAGCGGCGGCTCGTTGGCACTGGAGATCCTGCGCGGCTGATCCGCGCGCTCGGGGTGGGCGCGCTGGACGCCCACGCGCCCCCGTGCCACTTCTGTCCGGAGATTCTTACACGCGCGGCGCGCGGCTGCACGCCGCTGCGCGGGAGTGCATCTCGCTCTGACTTCCTGAAGAGAGCAAGACTCCGCTGGAAGCTGATCCCTCCGTCCAGCATCTTGCTCCAGGCGGGGCGCAGACGACGAGGATCGATGCCAAGACCGCGACCCCTCTACCGGCTACCGCTGCTCGCCGCCGCCGGCCTGGCGCTGTTGACCGGCTGCTCCGCCGAGCCCGCACCGGTGGACACACGCGCCGAGCTGCCGGACAGCTTCTCGGCAAGCGGCGACGCGGCGCGCCCGGACGCCTGGTGGCAGGCGTTCGACGATCCGGACCTGACCGCGCTGATCCAACGCGCGCTTCGAGACCGACCCAATCTACGGGAAACCTGGGCCCGGCTTGCCCAAGCGCAGGCGACCGCCGGGCGCACCGCCGCCGAGCGCTGGCCGAGCCTGTCCGGCGATGCCGAGGCGACCCGTCAACAGACCGGCGAGCTGCGCGACGACGGCGAAAACGGCGGCCGGCCCGCTGCCGGTGGTGCCGGCGGCCCATCCTTGACCGGCGAAAACGTGAGCGAGGACTATAGCCTCGGCCTGTCGGCCTCCTACGAGCTCGATCTCTGGGGTCGGGTCGATGCGCGGGCCGACGCCGCGCGGCTGGACGCCAAGGCAACCCGTCAGCAGCTGGAGGCCGCCGCGCTCTCCCTGACCGGCGAGGTCGCGGACAGCTGGTACCGGCTGCTCGCCCAGCGCGCCCGGCTCGACCTCCTTAAGCGCCAGCTTGAGACCAATCGCACGGTCGAGCGCGTCGTCGAGGTCCGCGTGCTGCAGGGTCAGGCCGGGCTCGCCGACCTGCTGCGCCAACGCGAGCTGATCCAGCAGACCCAGGAACAGATCGCCACGGCACAAGGCGAGGTGCAGCTGCTGGAGAACGAGCTGTCGGTGCTGCTCGGCCGGGCACCGCGCACGGGTGATCTGCCGGACCGCCGCAGCCTGCCCGAAGGCCCCGCCCTGCCCCGCACCGGGGTGCCCGCGGACCTGATCGCCCGCCGGCCGGACGTCCAGGAGGCCCTGTTGCGCGTCAACGCGGCGGACAAGCGGGTCGCTGCCGCGATCGCCGAGCGGTTTCCGCGGATCGACCTGACCGGCAGCCTGACCACCGCCGCGGCCGCGCCGGCGGACCTGTTCACCAGCTGGACCTCCAACCTGGCCGCCCAGCTTTCCGTACCGCTGCTCGACGCCGGACAGCGCAAGGCCGAGGTCGACCGCACGCAAGCGGTGGTCGCCGAACGTCTCGCCCAGTTCGAGAAGACCGCGCTCACCGCGCTTAAGGAAGTCGAGGACGCGCTGACCCGGATCGACCAGCAGGCCCGGCGCGTCGACCGGCTTAACCGACAGGTCCAGTTGGCCCGCCAAGCCGTACAGCGGCTGCGCAGCCGCTACGTCAACGCCAACGTCGACTTTCTGGACGTGCTCGACGCGCTGACACGGGTGCAGGACCTGGAACGCCAGCTGATCGACGCGCGCCGGCAGCGGCTGGCAGCCCGGGTCGCGCTCGCCCGGGCGCTCGCCGGCGGTATCGACCCGCCGCGCCCGGCCGGCGAGGCGTTCGAGGTACTGGCCCCCGAGCCCACGACCGCGGACGTCACGACCGAGGAGACCGATACGTGAGGACCGACCCCGACCCGACGCGCACCGGCTGGGGCCGCCGCCTGCGCCTGGTTCTGCAGCAGGGCGTGCTGCCGCTCGCGGTCCTCGCGGCGGCGGGCGCGGGCGTCTACGCGCTGATGTCGAGCGAGCCCGCGACCGAGCGCGCCCAGGAGCGCACGGAGCCCGCGCGCCTGGTGGAGACGGTGGCGGTCGAGCGCGCCGACCGCACTGCGGTGGTTCAGGCCTGGGGCCAGGTGATCCCGGCCGACGAGGTCCAGGTCGCCCCGCGGGTCGGCGGCGAGATCGTCGCCGTCGCGGATGCCCTGGAGCCGGGCGGACGGGTGCGTAAGGGCCAGGTACTTGCCCGGGTCGACGACAGCGACTACCAAGTGGCCCTGCGCCAGGCCCGGACGGAACTGTCGAAGGCGAAGGCCGCGCTTCGGATCGAGCAAGGCAACCAGAAGGTCGCCGAGACCGAGGCCGAACTGCTCAACCAGGAGCTGAGCACGCAGGAGCGGGACCTGGTGCTGCGCCAGCCGCAGTTGCAGCAGGCGCGCGCCGACGTCGAGGCGGCCCAGGCGGCCGTGGAGGACGCTCAGCTGGACCTGCAGCGCACCGAGATGCGCGCCCCGTTCGACGCGGTCGTGCAGTCGGTATCGATCGATGTCGGTAGCCAGGTCGCCGCCGGGACCACGATCGCCAGGCTGATCGCGACCGAGCGCTATTTCGTCGAGCTGGCCGTGCCGGCGGCCAAGCTGCGCTGGATCGAGGCCCGACAGGACGGGCCGGGCGTCGGGTCCAAGGTCGAGCTCGCCAATCCCAGCGTCTGGGGCGAGGGACGTACGCGTACGGGCGAAGTCGTGCGCGTACGCCCGGACTTGAGCGAACAGGGACGGATGGCGCAGCTGCTGGTGGAGGTGACCGA
>CAYRCO010000219.1:0-5595 GCA_964422775.1 uncultured Rhodovibrio sp.
GTGCAGGCCAGCGTGTTGCGCCCGTTGACGTTGAAGGCGCAGGAACCGCACACGCCCTCGCGGCAGGACCGGCGGAAGGTGAGCGTGCTGTCGATCTCGTTCTTGATCTTGATCAGACCGTCCAGAACCATCGGCCCGCAGTCGTCGAGGTCGATAGTGAACTGGTCGACCCGCGGGTTCTCGCCCGTGTCCGGGTCCCAGCGGTAGACGTGGAAGGTCTTGGTCCGGCTCGCGCCTTCAGGCGCCGGGTGGACGTGGCCCTTGCGGATTTTGGAGTTGCGCGGCAGCGCGAATTCAACCATGGACGCCTCTTGATGCCTCGACGCCCCGACGCCCACGCGGGCGCCGGGGTGAAAGCGGCTGTTAGTACACCCGCGCCTTCGGCGGGAAAGACTGCACTTCGTTGGTCAGCGGGTTCATGTGCACCGGCCGCCAGTCGATCGTGACGTTGCCCTGCTCGTCCAGCCAGCTGACCGTGTGCTTCATGAAGTTCTGGTCGTCGCGGTCCGGGTAGTCCTCGCGGGCGTGGGCGCCGCGGCTCTCCTCCCGGTTCGCGGCCGACCAGACGGTGGTCATCGCCTGGCCCAGCAGGTTGTCCAGCTCCAAGGTCTCGACCAGGTCGGAGTTCCAGATCAGCGAGCGGTCGGTGACCCGGAGGTCGTCGCGCTTGGCGTAGGCCTCCGACATCTTCTGCTTGCCTTCCTCCAGGATCTCGCCGGTGCGGAAGACCGCGCAGTTGGTCTGCATGATCTTCTGCATGTCGAGACGCAGTTCGGAGGTCGGCGTGGCGCCGTTGGCGTTGCGCAGCCGGTCGAAGCGCTGCAGCGCGGGCTCCGCGCTATCCGCCGGCAGCGGCCGGTGCGTCTCGCCGGGCGAGACGATCTCGGCGGTGCGCTTGGCCGCCGCGCGGCCGAATACCACGAGGTCGAGCAGCGAGTTGGAGCCCAGGCGGTTGGCGCCGTGGACCGACACGCAGGCCGCCTCGCCGACCGCCATCAGGCCGGGCACGATCGCGTCCGGCTTGCCGTCCTTCAGGGTCACCACCTCGCCGGTGTAGAGCGTCGGGATGCCGCCCATGTTGTAGTGGCAGGTCGGCAGCACCGGGATCGGCGCCTTGGTGACGTCGACGTTGGCGAAGATCCGCGCGGTCTCCGCGATGCCGGGCAGGCGATGGTTGATGACGTCGGGGTCGAGGTGCTCCAGGTGCAGGTTGATGTGGTCCTGGTTCGGCCCGACGCCGCGGCCTTCCTGGATCTCGATGGTCATCGAGCGCGAGACCACGTCGCGGCTGGCGAGGTCCTTCGCGGTGGGCGCGTAGCGCTCCATGAAGCGCTCGCCCTCGCTATTGGTGAGGTAGCCGCCCTCGCCGCGCACGCCTTCGGTGATCAGGCAGCCCGCGCCGTAGACGCCGGTCGGGTGGAACTGCACGAACTCCATGTCCTGCAGCGGCAGGCCGGCGCGCAGCACCATGCCGTTGCCGTCACCCGTGCAGGTGTGGGCGCTCGTGCAGGAGAAGTAGGCGCGGCCGTAGCCGCCGGTCGCCAGGATCACGTTGTGCGCGCGGAAACGGTGGATCGTGCCGTCTTCCAGGCTCCAGGCGATCACGCCGCGGCACTGGCCCTCCTCCATGATCAGGTCGAGGGCGAAGTACTCGATGAAGAACTCGGCGTTCTGCCGCAGCGACTGCTGGTAGAGGGTGTGCAGCATCGCGTGGCCGGTCCGGTCGGCGGCCGCGCAGGTACGCTGCGCCGTGCCCTCGCCGAAGTTGGTGGTCATGCCGCCGAACGGGCGCTGGTAGATCTTGCCCTCCTCCGTGCGGGAAAAGGGCACGCCGTAGTGCTCCAGCTCGACGATCGCCGGCACGGCCTCCTTGGTCATGTACTCGATCGCGTCCTGGTCGCCCAGCCAGTCGGAGCCCTTGACGGTGTCGTACATGTGCCAGCGCCAGTCGTCGTCGCCCATGTTGCCGAGCGCGGCGGAGATCCCGCCCTGGGCGGCGACCGTGTGGCTGCGGGTCGGGAAAACCTTGGAGATGCAGGCGGTCTTCAGCCCCTCCTCGACGCAGCCCAGCGTGGCGCGCAGGCCGGAGCCGCCGGCGCCGACGACGACGACGTCGTAGGTGTGGTCGTGGATCGGATAGGCCTCGCCGGCCAGGTTCGGCGCGCCATGCCCGTTGGCGCCGTTCGCCTTGCCGTTGCCGCCCTTACCGTTGGACTGGCCGTTGGTCTTGCTCATGGCTTGCCTCAGCCCTGAAAGAGAATGGTCAAAACGGCGAGCACGCCGGTCAGGCCCAGGACGATGTGCAGTCCCTTGAGCCCGATCAGCAGCCCGAATTTCACCGCTTCGTTATGGACGTAATCCTCGACCACCGCCTGCACACCGAGCAGGCCGTGGTAAAACGTCGCGACGACCAGCAGGATCATCAGCCCCGCCGCCACCGGGTTGCCCAGCCACGCGGTCACCGCCGCATGGTCGGCCCCGGCGAGCGCGATCACGCTGGCGACGAACCAGATCGTCAGCGGGATCAGCGCCAGCGACAGCAGCTTCTGCATCCACCAGTGGCCGGTGCCGTCCTTCGCCGCGCCCAGCCCGCGTACGCGGGCCATCGGGGTGCGCATCGTCCGCATGACAGCGTCTCTCCTATACCGATCCGTTCTAAGGCCGAGGGCCGGCGCTCACATCACCGACAGGCCGATCACCCAGGCGAGCACCGTCAGCGTCGCGGTCGCGGCGACCACGGCCCAGCCGCTCTTGTAGACGGTGTCCAGCTCGAAGCCGTAGCCGGCGTCCCAGACCAGGTGCCGAATGCCGGCGCACAGGTGGTAGAACAGCGCGACCGACCAGCCGAACAGCAGCAGATAGCCGATCCAGCTGCCCATCCAGCCCTGCACGTAGGCGAAGTAGTCGGCCCCGCTGGCGGCGGCGACCACCCACCAGACCAGCACCAGGCTGCCGACGACGAGCGCGACGCCGGTGATCCGGTGCAGGATCGAGAGCACGGAAGTCAGCTGCGGGCGGTAGACCTGCAGGTGCGGGGATAGCGGACGCTGGGTATCGCTCACGGGTGTCACCCTTGAAGTCACAACGAGGGCCGGATGGGTCGGCGGGGCGCGCTCTGCCCAACCGAGACGGCGGTTCGGGCGATGCTGCACCACAGCGTAACGCATCGGCCACTTGTGAAATAGACCCCCCGACGTAGGGCGTCAATCACTCTAACCTTCGCACCCCAAAGGTTTCAACGGAGGGGGATGATGGCAGCCGTAGGGTGGGTTCGCGCAAGCAACCCACCGACGCGGTTCCCATGCCCGGCACGGCAATGACGGTGGATTGCCGCTGGCGCGGCGAATCCACCCTACGGCGTATGAACGGGGTCCGAGTGGCACCGCCACGGTGGATCGTGTGGCGCGATGCCCGGTTACGCGCCGACTGCGACCGTTGAAGGGCCGCTCACCGCTCGCGCGCCGTCTTGACCGCGCGCAGCGGCGGGCGGCCGTCGGCGACCGGTTCGCCCCAGCGGCGGACCCCGCCGGCCTCGATCTCGAACAGGTCCAGGACCCGGCCGACCGACTGGTCGACCAGCTCCTCCAGGCTCTGCGGGTTGGCGTAGAAGGCGGGCACGGGCGGGGCCAGGATCGCGCCCATCTCGCTCACCTGCAGCATGTTGCGCAGGTGGCCGTGATGCAGCGGCGTCTCCCGCAGCATCAGCACCAGACGCCGGCGCTCCTTCAGCACGACGTCGGCCGCCCGGGTCAGCAGCGAGGCGGTCTGCCCGCCGGCGATCTCAGCCAGCGAGCGCGCCGAACAGGGCGCCACCACCATGCCGAGCGTGCGGAACGAGCCGGAAGAGATCGCCGCCGCCATGTCTGCGTGGGCGTGCACGACGTCGGCCAGCGCGTGCACGTCCGCGACCTTGAGGTCGGTCTCGTAGGCGAGCGTGATCTCCGCCGGGCGCGACATCACCAGATGCGTCTCGATCGCCGTACCCTGCAGCTGCTGCAGCAGGCGCACGCCGTAGATCACGCCGCTGGCCCCGCTGATCCCGACGATCAGGCGGCTCGGCCGGGTCGCGCGCGCCGGCGCGGGGCTGTCCGCGGGGCTGTCATCGTGTGGTCCGGTCATGGCGATGGTCGCAGGCAAATCTCTCGGCGGGTCTGTGGCAAGTTGCCCGGGCGCGCGCGTGGGCGCTTGGCAAAGCGAACGTGGCGGCGTTACCCTCATCGGATCAGACGGTGGTCATGGAGGTCCGAATGACGCTCGACGCTCGTCTTCAATCCCTGCGGTCCCGCCACGCCAAGCTCGAGGAGGAGTTGCACCGGGAGCAAACCCGGCCGCACGGCGACGACGCCCACGTCGCGGAGCTTAAACGCGAGAAGCTCCGGCTCAAGGACGAAATCGAACGGCTGGAGAGCCAGGTCGACGCCTAACCCGGGCGCTCGGCTTTTTTTGTGTCTGTCCCCGCCCCCGCGGCCTCGTCGCGCGGGGTCGATCTTCCAACGCCGGGACGCGTCCCAAGCGTCCAACCCCGTGCCCCGGTGCCGGCGCATCGGGGCACGGTCGTGTCCGCGCCCAGTCACCTCGTGGCCCGGCAGTCTCGGGCGGGGCGGCTTGTCCCCCTGGCCTGCCCGGGCCAAACTCTCAGCGCGTCGCGATAAATACCGCCGGACAACGGCCAACAGGGAGGAATTGAGATGTGTGCACCGGGATGCCTGGAGACCGTCCACAAGCGCCTGAACCGCCGCGCCTTCTTCAAGGGCGCCGGGGCGAGCGCCGCCGCGGGCGTGCTGGCCGCCGCCTACCCGCCCAAGCCGGCCGCGGCTGACACGCGCAGCTTCGAGCGGGTGGTCGATATGACCCATACCCTGAGCCCGGAGTTTCCGACCTACTTCAACAAGCCCGGGATCGAGATGGAGCCGATGGCTCGGATCGAGGAAAGCGGCTTCAACATGTACCGCTGGTCGGTGATCGAGCACGCCGGCACGCACCTGGACGCGCCGATCCACTTCTCGCGCGGGGACCAGTACACCGCCGAGCAGGTGCCGGCCGACCAGCTGGTGGCGCCCTTGTGCGTGATCGACATTAAGGCGCGCGCGGCCGAGAACCCGGACGCCCGCTTGACCCCGGACGATATCAAGGCCTGGGAGGCGGAGCACGGCCCGATCCCCGACGGCGCCGCGGTGGCGATGAACAGCGGCTGGGACCAGCACGCCCAAACGGAGAAGTTCGCCGGACTCGACGACGACGGCACCATGCACTTCCCCGGCGTCCACGGCGAGGCGACGCAGTACCTCCTGGAGCAGACCGGCGCGCAGGGCCTGATCGTCGACACGCTGTCGCTCGACTTCGGCCCGTCGACCAGCTTCGACACCCACTACGCTTGGCTGCCCACCAACCGCTGGGGCCTGGAGAACATCAAGAACCTGGACCAGGTGCCGGCCAGCGGCGCCACCGTCGTGATCGGCGCGCCCAAGGTGAAGGACGCCACCGGCGGCCCGACCCGCGTGTTCGCGCTGGTTTAGCCGACCCGCTAACCCGCCACACTGGTCGGTGGGTTCAACGACCGTAACGGCGGGTCCCCTCTCCGCCTGTAGGGGGAGA
>CAYRCO010000220.1:0-5569 GCA_964422775.1 uncultured Rhodovibrio sp.
CGTGATCGGCCAGCACCTCGTGCCCGAGGGCGAGGCGCACGTCCTTGAACTGTACCAGCGGCGGGTTGCTCGCCATCGCTTTGCGGCTCTTGAGGCTGAGAGTGACGGGGGCGTTGGCGGCGGGTCCCTCTCCTCCCAGTGGGACGAGAGGGCCAGGGTGTGGAGGGTGCCCCCCGGCATGGGCCCTCCAACGGCCGCGAACGCGGCGCCGGTGAGCTGCACGGCTGTGCAGACCTACCTCACCCTGGCCCTCTCCTTCCAGTGAAGGAGAGGGGACGCGCTTCGGCGCTGTGCACACATATCGGATTGGGGACGCCGGCGTCCAACGCCCGCACGTCTACCGCCGCAGGCCGCGCTGCTTGCGGATCTGTTCGTAGGCGCCGTTGATCGCGGCGACCTTCTCGTTCGCCATGTCGATGAATTCCTGCGGCATGCCCTGGCTGACCAGCGTGTCCGGGTGATTTTCGCGGACCAGGCGGCGGTAGGCGCTCTTGACTTCGTCGTCGCTGGCGTCGCGGGAGACGCCCAGGATCTCGTACGGGTCCTTGCCGTCGCCGGTGGCGTTGGCGGCGCGGATCCGCTCCCAGCTCTCCTGGTCAAGGCCGAAAGTGAAGGCGACCTGCTCCAGGTAGTCGAGCTCCGCCTGCGTGACCTCGCCGTCGGCGCGGGCGATGTGGAACAGCCCGTCCAGCACCTCTTCCAGGACCATCGGGTTGTCCTTGAACATCCGCCCGAGCTGCTTGGCGTAGGGCTCGAAGCCGCGCGAATCCTTGCGTGCCTGGTTGAACACCTTGCCGACGTTCTTGATTTCCTCCGGCGGCACCTGGAAGACCTGCCGGAACGCCTGGATCTCGTCCTTGGTGACCACGCCGTCCGCCTTGGCCATCTTGGCGCCCAGCACGATCACGCCGATCGTGAACGCGATCTTCTTGGTGTTTTCGTCGGCGTGGTGGTCGGCCTCCGGCTGTTCGTCGGGGCCTCGCTGAGCCGCCTGGGCGTCCTGGTCGGTCAGCTCGCGGGTGGAGTCGCGCATCCTGTCGACGGCATGGCCCGCCAGGCCGCCCAGAATGGCGCCCAACGGTCCGCCCACCGCGAAGCCCGCGGTGCCGCCTACGACCTTGCCCCAGATGCTCATAGCGTGTTCGTTCTTCCGCCCGGATGCCGTGACCGCGCCGCCGTGCGCCGCGCAAGTCCTTGTCCGACCATCTTCCACGCCCAACGGAGCCGGAGCAAGGACGCCGTCCGGCCATGACATAGCCCGTTAACGCCGTGCTCACTTGTGCGGCGCACAATAAGGCTTACATTAAATACTGCATCGACGATTCCCGGGCGACCGCAGTCGTCCACCTTCCGTCGATGTCCGTTCCTGGGGAGGAACGCCAAAACGTCTGAAGGGCGGCCGGCCGCGGGGCTTCCGCGGCGTGCCGATAGACCCGAAGCAAGGCGCCGTCCCCAACCATGCCCTACATCCGCAAGCTAACTCCCGCCGACCGTCCCGCGATCCGCGCGCATCTGGCGCGGCTCGATCCCGAATCCCGGCGCCGGCGTTTCGGCTATCCGATCACGCCCGAGGCCGCGGCGGCGCACGCGGAGGCGCTCGACTTCACCGACACCATCCTGCTGGGCCGGATCGACGGCGGCGCCCTGCGTGGCATCGCCGAGGTCGTGCCGTCCGGTACGTCCGGCGAGGTCGGCGAGCTCGGCCTGTCGGTCGAGCCGTCCTGGCGCGGCCAGGGTCTAGGCACCGAGCTGACCCGCCGGGCGTTCACGATCGCCACCAACCGGCACCTGCGCCGGGTGATCGTGATGTGCGTTTCCGACAACGTGCCGATGCAGCGGATCGCCCGGAAGCTGGGCGGCTACGTGCTGAGTCACGGCCAGGAGGTCGAGATGGCGGTCGACCTGCCGCACCCCAGCGCCTGGTCGGTCGCCCAGGAGAACGCCATTCACGGCGGCGGCTTCCTGGGCGCGGCGTTCGACCAGTGGGCGCCGATCGACGCCAAGCCTGTCGGGGTGGAGTAGCCCGCCCGATGGCGGGCGTTGACCCGGCGTGCAAAGCTTGCTCCGTTAGCTCGCAGGTTCGGTCGAGAGCCGCGGCTTTCCGTTAGATCGGCGCGGCTTCCTCCTCACCCTGGCCCTCTCCTCCCGCTGGAGGAGAGGGAACCCGCCGAGGCACGCGTGCAAGCTCGCGAGCGATCGGGCACGGCGGCGACGTGGGTCCCCTCTCCTCCACTGGGAGGAGAGGGACAGGGTGAGGAGGTTGCCGCCGCCTGATCGCGAGGCATCGCCGCGGTCGCGTAAATGAGGGTAACGAGGAGCGACGCGCATGGCCTCGCGCAGCGAGCGTGCCGGCACTCTGCCGGGCCAGGAGAGTGAGCGCAGCGGCAGCGAAGGGCGCTGGCAGTTCTGGGTCGACCGCGGCGGTACCTTCACCGACGTGGTCGCGCGCACGCCCGCGGGCGATCTGAAGACACACAAGCTGCTGTCCGACAACCCCGAGCAGTACGACGACGCCGCGCTGCAGGGCGTGCGGGATTTCCTGGGCCTGAAGCCGGGCGAGGACATCCCGGCGAGCCAGATCGAGGCGGTCAAGATGGGCACGACCGTCGCCACCAACGCGCTGCTGGAGCGCAAGGGCGAGGCGACGGCGCTGGCGATCACCAAGGGCTTCCGGGACCAGCTGCGGATCGCCTACCAGAACCGCCCGCAGCTGTTCACCATGCGCATCGACCTGCCCGAACTGCTGTACGGCGAGGTCGTGGGGATCGACGCCCGGGTCACGGCCGAAGGCGAGGAGCTGCAGGCCCCCGACCGCGCGTCGATCAAGCGCGACCTACAGGCTGTTTACAATAAGGGCGTGCGCGCGCTCGCGGTCGCCTGCCTGCACGGCTACCGCTATCCAGAGCACGAGAAGCTGGTGGCCGAGGTCGCGCGCGAGATCGGCTTTACCCAGGTGTCGACCTCGCACCAGGTGAGCCCGCTGATGAAGCTGGTCAGCCGCGGCGACACCACGGTGGTCGACGCCTACCTGTCGCCGATCCTGCGCCGCTACGTCGACAAGGTCGCGGGCGAATTGGGCGACGTGCAGCTGATGTTCATGCAGTCCAACGGCGGGCTCACGGACGCGCACTTCTTCCAGGGCAAGGACGCGATCCTCTCCGGGCCCGCCGGCGGGATCGTCGGCGCGGCGCGCACGGGCGCGATGGCCGGCTTCGAGAAGCTGATCTCGTTCGACATGGGCGGCACCTCGACCGACGTGGCCCACTACGACGGCGCTTACGAGCGCGCGTTCGAGACGCAGGTCGCGGGCGTGCGCATGCGCGCGCCGATGATGCAGATCCACACCGTGGCCGCGGGCGGCGGCTCGATCCTGCAGTTCGACGGCACCCGCTACCGCGTCGGCCCGGACAGCGCCGGCGCCAACCCGGGGCCGGCCTGCTACCGCCGCGGCGGGCCGCTCACCGTGACCGACGCCAACCTGATGCTGGGGCGCATCCAGCCGGCGTTCTTCCCCAAGGTGTTCGGCCCGAACGCCGACCAGCCGCTCGATGGGCAGGCGGTGGAGACGCAGTTCCATGAGCTGGCCGAGCGGATCTCCCGCGAGACCGGCGACAAGCGCGCGCCGGAGGAGGTCGCCGACGGCTTCCGCCGGATCGCGGTCGAGAACATGGCGAACGCGATCAAGAAAATCTCGATCCAGCAGGGCCACGACGTCACCGGCTACACGCTCAACTGCTTCGGCGGGGCGGGCGGCCAGCACGCCTGCGATATCGCCGACACGCTGGGGATGACCCGGATCTTCCTGCACCCCTTCGCGGGCGTGCTCTCGGCCTACGGCATGGGTCTGGCGGACCTGCGGGTGATGCGCGAGCAGGCGGTGGAGAAGCGCTTCAGCGCGGACGTGCTGCCGGAGGTCGAGGCGACGCTGGCGGAGATCGGCGCGGACGGCCGGGCCGAGATGCAGCGCCAGGGCGTCGAGCAGAACCGGATCGAGACCGTTCGCCGCGTCCATCTGCGCTACGACGGCACCGACAGCGCGCTCGTGGTCGACCACGGCCCTTACGACGAACTGCTCGAGCGCTTCGAGGCCGCGCACAAGCAGCGCTTCGGCTTCGTCCTGCCGGACAAGCCGCTGATCGTGGAGGCGGTCTCGACCGAGGTGATCGGCCACACCGACCAGGCCGAGGACCCGGTGGTGACCCCCGACCAGGAGGTCGAGCCGCTGGCGCCGCTGGAGACCGTGCGCCTCTACACCCACGGCGAATGGCGCGACACGCCGGTGTTCGATCGCGCCGACCTGCTGCCGGGCGAGACGGTCGACGGCCCGGCGATCGTGATCGAGCCGAACTCCACCACCACGATCGAGCCCGGTTGGCGGGCGGAGCTCACGGAGCGCAACCACCTCGTCCTCAACCGCGTCCAGGCCAAGAGCCGCGAGCACGCGGTCGGCACTGAAGTCGATCCCGTCATGCTGGAGGTGTTCAACAACCTGTTCATGTCGGTCGCCGAGCAGATGGGCTCGACGCTGGAGAACACCGCCTATTCGGTGAACATCAAGGAGCGCCTGGACTTCTCCTGCGCGGTGTTCGATCCCGACGGCAACCTGGTCGCGAACGCCCCGCACATGCCGGTCCACCTGGGCTCGATGGGGGAGAGCGTGCGCACGGTGATCCGCGAGAACGCGGGATCCTTGCGCAAGGGCGACGTCTACATGCTGAACGACCCCTATAACGGGGGCACGCACCTGCCGGACATCACGGTGATCACCCCGGTGTTCGACGAGAGCGGCGAGACCATCCTGTTCTACGTCGCGAGCCGCGGCCACCACGCCGACGTGGGCGGGATCACCCCGGGCTCGATGCCGCCCAACTCCACCCGCGTGGAGGAGGAGGGCGTGCTGATCGACAATTTCAAGCTGGTCGACCGCGGCGAGTTCCGGGAGCAGGCGCTGCGTGAGTTGCTGGCGGGCGGCGACTATCCCGTGCGCAACGTCACCCAAAACATCGGCGACCTGCAGGCCCAGATCGCCGCTAACGAGAAGGGCGTGCGCGAGATCGGCCGGATGGTCGAGACCTTCGGGCTGGAGGTGGTCCACGCCTATATGGGCCACGTCCAGGACAACGCGGAGGAGCAGGTCCGCCGGGTGCTGGACGCGCTCAAGGACGGGTCCTTCACCTATCCGCTCGACAACGGCTCGGAAGTCGCGGTCGACATCACCATCGATAAGGACGCGCGCACGGCCAGGATCGACTTCTCCCGCACCTCCGACCAGCGCGACGATAACTTCAACGCGCCCAAGGCGGTCGCGCGCGCGGCCGTGCTCTACGTTTTCCGCACGCTGGTCGCCGACGACATCCCGATGAACGAGGGCTGCCTGAAGCCGCTGGAGCTGGTGATCCCGGAGGGCTCGATGCTCAACCCCACGCCGCCGCACGCGGTGGTGGCCGGCAACGTGGAGACCAGCCAGGTGATCACCGACACGCTCTACGGCGCGACCGGCGTGCCGGCCGCGAGCCAGGGGACGATGAACAACTTCACCTTCGGCAACGACCGCGTCCAGTATTACGAG
>CAYRCO010000221.1:0-5567 GCA_964422775.1 uncultured Rhodovibrio sp.
GCCGCCGCCGGCGGCGCGGTCCTGGGACTTGCGCTTGTTGGCGGGGATCAGGGATTCCTCATCGAACAGATCGGCGAGGCGTTCCAGCATGGTGCCGCCCAATTGCTCGGCGTCGACGATCGTGACCGCGCGGCGGTAGTAGCGGGTGACATCGTGGCCGATGCCGATCGCGGTTAGCTCCACCGGACTCTTGCGCTCGATGAAGTCGATCACCTCGCGCAGGTGCTTTTCCAGGTAGTTGCCCGGGTTCACCGACAGGGTGGAATCGTCCACCGGCGCGCCGTCGGAAATCACCATCAGGATGCGGCGCTGCTCGGGCCGGCCGACCAGGCGGTTGTGCGCCCACATCAGCGCTTCGCCGTCGATGTTCTCCTTCAGGATGCCCTCGCGCAGCATCAGGCCCAGCTTGCGCCGCGCCCGGCGCCAGGGGGTGTCGGCGGACTTGTAGATGATGTGGCGCAGGTCGTTCAGGCGGCCCGGATTGGCGGGCTTGCCGTTGGCGATCCAGCGCTCGCGCGACTGGCCGCCCTTCCACATCCGAGTGGTGAAGCCCAGGATCTCCACCTTGACCCCGCAACGCTCCAGCGTGCGCGCCAGGATGTCGGCGCTCATCGCCGCGACCGTGATCGGCCGCCCGCGCATCGAGCCGGAGTTGTCGATCAGCAGGGTCACGACGGTGTCGCGGAAACGGCTGTCGCTCTCTTGCTTGTAGGACAGCGGGTATTCCGGGTTGGCGATGATCCGCGCGAGGCGCGAGGTATCGAGGTAACCCTCCTCCAGGTTGAACTGCCAGGCGCGCGTTTGCTTGGCGAGCAGGCGGCGCTGCAGACGGTTCGCCAGGCGCGAGACGACCGACTGCATGTGCGCCAGCTGCTGGTCCAGCATCTGCCGCAGACGGGCCAACTCGTCGGGATCGCACAGCTCGGCCGCGTCGGTGATCTCGTCGTACTCCTGGGTGTAGGGCGCGTAGGGCAGCTCTTCGGTGGAGTTGCGCCGGTCCTGGTGGCGCGGTTGGGTGCCGGGCCGCCCCGGCTCCTCCGAACTGGCGCCGGAGGTCATCTGACCTTCGCTGTCGCTCTCCTGCTCCTCGACGCCGGAGCCCTCGCCCTCGTCCTGGCTGTCGCCGTCCATCGAGCTGCCGGATTCGGCGCTGTCCTGCTCGCCGGACTGGGCGTCGCCCTCGCCGCTGTCGTCGTCGGACTCCTCGGCCTCGGCCTGCTCGTCCTCGTCGCTGGAGGCCTCCTCCTCGTCCGTCGCGCTCTCGAGGTCGAGGTGCTGGAGAAGCTTGCGGACCTGGCGGGCGTAATCGTCCTGGTCGGAGACGTGCTGGCCCAGCTGCTCCAGCTCGCGCAGCACGTCGGAATCCAGCGTCGGCCGCCAGGCGTCCACCATCGCCTTGGCGGCGGGCGGCGGCGCCTGCCCGGTCATCGCCTCGCGCGCCATCACGCGCATGACCTCGGACAGGGGCACGTCCTCGCGGTGCTCGATGTTGGTGTAGCCGCGCGCCTTGTAGCGCTCGTTCATCGCGGCATCGAGGTTGCTCGCGACGCCGGCCATGCCCTGCGCGCCCAGCGCCTCGCACCGGGCCTGCTCGACCGCGTCGAACACCTCGCGCGCGACCGTGTTCTGCGGGCGGTTCTGCGAGTGCACCTTGCTGTCGTGGTAGCGCAGGCGCAGCGCCTCCGCGTCCGCTTCGCCGCGCACGCGGCTCGCCTCCTGCTGGCTCAGATCCCGGCCGGGCTGGCTCAGGCGCATCTCGTTGCCCGACAGGCCCTGCGCGTTGGAGGAGAAGGTCACGTGCAGGTCGTCCCGCCGGGCCATGGCGCGCATGGTCGCCCCGGTCGTACGCCGGAAGCGGTCCAGGGGACTCTCGTTGTCGTCCTTCATCCTCTAACCATCCAATGCTCTGCCGGGCTTGCGGGTGGGGACGCCGATCCGCGGTCTCTAGAGCAAGATGCTGAAAGGTGAAGTCACCTTTCAGCTGAATCTTGCCCGCGCTTCAAGAAGTTAGAGCAAAATTCACGATGAAGGTCGACGTGACCTTCATCGATTTTGCTCTAGACCAGCGTCGCCTGCACGCCCGTCTCGGGCAGTTCGGTGCCGAAGCAGCGCTGATAGTACTCCGCCACCACCGGCCGCTCGAGCTCGTCGCACTTGTTGAGGAAGCTCAAGCGGAAGGCGAAGCCGACGTCGTTGAAGATCGCCGCGTTCTCCGCCCAGGTCAGCACCGTGCGCGGGCTCATCACGGTGGAGATGTCGCCGTTGACGAAGCCGCTGCGGGTCAGGTCCGCGCAGTGCACCATCGCGGAGATCTGCTCGCGGCCTTCCTTGGTGTCGAACTGCGGCAGCTTCTGCAGGACGATGTTGGTCTCCTCGTCGTGCGGCAGATAGTTCAGGGTGGCCACGATGTTCCAGCGGTCCATCTGGCCCTGGTTGATCTGCTGCGTGCCGTGATAGAGGCCCGTGGTGTCGCCCAGGCCGACCGTGTTCGCGGTGGCGAACAGGCGGAAGGCGTTGTGCGGATGGATCACCTTGTTCTGATCCAACAGGGTCAGCTTGCCCTCGACCTCCAGCACGCGCTGGATCACGAACATCACGTCCGGCCGGCCGGCGTCGTACTCGTCGAACACCAGCGCCGTCGGGTTCTGTAGCGCCCACGGCAGCAGGCCCTCCCGGAACTCGGTCACCTGCTGGCCCTCGCGCAGGACGATCGCGTCCTTGCCGATCAGGTCGATGCGCGAGATGTGGCTATCCAGGTTGATCCGGATGCACGGCCAATTCAGCCGGGCGGCGATCTGCTCGATGTGGGTCGACTTACCGGTGCCGTGGTAGCCCTGCACCATGACCCGGCGGTTGTAGGCGAAGCCGGCCAGGATGGCGAGCGTGGTGTCCCGGTCGAAGCGGTAGGTGTCGTCCTGCTCCGGGACGTACTCGCTGGGCTCGGAGAAGGCCGGAACCTGCATGTCGACGTCGAGCCCGAAGGTCTGCGCGACCGAGATCTTCATGTCCGGGCCCGAGGCCGGCAGGGAGTTATCGGCGTTCGCGGTCTGACTAGCCATCGATGTCCTTTCCGTCCGCTGTGACCCGGCGGGCACACCCCCGCGTCTGGCCGCTTCAAGGGGTGGCGGGGCTCGGATCCGGGACGCGGTGTTGAGCGGGTTTTAGTGGAACTGTCCGGCCTCAGATTTAAGGGCTCTGAGGCGTTTTGGGTACCCCCGGCACGCGGTCGCGCGCGCCTGCGCGAGCGTTCTCTCAAGGGGATCAAGGTCTTGGCGCTCGGATTGTTTTCTCCGAGCCCACCGTTCCGCGGCGGCTAACGGTACGCCTTGCGCAAGGTCGCGTAGGCTTGGTTGACCGTCTTCAACCGGTCCTCGTTGGTGCGGTCGCCGCCGTTGGCGTCCGGGTGGAAGCGCTTGACCAGTTCCTTGTAGCGCACCTTGACGGCCGCGAAGGTCACCGGCGGATCCAGGCCCAGTTCGGCGAGCGCCCGGTCGGTCTCCCCCGCCTGCGTCGCGCCGCCCGCGTTGGCGCGGCCCTGGCCGGTGCCGTCGTGCGCGTCCTGCCAGGAGCGGTGGCGGTTCTGCTCCCACTGCCGGCGGGCGTCCTGCTGGTCCTTCTGCTCCGCGTGGAAGAAGCCGAAGTCGTCGCGGAAGCGCGGCCCCTGCCCGATCGAGCCGAACGGCCAGCTCGGCCGGTGCCAGCAGCTGTCGCGCCGGCGCTCCTGCTCGATCTGCGCCTCCGACATGCCGGCGTAGTAGTTCCAAGCGCGATTGTACTCCCGCACGTGCTCCAGGCAGAAATAGTAGTACTCGTCCAGCCGGTCGCGGCTGCGCGGCGCACGGTACTGCCCGTGACCGGTACACCCCGGGCGATCGCAGGTGCGCGTCTCCGCCTGCTCGCGGAAGAAGCGCCGCATGCGCTCGAACGGTCTCTGCAGGGCCTCTGAATCGGTACGCGCCATGATGCCGACGAGTATGGGCGGCGGTATCGGGCGAGGCAAGCTGTCCGCCGGGCTAGCGCGACGGCGAAAGCGCCCGGGTCACCCCCGCGAAGCGCGCAAATCGGCCAGGTTGACGAGCGCCATGCCGCCCACGATCAGCGCCAGGCCGCCCACCCGGGTCAGGGATAGCGTCTCGCCCAGCAGGAGCGCGCTCATAATCACGCCCGCGGTCGGCACGCCCAGCAGGCCAAGCGAGGTCGAGATCGCCGGCAAACTGCGCTGCACCGTGACCACCGCCCAGAAGCAGAACGCCGTGGCGACCGGGCCGTTGAACAGCAGGATCGCGAACAGCTCGCCGGACCAGGCGATCTCCGCGTCGCCCTCGAACACGACGGCGAAGATCAGCAGCACCGGCAGCGCGGTCAGCATCTGCCAGGGGGCGAGCTGCAGCGGGCTCGCGGTCCAGCTGTGGCGGCGGGTGTGCAGGATCGCGACCGCCCAGCCAAGCGCGGCCAGCATCAGGAAGGCGTTGCCCATCACAACGTCCGGGTCCGACCAGTCGAACCCCAGCGGGTTGAACAGCACCGCCACCCCGGTCAGTCCCAGGATCAGGCCCGCGCCCTTGCGCGCGTTCAGCCGCTCGCCCAGCAGGAACACCGCGACCGGCGTCACCCACAGCGGCGTGGTGTAGGCCAGGATCGCCGACCGGCCGGCGTCGACCGTCAGCAGCGCCAGGTTCACCAGCGACAGGAAGGTCCCCATCTGCAACAGCGCGACCGTGACCACGATCGGCAGGTCCGCGCGCCTGGGCAGCGCGAAGCGGCCGGTGGCGGCGAGCACGGCGAACAGCGTCGCCGCCCCCATCGACATGCGCGCGACGGCGAACCAGAACGGCGTGATCGACTGCAGGCCGATCTTCATCACCGGCCAGTTGGTGCCCCACAGCAGGATCACCGCCGCCAGCAGCAGATAGGCGCCCTTGGTACCCGGATGGTGGCCGCTGGTCTGACCGGCCGGCGTGCCTCGGGTGGACGGGGATGCGGTGTCGCTGTCGGCGCGCGCGCTCACTCGAACCTCTTCGCTCACAACTGCGGGACGCTCTCAGGGGGTGATGCGCTCAGGGGGCGGGCCGGGTCGAGCCGACCGTCGCGCACGCTACCACCCGCCGGACGCAGTGCAACCGGCGGGCCGCGAACGCCAGCCTCCCGCCGCGCGCAGAGCGCCCGCGCGCCGAACCCGCCCGCGTGCGCTTGACAGGCCGCGCACTTGGGCGATGCTGTCGCACCCGAACACCGCTTTTTCACGCGAGACAGGATACCCCGCCCCCATGGAGTTCGCTCAGCGGATCGACCGCCAGCTGCGCCAGACCTTCGAGATCGAGCGTCTGGATGTGAACGACGATTCGGCCAAGCATGCCGGCCATTCCGGTGCCCATCCGCAGGGCGAGACACACTTCCGTGTGGTGGTCGTCTCGCTCGACTTCGATGGGATCGGCCGGGTCGCCCGCCAGCGCATGGTGTACGACGCGCTGAAGGCGGAAATGGGCGAACGGGTGCACGCCCTGCAGCTGTCCTGCCGGACGCCGGACGAGGACGCCAAGCTGGGCGTCTAGGGCAAGATGCTGAAA
>CAYRCO010000222.1:0-4569 GCA_964422775.1 uncultured Rhodovibrio sp.
CCTTGATGCCGGCGGGATAGCTTTCCTGGTCGAGTTCGCAGCCGACCTTGAGCCCAGCCTGCGTGGTGGTCGCCGCGATCAGCTGCACGGTCGCCTGGTGACTGAGCAGCGGCTTGCCGCGCCAGTCGCTGGAGATGAAGGAGAACAGGCGGTGCTCGATCCGGTTCCACTTGCTGGTGCCGGGCGGGAGGTGACACACCGTGATGGTCAGGCCGAGTTCATCGGCGAGTTTCTGGAGCTCGAGCTTCCAAAGCCGGACTCGTGAGCCGTTGCTCCCACCGCCGTCGGCGGTGATCAGCAGGCTGCGGGCGTGAGGATAGCGCGCCAGGCCCATGCGCTGCCACCAGCTCCGGATCGCGTTCACCGCGAACGCGGCGGTGTCGTGGTCAACCCCCACACTCACCCAGCCGGCGTTGCCGGCGATGTCGTAGATCCCGTAAGGAACCGCCCGCCCGAGCTCGGGGATCAGGAAGTCGTGCACCCGAACCGTCTCGGGACGGCCCTTCGGGTGCCATTCACGCCCGGCGTTACGGAAGGAAGTCCCCGACCAGCTCCTTCTTCTTCGTATCCACCGAGATCGCCGGCTCGTCCGAGGCCAAAGCGGCCGTGACCTGGGTGTTGATATACTGGAACTGCGCGTCGCGATCGGGATGCGCCGTGCCTTCCCGGGTCTTGCGGTTGGCCTGCAGGCTGTAGCCCATCCCGTGCAGCAGTTCGCCGACCAGGCTACGTCCGGCCTTGTGGCCCATCTCGCGGAGAGCACAGCTGAGCTTGCGGAGGCTCTTGGAGGTCCACAGCAACGGCGACTGTGGATCGCCGCGCGTGTCGCCCTGCACCAAGTCTCGCAGATCGCCAACGAGGCCCGCGTCCTTGGCCGTGTTCGACTTGCGCCCGCCCCCCGGCCGTCGGATCCGATCTGCCGGCAACGGCTGACCGGCCTCCAACTCTCTCAGTCCGCGTCCGATCGTGCTGCGCGCAATGCCCGTGGCCCGGCTGACCGCGGCGATCCCGCCACGTCCCGCCGCCTGCGCCTCGGCCGCGGCGAACCGTCGACGTTCGCGTTCGTCCAGAAAAGCCGCCTGGGCCTCGTAGCGCTGTCGGATCCCGCGTTCGTCGACCATCTTCCAATCCACTCGGTTTTGTCCCCGAGCTATTGTAGTTCGCTACGACTCCGGAGGGAATTCATCACTACTGTAAACAACCCGGAGCGATTCGCTTGTTCACGGACGGCCCCTAACGACCGGCCGCTTCCTTCGGCGAAAGCTTCGACAACACGCGTCTGCACCCGCTGCTGCTGGCCATGCCGGTCTCCTGGCGCGGCACGCCCGCCCAGTACGCCGGACGGCTGCATCGGCTGCACGCCGCGAAGCGCGAGGTCCGGATTTACGCCGACGAAGACCGGCACGACCCCTGCTAAAGCGCACGGCCGAACACGGTCGTGCAGGCGATCACGGTCTCGGCGACGCTATCGACTCCGGGACGCCGCGTGGCCTTTGACCGTGGTCGCCTCGTTCGCGCTGAGGTGCGCGTGTTGGAACGATCCTTCCGAACAGCTTACGCTCATGGCCGAGACATCTTCGTAGCACCTGAGGACCGCCACGCGCCGATGACCGCAAGCCGCCGCGCCACCAAGACGAAAAGCCCGTCGCACCGCAAGCAGGCACGACCCAGGCGGCAGAAGCCGCGCAAGGCCGAGACCGTTCAGAAGAACCCGCCTGCCTTTCAGGGCTGGAACACCACGGATGCGGACGAGATCGAGCGCCGGCGCTGGCGTGGCGCTACGGAGATCGATCGCGTCGCGCCGTTGGAGCCGGACCGGCCGTACTTCGGGACGTTCGACGTCCGGTCGACGAGCGGTCGGCCGTACATCGTCGAAATCCGCTCCTTGGCCCGAAACACCAACTCCTGTGACTGTCTCGACTGGCAGACCAACGGATTGGGCACGTGTAAGCACATCGAAGGCACGATCGTGGCCTTGCGGCGCCGGGGTGTCCGGGCGTTCCGCGCCGCAGCGCGCGCAGGGTCCGACCGGGTGGAAGTGTTCCCGGCGCCCGACGGCACGCGGGCCGTGCAAGTGAGCTGGCCCGACGGCTCTCCGGCCGGCCGCGCGCTCGCCGACCTCGTCGCAGACGCCGAAGGGACAGTCAGCGGCGACCCGCTGGACGCCCTGGAACGCGTCCGGGCCGACCTCGCCGGCACCGACGTGACCCTCCGTGTATCCCGCCACCTGGAGCCCCGGCTCGAGGAGGAGCGTCGGCGCCGGCGCCGGCAAGCCGACCGCGATGCCTTCCTGGCTGACGTCGAAGCCGGCCGTGCAAGCCTGGATGTGCTGCATCATCCGCTGATGCCCTACCAGCACGAAGGCATGCTGCACCTCGCTTTCGGCGAGCGCGCGCTGATCGCGGACGAGATGGGGCTCGGCAAAACGGTCCAGGCCATCGCAGCCTGCGAACTGCTTCGGCAACGCCGTGGCGTGCGCAAGGTCCTCGTCGTGGCGCCAGCCTCCCTC
Source organism: uncultured Rhodovibrio sp. (assembly GCA_964422775.1). Lineage (GTDB taxonomy): Bacteria > Pseudomonadota > Alphaproteobacteria > Kiloniellales > Rhodovibrionaceae > Rhodovibrio. The sequence continues at coordinate 2,510 of CAYRCO010000222.1, forward strand.
AAGGCCGAATGGGAGGACCAGATCGGCCGGTTCACCGACCGGTCGACCGCGATCGTGTCGGGCCGTCGCGCGCAGCGCCTGCAAGGCTACGCGACGGATGCCTTCTTCGTCCTCGTCAACTACGAGCAGGTCCGCCAGGAACCGGACGACATCAACCGGATCGTGAACCCCGACATCGTCGTGCTGGACGAGGCCCAGCGCATCAAGAACTGGGAGACGCAGACCGCGCGCGCCGTCAAACAGCTCGCCAGCCCGTACGCCTTCGTCCTCACCGGGACGCCGCTGGAGAACCGGATCGACGAGATCTACTCGATCGTGCAGTACCTCGACCCCAAGCTCCTGGGGCCGCTCTTCCGATTCAACCGCGAGTTCTACGTGCTGGACGAACGCGGCCGGCCCGTCGACTACCAGAACCTGGATCGGCTGCACGCCCGCCTCGCCCCGGTCATGCTGCGCCGGCGCAAGGCGGACGTGCAGAAGCAGCTGCCCGGCCGGACGGTCAGCACGTACTACGTGCGCATGACCGAGGAGCAGCAGCTGCGCTACGCCGATTACGAGGCGCAGGCCGCCCGGCTTGTGCACATCGCCCAACGCCGGCCCCTGACCAAGCAAGAGTTCGACCGACTGCAGCAGTGGCTGGCGTGCATGCGGATGGTCTGCGACAGCCCCTACATCCTGGACCCGAGCTGTCGCGACGCGCCCAAACTCGCCGAACTCGAGAACGTCCTGACCGACCTCATGGCGGATCCGGACGTCAAGGTGATCGTCTTCTCGGAATGGGTCCGCATGCTGGAGCTCGTGGGCGAGCTCGTGAGCGCCATGGGGCACGAGCCCGCCTGGCACACCGGGTCCATCCCGCAGGACCGCCGGCGGCGCGAAATCCGGCGGTTCAAGCAGGATCCCGCCTGCCGTGTCCTGCTGTCGACGAGCTCCGGGGGGCTCGGTTTGAACCTCCAGGTCGCCTCCGCCGGGATCAACGTCGACCTGCCCTGGAACCCGGCTCAGCTCGAACAACGGATCGCGCGCGCCTGGCGACGGGATCAGACCCGGGCGGTGAGCGTCGTTAATCTCGTCTGTGAAGACAGCATCGAGCACCGCATCCAGCATCTCGTCCAGACCAAGCAGGCGCTCGCCGACGGCGTCCTCGACGGCGAAGGCGACCTCAGCCAGCTGAAGATGCCGTCGAGCCGGGCCGGCCGGGTCGAGCAGATGGCGGCCCTGATGGAACGGCCGGCCACGTCCAACTCAGAAGCCCCCGATCCGACCCGAACTTTCCTGGAAACCGCGGGTCAGCACCTCAGTGGCGACGTCCTGACCCTGGCGCGCTGTCGCGATGGCGAGGGCCACGAAACGGCCCTGGTCGTCGTCGACGAGGGCCCGGACGACACCGTCCAGCGCGATCTCGATGACGCCGCAAGGGCGGCCGGGTTCGCCGGCGCCCAGGTGCTCGACCGGACGGGTTGGGCCGCGGTTCGGCGGCTTGCCGACGCCGGCTTGCTCCAGTTCGCCGGGGACGTGGAGACGCTCTACACCAGCGATGAAACGGACGATTCAGTCTCCGACGCGAGCGCGTTCGAGCGCCGGCGCGAGGCCGCCCGCCCGTGGCTGGAGACCGCCGACCGCAAGCTCCGCATGGCGGAGCATCTGGCAAGCGGCGGCTTCGAGGCGGAAGCCGTGGCCCCGCTGGTCGCCGCGACGGCCGCGGGCGTACGCGCCCTCGCGCTCGTGCGCGACCCCGAAATCGACCCGGATGGGATCTCGGACCAGGACGCGCTCGCCCTGGCGGAACGCCCGGACGTCAAAGGCGAGCTTCCCGCCGGCACCGCGGCCGCCTTGGCCCAGGAAGAAACCGCCGACGGCGACAGACTGGCCGAAGTCAAGGCGACGACACGGGCCGTCGTCGCCGCCGCGCGCACAGCCATCGGGCGCGGGCGAGACACGAGCGCGGCGACCGGCGAGCGCGCCGCCCGATCCGCAGCGTGAGCCCGCCCAAAACCGGGTTTTCCCCCGGGCGCAAGCCGCCCGCCGGGTTCGCGCCAGCCGGTGGGCCTTGCCCGGTC
>CAYRCO010000222.1:4579-5523 GCA_964422775.1 uncultured Rhodovibrio sp.
GAAGTCAAGGCGACGACACGGGCCGTCGTCGCCGCCGCGCGCACGGCCATCGGTCGCGGGCACCCCACGAGCGGAACCACCGGTGAAAGCGCGGCCCGACCGGCTGCGTGAGCGTGCTCAAAGCACCGGGGTTTGCCCAGGCGCAGGGCGCGGGCCGGGTGTGCGCCGGCCGGTGTCCCTCGCCCGGCGGCCCCAACCGATCCAAAACAGAGCTACGCAATAGACCCGGTCAGGTTTATCGGGATCGGCCGAGCTTGCTGCGAGCTTTCAGCCCTCTTCAAGATCCTCCAACGGAGACACCGGATCGAGCATTTCCTGTTCCAGCAAGTGCGGGTTTTCGCCGCGCGCGAGCCACGCAGCAAGCGGCGCGATCGCACTCTCGCTCTCGGCAAGGATCTTGAGCCGGGGTTTGTTGTCGGTCGGCGAGCCCAGCTCGACGGCGCGCTCGATATCCATCGCGTGGGGGATGAGAGGCCGCTTCAAGGCGCTTTCGATCACCCGGAAGGCCTGCAGCCCCCCTTCCTCGATATCTCCCCAGTGATAAAACGGAACGGCCTCGACCAACGCGTCGTCCAGGCGTTGAAGAAACGTGATCGTGGCCCGCGACGGATAGCCGGCGGCGTAGACCACCAGGCCGCCGTCGCCGGTCTCTCGGACGTAACGGTTGAAACTGGCGAAGTTCTCGATGGAGAGGACGTAACGCGGTGTCTCAGACGGGTGGACGGAACCGGCCGCGTCCGGCGGGATCGCGGCGTACGGGTGGAAGTCACCCATGGGCATCCCCGCGCAGACCACCGGACCGCGGAAGCACAGCGGGGTCGGGAACTTCCGGATGCCCAGGGTCTCCAGCACCTCCTCCGGGCTCCCCGTGACCCCGTGGATCGGCCCGAGGACCCGCGCGAGGCGGGAGGCGTGCCCGCCCTGGCGGATCGCCTTGCTGTCCC
>CAYRCO010000223.1:0-5515 GCA_964422775.1 uncultured Rhodovibrio sp.
GCCCGCCGGCCCGCCGGTCCCGCCGCCGCGCGCGTCGGCCGGGTCGATCACCAGCACCTGCGGCTCCCCCTCGGCGACGGCGATGATTACCGCCGTCAGATCGACCGTCACCTGACTGGCATCCCCGCCATGCCCGGGGCGACCGACCGCCCGATCGCCGGTCGCCCGATCGCCGGTCGCCCGATCGCCGGTCTGTGGCCCATCCGCTGTTCCGGCGTCCCGACTGGACACGCGTACCGTCCGTCACGTTGCAATCAAAAATCGCCACGCGTGGCGCCAAAATCCGGCGCTCGCGGCCCGCCCCTATAGCACGCCTGGGGCGGACGTGTCCGGCGTTGTCGGCGGCCGCTCGGCTTGGCGCGCGGGCCCAGTTCATGACCGCGGCACGACGTAGCTGTTCGTGCTCGTTTTCGGAGGGTGCGGGCCGCGCCGGTGGCGGTGAACATTCGCGGGACCTCGGCGACGCGCCGCTTGCCTCCAGGCGCGGGGCCCTCCCGCCCGCCTGCGTATCGATAGCCTCTTACCGGGAGATGTGGGCAGGGAGATGTGGGCAGGGAGATATGGGCCGCCTAGACCGTTCACTCTAGATCGGTTGACGAACGCAACCGTGAACTGTAGTTTAGAACGACCGGTCTAATTCAAGGGGCTGCCATGGTCTGGGAAAAGGGCACCCACCTGCTCGAGGCGGCTGTGTGGCTCTTTTACAGCCGCGGCGTTGGCACGCGCGGGATCAGCCGGTTCGTCCAGGCGGTCGGCGGCCGCCGGTTGAGGCGCGACAACGCCGTCGCATCCAAGGAGAACCGGGTCCTCGACGTTCTGGACGCCCGGTACGGACGGGTCCTCGAGCGGCGCGATCGTGCTGCCGCGCGGGCCTGGCCCGTGTGGGATCACGCCCGCCTTGGATGAGGTGTCCCGCCCGCGGCACCGCCGGATCGCTCGGCGTGGCTGACTTACGGCCGGCGAGACGGGCGGGTTCGAGCCGATGAGTTCGCACCTGCCGGGCCGGGCCGATCGGCCCGCTTATGAAAGCCGTCGAACGCTCACGATAAGGAGTTCAACCGTGCACAAGCATCTGCTGGTCCCGGTCGATCTATTCGACCTCACTGTGTCTGAAAAGGCCGTCGAAAAAGCCAAGCGCATCGCGCGGTCGGACGGCGCGAAGCTGAGCTTGATCACGGTGATTCCGTCCTGGCCTGAAGACTTGCGGCGCTCGCCGAGCGACTACAAGCCGGAGTTCCAGGCGTATATCGACAAGATCCGCGAGGATCTGGATGTCGAGGGTATCTTCGAGGTCGGCGGTTCGGTCTCCGGGCGCATCGCCGACGCCGTACGGCAGCGGGATGTCGACCTCGTGGTCATGACCTCGCACAACCCGCGCTTCACCGATTACTTCATCGGATCGAACGCGGCCCACGTCGTTCTGCACGCGACCTGTTCGGTGATGGTCGTGCGCTGAGCGCGCGGGCGGCCGCGGCCGACGGGGAGCCGCCGCTGCGGTGCCCCGGCTCGCAACGGCCGGGCGTTGGGTCAAGTTCATCCCGGTCGCCGCCGCTGTGGGTCGCGGACAGCCGTCACCGGAAGAGGCTCCGGGCGTCCGGCGCGATGCGCCGTAGAGTGCGGGCCGGCATGGGGTTTTGACCCACGTCATCCAGTCGAGCCGGAGCTTTCGCGCCCGCCCCGCCGCGCGCCAACGCGCGCGATGCGAAAACGGGCGTTATCAAGCAGCCCCGTCGTCAGCGCCGGCGTAACCACAGCCGCGCCCGGCGTCCCGAGAAGCTGGAATTCCTCCTACCGCGGCACAAAGTAGCTGTTCGGGTCGTTTTTGGGGGTGCGGGCGGCGCCGGTGGCGGTGAGGGTTTGCAGGACTTCGTCGACGCGCTGCTTGCGCTTGGGGGCAGTACATTCGGGCAAGCCTGCGCATGGATGCCGGTGGCCAGAATAGACCGGACGTGGCGTTCTCAACGCACGCGACGTCTGCTTATTCGGTGAGCCAATTGGAATAGCGTATGATGTTGCCGGCTTGTGTAGCCTCATAACCGGTCAACCGAACGATGAGACGAGTTGGCTGACTATGACCCGAAGCTGCCATTTTTCGATCCCAATGAATTCCGGTCGAAATGGTAATCAGCGAATAGGTAGTGACGCCACCCACAGCGCGCTTTGGGCGTACGAAGTTCGGGTACCTCTTCGGAACGAAGGGTCTGCATACCAAAAAAATATCCGTCGTTGCCGTGGTTGTGCAGGGCCTCCACGTCGCCGTCTCTCAGCACTACGGGAATACGCGCTAGACGCGATCAAAAACGGCGGTAAACGTCAGGTATGAATGAGGCAGCGAACGACAATACGGATCCTCGTCATCTGAGACGTGTTATGGAGATCGCGGTCGCACTTGACGGTCTCGGGCGTTCAGCGCATCCGCGTTTCGCGGTGCGCATAATCCGCGTTGCGGCCGAAAAAGCTGTTGACGTGAGGTTTTATTCTCGGTTGCGCAGGGTGTACGCGGCCCATCGGCTAGGCCAAAGTGCCGCAATGGCACTTGGTAACCGGGACCAACAGCTTGCCCGCGCCGGCCGGCCAAGCGTTGTATACGCGTTCGAAGCGGTCGGCGCGGTCTTTATGGTTACGGTCGGGTCGGCCCTACACTTCGCGTTCGACTGGGCCGGCGGTTGGCAGCCGTTAGCTCTGGTCGCGGCGGTGAATGAGTCGATCTGGGAGCATCTCAAGCTCGCCTTTTGGCCCGGAGTGTTATGGGCCGCCCTGGTACCGCCACCAGGCGGTCATGGGCGGGCGCGGGCGCTGGCCGTAAAGGGGATGAGCCTGCCGATGGCTGCCGGGCTGATCGTCGTGATCTTCACCAGTTACACGGCGATCCTCGGCGACAACTTGTTGCTGCTCGACATCGGTACGTTCGTGTTCGCAGTGTTCGCTGGCCAGGCGGTCTCGGCCTGGCTGCTAGTCCGCCTGCCCGATCGCCGGGCAACGGTACCCTTAGGTCTGGTTTTGCTGGGCTCGCAACTCGCCGTATATGGGCTTTTCACCTACTTCCCACCGGATCACTGGCTGTTCATTGAGACGCGCACGGGCGTCCGAGGTATCCCATTGACTTAGGCTATGAATCGGCGTCGGCGGCTGACCCTTCGAATTCCACTTGCTTCAGGCCCTCGTGGAGCCGATCCGCGTCGTGATCCCATGCGGATCCAAAACCAGCGCTATTCGTGACCAGTGCGTGCAAGCAGCATCCCCCAACCGTCCGACCTCCTCGATGCGGATATCGAGATTGTCTCGGTTGTCCGGTAGTGTTGACGGCAGCGCGCAGCGGCCACGATGAGCTGGAAAATGATCGATCCGATCGTCGCCTGGGATGTCTGGAGCGCCGGAGGCGCGCGTCGGGGAAGTCTGGCTAACCGTCAAGTGCAGCGATTACGCAAGCTTGTCGCGTATGCCCGTCTCCATTCCCCGGTCTACGAAGAACTGTATCGGGCGGTGCCCGACGACAGTGTCACGCTCGCGGACCTGCCGCCGGTCAGTAAAGGGCGGCTCATGCCGCATTTCGACCGCTGGGTCACGGATCCGTCGGTGACCTACCAGGCCGCCGACGCGTTCGCCGCTGACCGCGCGCGTATCGGCGCCTTACTGGACGGTCACTGGGCGGTCTGGAAGACCTCGGGCACAAGCGGTGAGATGGGCCTGTTCGTGCACGATCGCGAGGCGCTTGGCGTCTACGAGGCCCTGTTCGCCACCCGGGCCTGGCCCGCGGTCGCCGCCACGCCTGAAGCAGTCGGGCTGGTCAGCCATGGCGCGCGAATGGCGTGCGTGTTGGCGAACGAGGATCACTTCGCCGGGATCGCGACCTGGCGCCATCAGGCCCGGATGTACCCTTGGCTCGCGCCGCTGATGCGCGACTTCTCGGTGATGACGCCGATGCCGGCGCTTATCCAGCAGCTGAACGCCTGGGACCCCGGCCAGCTGGTGGCTTACCCGAGCGTGCTGTCGCTGTTGGCGGAAGAGCGGGAACAGGGATATCTGCGGATCGCGCCTGGAATCGTCATCGCCGGCGGCGAGACGCTCGAACGGTCCGACCGGATCCGGATCGAACAGGCTTTCGGCGCCCGCGTCTTGAACGTCTACGCGTCTTCCGAGGCAGATTACATCGCCTTCGGGTGCCACCATGGCTGGTTGCACATCAACGACGACTGGATGATCCTAGAGCCGGTCGATCACGCCTATCGGCCGGTCGATCCAGGCACCGCTTCGCATACGGCCCTTCTGACCAACCTGGCGAACCGCGCCCAGCCCGTCATCCGGTACGATCTGAATGACAGCGTGACGGTGAAACCGGAGCCGTGCTCCTGCGGCAGCCATTTGACCGCGATACAGGTCGAGGGCCGGCGTAACGAAGTCCTCCGATTCACAGGTGAGGACGGTTTCGAGATCAAGTTACTGCCCTTGGCAATCGGGACCGCGGTCGAACGCGTCGTCGGCCTACGCCAGTATCAGTTGGTGCAGACGGCCGCGGATGCCGTAACCCTCCGCGTCACCGCGAAGCGACAAGCGGATCCAGCGTCGGTCGGCCGTTCGGCGGCGGAAGCCGTAAGCGCTTATCTCGCGACGCAAGGGGCAGGCAACGTGAAGGTTGCGATCGCCCAGGAGCCGCCTGTGTCCGACGCGGTATCCGGGAAACTCCATGCCGTCGTGCCGTTCCGCTAGTAGGCTGCTGAGCAATCCTCTGACGCCGCTTTTTTCGCCGTAATCCCGTGACCACGAACGACTGCAGAGGTAGCGAGCTGCGTGACAACGACCGCTTTTATATCAGCATCGGCGGCTACCCCCTCCACATCCACTTGATTCAGGGCCTCGTGGCGCCGATCAGCGTCGTGACCCCATGCCGAGCCACATTTTAGATCACGTGCAGGCAGACGCGGTGTCGACCGGGCGGGCATCCTCGCTGTTACAGCTTGGAATGTTTCGATCTTACCCTGACTGGTAGGGCACACGCGCTTTCTTAGAACGACCGCGCGATGGCAGTTCCTGGCCCATCCGAGACGACGAACACCCGAGGTCGGATGTCCTGGGCTGGTCCAGGACCGGACACCTCTCGCGGTGGCGCAGTCGCAAACGCAGACGGTCGGTGCACAATCACAATCCCCCAGAGCTTCAACCCATTGCTGCGCCCGCGAATCCGCGCCTACTCCCCCAACGCCAGCTTGATCGCGTACCCCACCACACCGAGCGCGGCGACGCTGCCGGCCCAGAGGGCGGCGAACCAGGCGAGGCGTTTCCAGGGGCGGTCGGCGCCGGCGCGGGCGGGGTCGGCGCGGTCCTCGTGGACCACGCCGAGCCGCGGCATGCGCCTGGGGCCGAGCCGCGGCATGCGCTGGCGTCGCGGGGGCTGCGGGCGCGCCATCAGTGATAGCCCTCGTTCGGGTCCATCTTGCCGCGGAACACCCAGTAGACGTAGGCGGTGTAGCCCAGGATCACCGGCAGCAGCACGGCCGTGCCGGCGAGCAGGAACCAC